>NZ_JAAQWS010000012.1:0-206436 GCF_012985645.1 Pseudomonas sp. WS 5410 | reverse complement strand
CACGCTGCTGTCAACACCTCTTTTTCTCCGCTTTCGACCGAGAGGATCGAAACGTTAATAGAGCCAAACAACACTGCTCTACCAACTCCTTCTGGGCTTCGATGAACTGAAGCAACTCGCTGTCGAATTCTGCGTAACTCTTTGTTTACCAAGGAGTTTTCCGTTTCGACTGCGCCGGAAGTGGGGCGAATTATAGACTTCCAGAATCTGCCGTCAACCCTTAATTTTGCTTTTCTATCAATTAGTTACGATCGTTTAAAAAACAACCAGCCTTTCTATATAGAAACCCCCTCTATATAGAAGAAACACCTCAAATGACCCCCGCTTCCTTTAAAGCCGCCACATGGGCCGCCCCCAATCCCAGCACCTGGCTTAGCACCTGAGCCGTATGTTCGCCCAGCAGAGGCGGCGCACTGCGATACTCCACCGGCGTCTTGGACAGCCGCATAGGGCTCCCCACCTGCGGCACCTTGCCTGCCAGCGGATGCGGCAACTCTATAGCCAACCCGCGCGCCTGCACTTGAGGATCGGCAAACACCTGCGCCAGATCATTGATCGGCCCACAGGGCACACCGACCTGCTCCAGCTGGCTCACCCACTCGGCGGTGGTCTTGAACACTGTGGCCTGGCGAATCAACGGAATGAGCACCGCCCGATTGGCCACCCGCAGCTTATTAGTAGCAAACCGCGGATCATCGGCCCACTGTGGCTGCCCGGCAACCTGGGCAAACTTGCGAAACTGACTGTCGTTACCCACGGTCAGGATGAAATCGCCGTCAGCGGTGGGAAAGTCCTGATACGGCACGATATTCGGATGTGCATTGCCCAGCCGCTTGGGCGATACACCCGTCGTCAGGTAATTCATCGCCTGATTAGCCAGGCAAGCCACCTGGACATCCAGCAACGCCATATCAATATGCTGGCCGCCACCATCATGGTCGCGGTGCGCCAACGCCGCCAGAATCGCCACCGTAGAGTAGAGCCCGGTCAAAATGTCGGTCAGTGCCACACCCACCTTGACCGGACCTTCGCCCTCATCACCCTCGGGACGCCCCGTCAGACTCATCAGCCCGCCCAACCCCTGGATCATAAAGTCATAGCCCGCGCGCGCCGCATACGGCCCGGTCTGGCCAAACCCTGTGATAGAGCAGTAGATCAGCTCCGGGTTGAGCTCCTTGAGCGACTCATAGTCCAGGCCATACGCCGCCAAACCGCCAACCTTGAAATTCTCGATCAAGATATCCGACTTCGCCGCGAGGTCCCGGACCAGCTTCTGCCCCTCCGGCCGTGTGAAGTCGATAGTCACCGACTCCTTATTACGGTTGGCCGATAAGTAGTAGGACGCCTCAGTGGTGTTCTCACCATAAGCGTCCTTAAGGAACGGCGGCCCCCAGGCGCGCGTATCGTCGCCACTGCCAGGTCGCTCGACCTTGATCACCTCGGCCCCGAGATCCGCAAGAATCTGCCCGGCCCAGGGCCCTGCCAGCACCCGTGACAAATCCAGTACCCGCAGATGCGATAGCGCGCCCATGGTCACACTCCTATTAATAAAACGCCTGGATACCAGTCTGTGCACGTCCGAGGATCAGCGCATGGACGTCATGCGTGCCTTCGTAGGTATTCACCACTTCCAGGTTGACCAGGTGCCGGGCGATCCCGAACTCATCGGAGATACCGTTGCCACCCAGCATGTCACGGGCCATACGGGCGATATCCAGGGATTTGCCGCAGGAGTTACGCTTCATGATCGAAGTGATCTCCACCGCCGCCGTTCCTTCATCCTTCATCCGCCCTAGACGCAGGCAACCCTGCAGGGCGAGAGTGATCTCGGTCTGCATATCGGCGAGCTTTTTCTGGATCAATTGTGTGGCAGCCAATGGACGCCCGAACTGCTGGCGATCAAGGGTGTACTGACGCGCCGTGTGCCAGCAGAACTCCGCTGCCCCCAACGCGCCCCAGGAGATGCCATAGCGCGCCGAGTTCAAGCAGGTGAACGGCCCTTTCAAGCCGCGCACATCGGGGAAGATGTTTTCTTCGGGAACGAACACGTTATCCATGACGATTTCGCCGGTGATCGAAGCGCGCAGGCCGACCTTGCCGTGAATCGCCGGGGCACTCAGGCCTTTCCAGCCCTTCTCCAGGACAAAACCACGGATATCGCCGGCGTCGTCCTTGCCCCAGACCACAAACACATCGGCAATCGGGCTGTTGGTGATCCACATCTTGCTGCCGGTAAGGCTGTAGCCGCCATCCACCTTGCGCGCACGGGTAATCATCGCGCCCGGGTCCGAACCGTGGTTGGGCTCGGTCAGGCCGAAACAACCAATCCACTCACCCGAGGCCAGCTTGGGCAGATACTTCTGTTTTTGCGCCTCAGTACCGAACTCATTGATCGGCACCATGACGAGGGACGACTGCACGCTCATCATCGAGCGGTAGCCGGAGTCGACACGCTCCACTTCACGGGCAATCAAGCCGTAGCTGACGTAGTTCAAGCCACTGCCACCGTACTGCTCGGGGATCATCGCGCCGAGCAGGCCGGTCTCGCCCATTTCACGGAAAATTGCAGGATCGGTCTTTTCATGACGGAAGGCTTCCAGCACACGCGGTGCCAGCTTGTCCTGGGCAAATTGCTCAGCGCTGTCGCGCACCATGCGCTCTTCTTCTGTGAGCTGTTGATCCAGCAGCAGTGGATCGATCCAGTTGAAGCTTGCCTTACCGCCCATGAGTGAGTCCTCGCGAAGTAAATCAAAAGTCGTGCATGGAGCCTAGGCCGGACAGGCGAGGAGGGCAAACGAGGTTTTTGCATAGGCTTGTGCTAATTTCTCACTTCGTCATGATTGAAAAGGGCAAAACTGCTCTTTATTAGTGAGGCGACGGTACATGCGCAGGAAGATCCCCAGCACCACGGCACTGGTCAGTTTTGAAGCGGCAGCCCGCCACGAGAGCTTTACCAAGGCCGCGCAGGAGCTATCCATTACCCAAGGCGCAATCTGCCGACAGATCGCCAGCCTCGAGGAGTTTTTGAGTGTCGAACTGTTTCGACGCTCGCGACGTGGTGTAAAGCTCACGGAAGCCGGGCTTTCCTATAGCCGGCGGGTCGCGACGCAACTAGATGCCGTGGAGCGCGACACTCTCTCAGTGATGGGCCAGCAGGGCGCCAATGTCATCGAGCTGGCAGTAGTGCCCACGTTCGGCACGCAGTGGCTGATCCCGCGCCTCAAGGACTTCCAGCAACAACACCCCGAAGTCACGGTGAACCTGACCAACCGCACTCGCCCATTCCTGTTTGCCGATACGCAATTCGATGCCGCGGTCTATTTCGGCGATGCCGACTGGTCCGGGACCGAATCCCACCGACTGATGGGCGAAAACCCGGTTCCCGTTTGTAGCCCGCGATTGCTGGAGAACCGCTCGCACTTCAGCGCAGAGGAAATCGCCGAACTGCCGCTGCTACAGCAAACCACACGGCCCTACGCCTGGCGCCAGTGGTTCAATGCCCAGCAACTGAATATCCCCCGGGACATGACAGGCCCGCGTTACGAACTATTCTCCATGCTGTCCCAGGCGGCCATGCATGACATGGGCATTGCGCTGATCCCACCGTTCCTTATTCAACGCGAACTGGGCGAGAAGCAATTGGTGATCGCCAACCCGCAGGCGCTGACCAGCAGCAAGGCTTATTACTTGATGATTCCCGAGAGAAAGGTCGAATCCGCGTCGCTGCGCGCCTTTCGAGACTGGCTGGTTGATCAGGCACAACGCTACAGCCACCAGTTCTAGACGCCCGTGATATTTACTGACCTTGTAGTCAGATAATTTATAGCACTACAGATATAAATATATGTCGCCTTTAGACAGACTGTACCGATCAATGCAAAAATGACCTGAAAGCCAATAGCTATCAGCGCTACAGGGGTTATTCACCCCCCATGACCCGCTATTCATGACGACAATTGCAAAAATTGTCTTTTTCCGCCCGAAGCCTTTAAACACCTGTATTCAAAGAGGTTATTTCGGCACGTTGCGACAATCAGTCACAGGGTGACTTGTAGTTAATTTTTCGTCACCCGTCATAATCCCTTGAAGGCCGTAAAGTTCGCCTGCAAAATGCCGCGCCCTGCTGTCATTTCAGCGGGGTCGTGCTGATCGGCCGCCCCAGTTGCGCCACTCGCGGTGCACTGGCCTTTTTACAAAAATCAAAAGCAAAAAGATCATGCAGGAGATTTGACGTGCACATTGGTGTTCCTCTCGAAACCCAGACCGGTGAAACGCGGGTTGCTGCAACCCCGGAAACCATCAAGAAGCTGATCGGCCAGGGCCATAAGGTCACTGTACAAAGCGGCGCAGGCATCAATGCCAGCGTCGTCGACAGTGCCTATGAAGCGGCAGGCGCAACCATTGGCAGTGCCAGCGACGCGTTTGGCGCCGAGCTGATTCTCAAGGTGGTCGCCCCCAGCGACAGCGAACTGACGCTGATTAAAAGCGGCACCGTGTTGGTGGGCATGCTCAATCCGTTCAGCAACGAAACCATCACCCGCCTGGCCGAACATGGCATCACTGCCTTCGCCCTGGAGGCCGCCCCGCGCACCTCCCGTGCGCAGAGCCTGGATGTGCTGTCGTCCCAGGCCAACATTGCCGGCTACAAGGCGGTGTTGCTCGCGGCCCATCACTACCCGCGCTTCATGCCGATGCTGATGACTGCCGCCGGTACGGTGAAAGCCGCCCGTGTGCTGATCCTCGGTGCTGGTGTGGCCGGCCTGCAGGCCATCGCTACGGCGAAACGCCTGGGTGCCGTCATCGAAGCGTCCGACGTCCGTCCGGCCGTGAAGGAACAGATCGAATCCCTCGGCGCCAAGTTCGTCGACGTGCCCTACGAGACCGATGAAGAGCGCGAATGCGCCGTCGGTGTCGGCGGCTACGCACGCCCCATGCCCACCAGTTGGATGCAGCGTCAGGCCCTGGCCGTGCATGAGCGCGCCAAGCAAGCCGACATCGTCATCACCACCGCCCTGATCCCGGGTCGCAAGGCCCCGACGTTGCTGAGCGCCGAAACCGTCGCCCAGATGAAGCCAGGCTCCGTGGTGATCGACCTGGCCGCCGCCCAAGGTGGCAACTGCCCACTGACCGTCGCCGACCAGGTGGTGGTGGAGAACGGCGTGACCATTTGCGGCCCGACCAACCTTGCCGGTGCCGTCGCTGCCGACGCTTCAGCCCTTTATGCGCGCAACCTGCTGGACTTCCTGAAGCTGGTCTTCACCAAGGAAGGGCAGTTTGAAATCAACCTCGAAGACGACATCGTCGCCGCGTGCCTGATGTGCCGCGACGGCCAAGTCATCCGCAAAAACGCCTAAGCAGGGATTCAGACGATGGAAGAGCTTATCTCCCCCGGTATCTACAACCTGATCATCTTCGTGCTGGCGATTTATGTCGGTTACCACGTGGTCTGGAACGTCACCCCCGCGCTGCATACGCCGTTGATGGCCGTGACCAATGCGATCTCGGCGATTGTGATCGTCGGCGCCATGCTCGCCGCCGCACTCACCGTCACGCCACTGGGCAAGACCATGGGCACCCTGGCCGTGGCCCTGGCTGCCGTTAACGTGTTCGGCGGCTTCCTGGTTACCCGTAGGATGCTTGAGATGTTCAAGAAGAAAGCGCCCAAGGCTAAAGAAGAGGTGCAGAAGTAATGAGCATGAACCTCGTCACGACGCTCTACCTGATCGCGTCGATCTGCTTCATCCAGGCCCTCAAAGGCCTGTCGCACCCAACCACGTCCCGACGCGGCAACCTGTTCGGCATGCTGGGCATGGCGCTGGCGGTACTCACCACCGTTGGCCTCATCTATAAGCTCGGTGCAGAACTTGCCACTGCCGGCATCGGCTACGTGATTGTCGGCCTGCTGGTCGGCGGTACCGCCGGCTCGATCATGGCCAAGCGCGTAGAAATGACCAAGATGCCGGAACTGGTCGCCTTCATGCACAGCATGATCGGCCTGGCAGCGGTGTTTATTGCGATCGCCGCAGTGGTCGAGCCGCAATCCCTGGGGATCGTCAAGCAACTGGGCGATGCGATTCCTGCGGGCAACCGCCTGGAGCTGTTCCTCGGTGCCGCTATCGGTGCCATTACCTTCTCCGGTTCGGTGATTGCCTTCGGCAAGCTGTCAGGCAAGTACAAGTTCCGTCTATTCCAGGGCGCACCGGTACAGTTTGGCGGCCAGCATAAATTGAACCTGGTGTTGGGCCTGACCACCCTGGGTCTGGGCCTGGTGTTTATGTTCACCGGCAACCTCAGCGCCTTTGCCCTGATGCTGGCCCTGGCCTTCGTGCTGGGCGTGCTGATCATCATCCCGATTGGCGGCGCGGATATGCCGGTAGTCGTGTCGATGCTCAACAGCTACTCCGGCTGGGCTGCGGCGGGTATCGGCTTCTCGCTGAACAACTCGATGCTGATCATTGCCGGCTCCCTGGTAGGTTCGAGCGGCGCGATCCTCTCGTACATCATGTGCAAGGCGATGAACCGCTCGTTCTTCAACGTGCTGCTCGGCGGTTTCGGCAATACGCCGGATGCGGCAGGGCCGGCCGGTTCGAAAGAGGCACGCCCGGTGAAGTCCGGTTCGGCTGACGACGCCACCTTCCTGCTGACCAACGCCGACACCGTGATCATCGTCCCAGGCTATGGCCTGGCGGTAGCGCGGGCGCAGCATGCACTTAAAGAACTGACCGAGAAGCTGACCCATCGCGGCGTCACCGTGAAATACGCGATCCACCCGGTCGCCGGGCGCATGCCTGGTCACATGAACGTGCTGCTGGCCGAGGCCGAAGTGCCGTATGACCAGGTGTTCGAGATGGAAGACATCAACTCCGAGTTCGGCCAGGCCGACGTGGTGCTGGTGCTCGGCGCCAACGACGTGGTCAACCCGGCCGCCAAGAACGATCCGAAATCGCCGATCGCCGGCATGCCGATTCTCGAAGCCTTCAAGGCCAAGACGATCATCGTCAACAAGCGCTCGATGGCCAGTGGTTATGCCGGCCTGGATAACGAACTGTTCTACCTGGACAAGACCATGATGGTCTTCGGCGACGCGAAGAAGGTCATTGAAGACATGGTCAAGGCTGTCGAATAAACACTGCTCCAGCGCAATACCCAAAACCCCGGCCTCCCGTAGGCTGGGGTTTTTTATTAACGGGAAAAACCCGACCAAAGGCTCTAAATCGCCACCTGGCATTCGACCATGGTAGCGGGACGAACGCCTTTGAAATCACTAGACTGCCCACCTTGCCTCCGTTGCCCGAGATAACAATCCATGTACCGTGATCGTATTCGCTTGCCTTCGCTGTTGAACAAGGTCATGAGCGCCGCCGATGCTGCCGCCCTGATCGAGGACGGCATGACCGTCGGCATGAGCGGCTTTACCCGCGCCGGTGAAGCCAAGGCTGTGCCCCACGCCCTGGCCGAACGCGCCAAGACCTCGCCCCTGAAAATCACCCTGATGACCGGCGCCAGCCTGGGCAACGACCTGGACAAGCAACTTACCGAAGCCGGCGTGCTGTCGCGCCGCATGCCGTTCCAGGTCGATAGCACGCTGCGCAAGGCGATCAATGCCGGCGAAGTAATGTTTATCGACCAGCATCTGTCGGAAACCGTCGAGCAGTTGCGTAACAACCAGCTCAAGCTGCCGGACATCGCAGTGATTGAAGCCGTGGCCATCACCGAGCAAGGCCATATCGTGCCCACCACCTCCGTGGGCAACTCGGCCAGCTTCGCGATTTTTGCCAAGCAAGTGATCATCGAGATCAACCTGGCACACAATCCGAACCTCGAAGGCCTGCACGACATCTATATCCCGACCTACCGCCCGACCCGCACCCCGATCCCGCTGGTCAAGGTGGATGATCGCATCGGCAGCACCGCGATCCCGATCCCGCCAGAGAAGATCGTCGCCATCGTCATCACCAACCAGGCCGATTCCGCCTCCACGGTTACGCCGCCCGACAGCGACACCCAGTGGATCGCCAATCACCTGATCAACTTCCTCAAGCAGGAAGTGGACGCCGGGCGCATGACCAACAAACTCGGCCCACTGCAGGCCGGTATCGGCAATATCGCCAACGCGGTGATGTGCGGCCTGATCGAATCACCGTTCGAAGACCTGACCATGTACTCCGAAGTCCTCCAGGACTCGACCTTCGACCTGATTGATGCCGGCAAGCTGAGCTTTGCCTCCGGCAGTTCGATCACCTTGTCAGAGCGACGCAATGCCGACGTGTTCGGCAACCTGGAGCGCTACAAAGACAAGCTGGTACTGCGCCCGCAGGAAATCTCCAACCACCCGGAAGTGGTGCGGCGTCTGGGCATCATCGGCATCAACACGGCGCTGGAGTTCGACATCTACGGCAACGTCAACTCCACCCACATCTGCGGCACGCGGATGATGAATGGCATTGGCGGCTCGGGGGACTTCGCCCGCAACGCGCACCTGGCGATCTTTGTTACCAAATCCATTGCCAAGGGCGGGGCGATTTCCAGCGTGGTGCCGATGGTCAGCCATGTCGACCATACCGAGCATGACGTCGATATCCTCGTGACCGAGATCGGCCTGGCTGACCTGCGCGGCCTGGCGCCACGGGAGCGGGCACGGGTGATCATCGATAACTGCGTGCACCCAGACTACCGTGACGCCCTCAATAACTACTTCAACGCCGCCTGCGCCATCGGCGGGCATACCCCGCACATCCTGCGCGAAGCCTTGAGCTGGCACATCAACCTGGAAGAAACCGGGCACATGCTCAAAGGTTGATCAATACAGATCCGGGCGGATGCAAACACAGTTGCATTCGCTCGGAACTGAGCGCGGCATCTTTTAAAAAACTGTACTACTGTACCTGTCATTTCCTACCGAAAAACCCTACGCCCTCTCTCCAAAATGCCTAAAACGCACCAAATAAGTGCCGACAGGTACAGTTGCCCCATTTCCGTACAGTACAGCCGCTATAAACAGTTAACTGGCCCCTCACAATACAGGTGAACTGTATCTAGAGAGTCTTGCGCCGGAGGAGGATCATTGGCATCAGTTAAACCACTACCTAATCCCGCCACAAGCGGAAGGATGTCATCATGGAACGTACACTCAGTTCCGAACTGTTCTTCGAAGATAAAGCTGTAAACACCCAGGCTTCCCTGCCTCTGCGCGTTATCGCCAACCTGATGTTGTGGCAGCGCCGCATCTCCAGCCGCCATCAACTGGCTCGTCTGGACTCGCGTCTGCTGGCCGATGCCGGGATCAGCGAAGCTCAACGCTACGAAGAGCTGAGCAAGCCGTTCTGGCGCTGATTTAGCGCCCGCTGGCCCTGACCTAACAGGTCCACAGCCAGCAACCCGAATTGTTGTAGCAGAACCCGCCCCGGGTAACCGGAGGCGGGTTTTGTGGTTTCTGGGAGGCTGAAAAGTCAGTGCTCAGCCTCGCAACAAGTACAGTTTCATTGGTTTAAGAATCGACCAGTACAATTTTATAACGATCGTTTTGTACTACCCCAATAGCCTTTCCGGGCAACGACTTCTCACTGCGTACTACCCGAACAGATAGGCGCCCGCTACTATCGCGTCATTAGTTCGTCCCATACACAGGAGTCACCCCATGTCCCGTCTTCGTTTGCTGAGCGCTGCAGCCCTGCTTGCCGTCGCCGCCAATGCCAGCGCCACCAGCCTGATTGTGACCACCGACTCGATTGTGGGCGCGCTTAAAGCCACGTCCGATGCCAGCTCCGATGCCACATCGTCCCTGCGCGACAACAAGGTCGTACGTGCTGCCCGTGACGATGCCGCCAGCTTCGTCGCCAGTGAAGGCGCGATCCGTGGCGTGAAGCTGGAAAGCGCCCTGGCGCAGATCCGCCAACAGGCGCCACAACTCAATGCGGCCACGGATGTGCAACTGGCCCAGGCGATCCTGGCCATCTGAGCCGGAGCTGTTTTGTAGGAGCCGGCAAGCCAGCTCCTACATAGAGGTGCCCGCGCTGGCTCTCGCCCAGGCATTACGCTAGCCTTGGCGCTCGTTTTCAGTTGTCGAGTCCCATGGCTTTTTCATACCGTTTGTTGATTGTTCCTACAGTGCTTGCCGTGTGCGGGGCCGGGCCTGCCCAGGCCTTTGATGTGTCCACGCAAGGCCTCGTCGCCAGTGCCTATGCCACCAGCAAAGTGACCTCGGCGCCGTTCGACCGTAAATTGCTACTGGCCGCCCAGGATGACGCTGCCGCGTTTATTGCCACTGACGGCCAATGGCGGGGCGCCCGACTGGAAAGTGCACTGGATTATCTGCGTCGCACCCAACCAAAACTTAAGTCCAGTGACCTTGAACTGGCCCAGGCAATTCTCGTCCAATAATCATCCTTTCTCTTTGGAGTCATTCCATGCGTCGCCCGTTGATCGCTGCTGTTCTCGGCCTGTTCCTGCTGGCCGATATCGCCCAGGCTCAAACCCTCGTGGCTACCAGTAACATCATTGTTCGTGCCTTCGGCCGCACCATTGATTTCACCTCGGACACCACCACCTCCATCCGTGACTCCAAAGTCGTGCGCGAAGCCCACGACGATGCCGCCAGCTTTGTCGCCAGCAATGGCGATATCCGTGGCGCGCAACTGGAAGCCGCCTTCGACACCCTGCGCACCCGCGTGCCAGAAGCCCGCGACGCCAGCGACCAGGTCCTCGCCGAAGCCATCCTCGCATTGTGAGGCGCTTCACCGCCTGGCTATTGGCTGCGACGGTACTGCTGGCAGGCAGCGCCGCCCAGGCCAGCCTGCAACTACGGCTCAAGACCGACGGCTTGAGCCCAGCCCAACAGCAGGCCAGCCAGGCATTGCTTGATGAAGCCATGCAGGCGCTGCCGCCGCGCTTCATCGAGCAACTGGACCGGCGCATCGACGTCGGCTGGACCGACGAGATGCCCGCCAATGCCTATGGCCAGGCGTCACTGGTCTCGGAACTGGACCTCAACCGCAAGCTGCTGGCCAGCCTCACGGACGGCACCGCCGCCACCCAGCAGACTCAGCGCCCCCATGGCACCGTGCGCCGGGAACTGCTCGCCACCGTGCTGCATGAACTGACCCACATCTATGACCGTGCGCGCCTGTGGCCCAAGGACCAGCGCTCGCTGATCCAGCGCTGCAGCCGCCAGAACAACATCACCGGCCTGATTGGCCTGCCCGATCAATGCCGTGGCCAGAATGACCGCCGTTTCACCCTCAGCGACGACCCGCGCTTGCTCGACCTGGCCGGCTGGCCGCAATACGTCGGCCGCCGTGGCGAGCGCGAGCAACACAATCGGCAAGTGGCCCGTAGTCCGGACCTGTACGAAATCACCAACCCCAAGGAGTTCGTCGCGGTCAACATGGAGTACTTCCTCCTCGACCCGAGCTACGCCTGCCGCCGTCCTGCGCTGTATCGCTACTACCAGGCACACTTCGGCTGGGCCCCGCCGGCCAAGGACACCTGCGCCAACACTTTCGCCTTCCTCAATGCCGGTAACGATTTTGCCAAGACGCCCTTGGGCCAGGTCGATCCCGAGCGCGTGTACGCCATCGACTACCTGCTGGCCGAGGCCAACCAGAACCTGGTGAGCCGCTGGGGCCACAGCATGCTGCGCCTGGTGATCTGCGCCCCGGGCCGCCCCCGTGGCCCGGATTGCCGTCTGGACCTGGACCAGCACTTGGTGTTGTCCTACCGCGCATTCGTGGGCGACGTGCAACTATCGAGTTGGGACGGTTTGGTAGGCAAGTACCCCTCACGCCTGTTTGTACTGCCCCTGGCCCAGGTGATCGACGAATACACCAAGACCGAACTGCGCGGCTTGGCATCGGTGCCCTTGATCCTCACGCGCCAGGAGATCAACGACACCGTCGAACACGCCGCCGAAATGCACTGGAGCTACGACGGCAATTACTACTTCCTCTCCAACAACTGCGCGGTCGAAGGCCTGAAACTGCTGCGCAGCGGCAGCGCCAACCCGCAACTGACCACCCTGGACAACATCACCCCCAACGGTTTGCTCGAAGTGCTCAAGGCCCGTGGGCTGGCCGACACCAGCGTGCTGGATGACCGCCGCGAAGCCTTGCGCCTGGGCTATCACTTCGACTCCTTCCGCGAGCGCTACCAGGCGATGTTCGAGGTGCTGAAGAAACACCTGCCGATCCCGCAGACCCAGGTCGAAGACTGGCTGGCCTTGAGCGCCGAGCAACGCAGGACCTGGTTCGACAAGGCTGACCTGCGCACCAGCGCCGCCTTGCTGCTGCTGGAACAGGCCAGCTTTCGCAAACAGCTGATGCTCGCCCAGGACGAGGTCAAGCAACGCTACCTCGGTGCCCGTGAGCTGAAGAACGGCGGCATGGCCAAGGCCGATGCCACGTTGCAGCAGATCCTCGCCAACAGCGGCTTCCTCAGCCGCCCGGCGGAACTGCTCGGCAGCGGCGGCTATGGATTGCCCCAACCCAAGGAGTGGCAGCGCCTGGAGTCGGAAAGCGCATCGCGCCAGAAACAGCTGCAATCGTTGACCGGCGACCTGGACAAAGAGGTGAGGGCACTGCTGGAGCCTTCGCGGGCTGCAGAGATTGCCGCCTGCGAGGCCAATCTCAAGCAGGTGGGCGAACATCTGCGGGCCTTGCACAAGGCGGCCGGTGGCCTGCAACTGCCTTAAGGTCAACAGCATCGCGGGCAAGCCCGCGATAGCGCCCTTACAGACATCAAAACCAGACCAATCCCACGAAGCATCTGTTCATCGCCTGTTTACCCAGCGAAAGCTGGCTGAAAGCTTTCGCGATTAGGATCGCCCTCACTACCGGCAATAGACCGGTTGGCCAACCTGAGCTTTTCTACGCCCAGGGGCCCAATTAACAACAACAATGGTGATTCTGATGTCCGCTCCTACCCTCCTGTTTTTCCCGACTCCCCCCGTACGCCTCGCGCTTTTCGTTCTGCGCTGACCCCAACCCGGTTCGCCATTCCCTAGCCGCGCTACGCCTGGAGTATTCCTATGCTGACTTTCCTTGGCTTTGCCATGGTCATCACGTTCATGTTCCTGATCATGACCAAGCGCCTGTCGGCGCTGATCGCCCTGATCATCGTGCCGATCCTGTTCGCGCTGTTCGGTGGCTTTGCGCCAAAGATCGGCCCGATGATGCTCGAAGGCATCACCAAGCTCGCGCCCACCGGCGTGATGCTGATGTTTGCCATCCTCTACTTTGCCTTGATGATCGACTCTGGCCTGTTTGACCCGGCCGTGCGCAAGATCCTCAAGCTGGTCAAGGGCGACCCGCTTAAAGTCGCCGTCGGTACTGCCGTACTGGCACTGGTGGTGTCCCTGGATGGCGACGGTGCCACCACTTACATGATCTGCGTGGCCGCCATGCTGCCGCTGTACAAGCGCATTGGCATGAGCCCGCGGATCATGGCCGGCCTGATCATCCTCGCCGGTGGCGTGATGAACATGACGCCCTGGGGCGGCCCGACCGCCCGCGCCGCCAGTGCGCTGCACGTGGACCCCTCGGATATTTTCGTACCGATGATCCCGGCCATGGCCGCCGGCGTGGTCGCCATTCTGGTGATCGCCTATATGTACGGCCTGCGCGAGCGCGCTCGTCTGGGTGTGCTGCACTTGCAAGGCGATGAAGTCGACCATAGCGAAATCAGCGTCTCGCAGTTCCCCGATGCCCGTCGCCCGAAACTGATCTGGTTCAACGGCGCCCTGACCCTGGCCCTGATGTGCACCCTGATCGCCGGCCTGTTGCCGCTGCCCGTGCTGTTCATGGTGGCCTTCAGTATCGCGATGATCGTCAACTACCCGTGCCTGCAGCAGCAGAAAGACCGCGTTGCCGCCCACTCGGGCAGCGTGCTGGCGGTGGTCGGCCTGATCTTCGCCGCGGGTATCTTCACCGGCATCCTGTCGGGCACTGGCATGGTCGACGCCATGTCCAAGAGCCTACTGGCAGTCATCCCTGAGGCCCTGGGCCCGTACCTGGCGGTGATCACCGCGCTGGTGAGCATGCCGTTCACCTTCTTCATGTCCAACGATGCGTTCTACTACGGCGTACTGCCGGTATTGGCCGAAGCCGCCAGCCACTACGGCATCACCGCCGCAGAAATGGGCCGTGCCTCAATCGTTGGCCAGCCGGTACACTTGCTCAGCCCGCTGGTGCCCTCGACTTACCTGTTGGTCGCCCTGGCCGGTATCGAATTTGGCGATCACCAACGCTTCACCCTGAAGTGGGCAGTACTGGTATGCCTGTGCATAATGTTCGCTGCATTGTTGTTGGGCACATTCCCGCTGTTCAGCACTCTATAATCGTAACAACCCACTGCGCCGGTCCTACTGCCGGCGCGGTCTAACACTCGCGCAAAGGAACACATATGGAATGGCTGACCAATCCGGAGATCTGGATTGCCTTCTTCACCTTGACGGCTCTCGAGATCGTCCTGGGCATCGATAACATCATCATGATTTCGATCCTGGTCAGCCGTATGCCCAAGCATATGCAGGCGCGCACCCGGATCTTCGGCCTGGCCCTGGCCATGGTCACGCGGATCCTGTTGCTGCTGTCGATCACCTGGGTCATGCAATTGACCGCCGACTTGTTCACCATCGCAGGCCAGGGTATTTCCGGTCGCGACCTGATCCTGTTCTTCGGTGGCCTGTTCCTCCTGTGGAAAAGCTCCCAGGAGATGTACCACGCCCTGGAAGGTGAAGACGAAACCCACGAAGAGCCGAAAGGCAAGGGTGGCAAGTTCATCTACACCATCATCCAGATCGCGATCATCGACATCGTGTTCTCCCTGGATTCGGTGATTACCGCCGTGGGTATGGTTTCCCACGTTCCGGTCATGGTCGCGGCGATCATCGTAGCGGTACTGGTGATGATGCTGGCAGCTGGCACCATCAGTGAGTTCATCGACAAGCACCCGTCGCTGAAAATGCTCGCGCTGTCGTTCCTGCTCATCGTGGGTACCGTGCTGATCGCTGAATCCTTCGACGTCCACGTGCCAAAAGGCTACGTGTACTTCGCCATGGCGTTCTCCCTGGCGGTAGAAGCGGTCAACATCAAGATGCGTAGCGCCATCGCGAAGAAGAAAAAGCAGCAGGATCCAGTGAAACTGCGCAAGGACATTCCGGGCCAGTAAACCTGCGATGACCGAATGAGGGGCCCCATGCGGGCCCCTTTTTTTCGCCTGCAAAAAGCTGATTTCATGACAGTTTTGTTTCAAAGCCGACTTTAGCTATGCGATGCTGGCGCACAGGCCGTTCGCCAACTACAGCTTAAGTACATAACCCAAAACGGCACACGGCACTTTTTGCTCCACTTCGAGCACGACTCAATACAGGGGGCCGAGCATGCTGACCCTGCTCAATCTTCTTTCTGCGGTAACCCTGCTGATCTGGGGCACGCATATCGTCCGTACTGGCATCCTGCGGGTCTACGGTTCCAACCTGCGCCAAGTCATCGGGCAGAACATGGCCAGGCGCTGGCTGGCGTTCATTGCCGGGATCCTGGTGACCGCGATGGTGCAAAGCAGCAACGCCACGGCGATGCTGGTGACCTCGTTTGTCGGCCAGGGCCTGATGGGCCTGACCCCCGCCCTGGCGACCATGCTCGGTGCCGACGTCGGGACCGCATTGATGGCGCGGGTGCTGACCCTGGATCTGTCGTGGCTGTCGCCGCTGCTGATCTTTCTCGGGGTGATCTTCTTCCTGTCGCGCAAGCAGACACGCGCCGGGCAGATGGGGCGGGTGGGGATCGGCCTGGGCCTGATCATTCTCGCCCTGCAACTGATCGTTGAAGCCGTCGGGCCGATTACCCAGGCCCAGGGCGTCAAAGTGCTGTTCGCCTCGCTGACCGGCGACATTCTGCTCGATGCCCTGGTGGGCGCGCTGTTTGCGATGATTTCCTACTCCAGCCTGGCCGCCGTGCTGCTGACCGCGACCCTGGCCGGCGCCGGGGTGATTGGCCTGCATGTGGCCATCGGCCTGGTGATCGGCGCCAATATCGGCAGCGGCGTGCTGGCCTTCCTCAGCACCAGCATGCAAAACGCCGCCGGCCGCCAAGTGGCCCTGGGCAGCCTGCTGTACAAGCTGATCGGCCTGTTGCTGATCATTCCCGTCCTTGACCCGCTGGTGCAGTGGATGGACACCCTGGACTACAGCGCCCAGGGCATGGTCATCACCTTTCACCTGCTCTACAACGTCACCCGCTGCCTGATCCTGCTGCCGACTATCGGCCCCATGGCACGCCTGTGTGCCTGGCTGCTGCCGGAGCGCCCAGAGGCCAATGGCCTGGCCAAACCCCGCCATCTCGACCCCACGGCGTTGACCACGCCGAGCCTGGCCCTGGCCAATGCCGCGCGGGAAACCCTGCGCCTAGGCGACCTGATCGACAACATGCTGACCGCCACGCTGGAAGTGCTGCGCGGCAAACAAACCGCGATCACCCAGGAAATGCGCAGCCTCAGCGATGATGTCGAGGCGCTCTACAGCGCGATCAAGCTGTACCTGGCGCAAATGCCCCGGGAGGACCTCAGCGAGCACGACAGCCGGCGCTGGGCCGAAATCATCGAGCTGTCGATCAACCTGAAGCTGGCCGGCGACTTGATCGAGCGCATGCTGCGCAAGGTCCAGCAGCAGAAAACCTCCCAGCGTCGCTCGTTTTCCGAAGTCGGGCTGGAGGAACTGGCCGACCTGCACAGCCAGTTGATCTCCAACCTGCGCCTGGGCCTGTCGGTATTCCTCAGCGCCGACCCGGAAAGCGCCCGCCAATTACTGCGCGAGAAGCGCCGCTTCCGCGCCCAGGAACGGCGCCTGGCCCACGCCCACGTCAGCCGCCTGCAACGCAAGATCGTGCAAAGTATCGAGACCAGCTCCCTGCACCTAGAGCTGATTGCCGACATGAAACGCCTGAACTCGTTGTTTTGCAGCAGTGCTTATGTAGTGTTGGAAACCTCCGAGACCGGCGCGCTGGCAGTGGACAATATTGCCGACATCACCCATTCGCCCTGAACGAACCGCACGCCCGGGGAGTCAGTTAAAAACACCGCCCAACCAATGTGGGAGCGGGCTTGCCCGCGATAGCGGTGTGTCAGCAGACAAATGCATGCCTGACACACTGGCTGCTCCCAAAGTCATCACCCGCCAGGAACCCCGTTATGCGTCGCCTGTTATTCGCCTGCCTGCTCATAGGCTCGGCCCACGCCTTTGCCTTTGACCGCTTGCAGGTCGAAGGTTATCTGTTGCCCAACGGCCTGCAGTTGCTGCTCAAGCCGGGCACCGAACGTGGGCACGTGGCGATCCGCCTGGTGGTCGGTGTAGGCCTGGACGACTTCAGTTGCGCGGACAAGGAACTGCCGCACCTGCTGGAGCACCTGCTATTCAGCGGCATCAATGGCGGCGGCGAGGGCGAGCTGGAAGAACAGATGCAGGCCCTGGGCGGGGAGTGGAACGCCTACACCAGCAATGCCGACACCACCTTCGTCATCGAAGCCCCGGCGCGCAACCAGCGCAAGGTGCTGGACCTGCTGATGGCAATCGTGACCCGTACCGAGCTGAGCGACGCCGCAATCAGCGCGGCCAAACAGGTGGTGGAGCGCGAAGACGGCGGCCACTCTTCGCACCTGCAACGCCTGCTGGATCGCCAGGACCTGGGCCACAACGCCAGCAATCAACTGGCGGTGGAACTGGGCCTCAAATGCGCCGAGCGTGCCGAAGTCGAGCACCTGACCCGCGCCCAGTTGGAAAAGGTACGCCAGGACTGGTACGCCCCCAACAACATGACCCTGATCATCGTCGGCGACCTCGACAAACTGCTCCCGGCCTATCTGGAACGCACCTATGGCCAGCTCGAGCCGGTAGACCCCAGTGAACACCGGGCCTTACCGCAAACCCTTAAGGCCGCAGCGACCCAGCGTGACCTGGTCCGTGGCTGGGTCGGCGATGGCGCCAAGCTGCACTGGCTGTTTCCCGAGCCGATACTGGACGACCAGCACGACGCGACCTACGACCTGCTCAAGGACTATCTGGATTGGACGTTGTATCGCCAGTTGCGCCTGCAGCATGGCCTGTCCTACGGCCCGCGGAGCGAGCGCGAAGTGCTCGGCGGCGTGGGGTTCATGAGCCTGAACGCCGACCTGGACCGCGACAACCTGCCTGAAGCCGAACACGTCCTCGAAAACCTCAAGGCCAAGCTGCTTGAGGATGGCCTCGACCGAGTCACCTTTAGCCGCCTGCAACAAGCCGCCATCGACCGCCAGGCCTGGGCCGTGCAGGGCAACAGTGGCCTGGCCGACTATTACTGGGGCGCCTTGGCCGACTACGCCGATGGCCGCTTCAGCGACCCGGCCAAGCGCATCAAGGCCGTAAGCCTGGCGCAAACCAACCAGGCCATGCGCCAGTTGCTCAACCAGCGCGGCTACTGGCGCATCGAAAAGCCGTTGCTCAGTTACGACGCCCTGGGCTGGATCGCCGCAGGCGTGCTGGGGCTGATTGCCATTGGGCTGATTGGCGTGCTCCGTTATCGCAAAGCAGTTGCGTAATCGCACGCCACTCAGAGGGCTAAGACGTTATTCTGTCTGGGATTTTTTCCTACAAAGACTGCGAACCGCCGAATGCCAAACCTGACCCATCTCATCCAGCGCATCCTCGAACTGATGAAGCGCTACCCAGGGGTGATCGCACTCGGCGGTTTTATCTCGGGGGTGGGCAGCTTTATCCTGGTGGACCGCCAGCAAGGCATGGCCAGCTGGATCGCGATCATCATGCTGGTGAGCTGGCTGTGGCTGATGCTGGAGAACAGCTTCACCCAGTTGTTCAGCAAGGTCTTCAAGCGGGAAATCCCCGAGCCGCTGCTGCGCTACGCCACGCAAATGATCCACCAGGAAAGCCTGTTTTTTGTCCTGCCGTTCTTTTTTGTCACCACCACCTGGAACAGCAGCCAGGCAATTTTCACCGGTTTGCTGGGCGCCGCCGCACTCGTCTCGATCACCGACCCGCTGTACTACAAATGGCTGGCACCCAAGCGCTCGCTGTTTCTGGCGCTGCACACCCTGACCCTGTTTGCCGCCTTGCTCACCGCGTTGCCGATCATCCTGCACCTGACCACCGCCGAAAGTTACAAACTGGCCCTGGGCGTGGCGATGGCCTTGTCGATCCCCAGCCTGGCAGTAAGCCTGCCACTGCGCAGCGTCAAGGGGTGGCTGATGCTGCTGGGCGTGACGGCGGCGATCGGTTGCGCGGGCTGGTTCCTGCGCAGTTGGGTGCCGCCGGCGACCCTGTGGATGACCGAAGTGGCAATCAGCACCCAATTGCAGGACCGTACCCCCGGCGATGACCTCAAGGAAGTCAGCGCCAGCCAACTGCGCAGCAGTGGCCTGTACGCCTACACCGCGATCAACGCACCGCGCGGGCTGGACGAGCGCATCTACCATGTGTGGAAGTTCAACGGCAAAGAGGTCGACCGCATTGCCCTGGACATCCATGGCGGGCGCAAGGAAGGCTATCGGGCCTGGACGCACAAGCAGAACTTCCCGGCGAATGCCGCGGGCCGCTGGCAAGTGCGGGTGCTGACCGAAGATGGCCAGGTGATCGGCGTGTTGCGCTTTAAAGTCACGGACACAGCACCAACGGACACGCCAAAGTAGGATGGATCGTGCTATTACATAGCAATTGTGGAATAGCCAAACAAGCTCGGAGCTTATGACCAGTAGCACAACGGCAGGCAATGCCCACCTGGACGCGTCCACCCAACCGCCCCAACTCAGGGTCACCGGGGACTGGACGCTGGCCCACTACAGCGCCCTCAAGCGGTTGTCGGCGAGCCTCGACGGCCAGTACGACGCTAGCACCCGCGTCGACCTCAACGGCCTGGGCGCGCTGGACACTGCCGGCGCCTCGCTGCTGGTGGAACTGTTGGGGCCCGAGCGCATCGAGCACTCCGCCGAACAATCCGACTGCAGTCTGCCCGCCGCCGACCGCGCGCTGCTCAAGACCGTCTACCGCTCCCTGAATGATTTCTGTGTGCCAGTCAAAGAGCCGCAGGAAAGCGCCGGCATCCAACTGCTGGCACGCATCGGCGGCGCGGTGGATACCGTCTGGCAAGATGCCATGAAGCTGCTCGGCTTTATCGGCCTAATCCTCGAAACCCTCGCCCGTGGCGTGTTCCGGCCCAAGCGCTGGCGCCTGACGCCGATGGTGGCGCATATCGAACAGACCGGGCTCGACGCCGCGCCTATCGTCGCCTTGCTGACCTTTCTGGTGGGCGCCGTGGTTGCGTTTCTCGGCGCCACGGTGCTGGAAAGTTTCGGCGCAAGTATTTTCACCGTGGACCTGGTGGCGTTCTCCTTCCTGCGGGAGTTTGGCGTCCTTCTCACGGCAATCCTGATGGCCGGCCGTACCGCCAGTGCCTTCACCGCGCAGATCGGCTCGATGAAGGCCAACGAAGAAATCGACGCCATCCGCACGCTGGGCCTGGACCCCATGGAGTTGCTGGTGCTGCCCCGCGTTCTCGCGTTGCTGGTGGCGCTGCCGATGCTGACCTTCCTCGCCATGATCTCCGGAATTATCGGCGGCGGCGTGGTGTGCGCCGTGGCCCTGGATATTTCGCCGGCGATGTTCCTCTCGCTGCTGCAATCGGACATTGGCGTCCAGCATTTGCTGGTGGGCCTGGTCAAAGCGCCGTTCTTCGCCTTCCTGATCGCCGCCATTGGCTGCCTGGAAGGCTTCAAGGTCAGCGGCAGCGCCGAATCGGTCGGTGCCCACACCACCTCTGCGGTGGTGCAATCAATTTTTGTGGTGATCGTGCTCGACGCAGTGGCCGCATTGTTCTTTATGGAGATGGGCTGGTGAGCCGTTTACAGCGAGCGCCCAGCGAGGCGGTGATCGAAGTCCGTGGCCTGTGCAACCGCTTTGGCCCGCAAAGCGTGCATGAAAACCTCGACCTGGACCTGTACAAGGGCGAGATCCTCGCCGTGGTCGGCGGCTCGGGCAGCGGCAAGTCGGTGCTGTTGCGCAGCATCGTCGGCCTGCGCCAGCCCAGTGAAGGCCAGGTGCGGGTCTTCGGGCAGAACCTGCCGAGCCTGGCGGAGCACGAGCGCTCCCTGGTGGAGCGGCGTTTCGGCGTGCTGTTCCAGAAGGGCGCGCTGTTTTCTTCGCTGACGGTCACGGAGAACGTCGCCCTGCCATTGATCGAACACGCCGGCCTCAGCCGTGCCGATGCCGAGCACCTGGCAGCGGTGAAGCTGGCCCTGGCCGGGCTGCCGTTGTCGGCGGCCGACAAATACCCGTCGTCACTCTCGGGCGGGATGATCAAGCGTGCGGCCCTGGCCCGCGCCCTGGCCCTGGACCCGGACATTCTGTTTCTCGATGAACCGACTGCCGGCCTCGACCCCATTGGCGCAGCAGCCTTCGACCAGTTGATCCTGACCCTGCGCGATGCCTTGGGCCTGAGTGTGCTGCTGATCACCCATGACCTGGACACGCTCTACACCATCACCGACCGCGTGGCGGTGCTGGCGCAGAAAAAGGTATTGGTGGCCGGAGCCATAGATGTTGTTTCGGAAACGGACGACGCCTGGATTCACGAATACTTTCATGGCCCACGGGGCCGTGCGGCACTGGATGCCGCTCAACAGCTTAACGAGGTATGACATGGAAACCCGAGCCCATCATGTGATGATCGGTCTGTTCAGCGTGATCGTTGTGGTCGGCGCCATGCTGTTCGGCTTGTGGCTGGCCAAGTCCAGCGTCGACAGCGCGTTCCAGGATTACGAAGTGATCTTCAACGAAGCGGTCAGCGGCCTGTCCCAGGGCAGCGCGGTGCAGTACAGCGGGATCAAGGTCGGTGATGTCACCAGCCTGCGCCTGGACCCGAAAGACCCACGTCGCGTCCTGGCACGCATCCGCCTGGCCGGGCAGACGCCGATCAAGGAAGACACCCAGGCCAAGCTGGCGCTGACTGGCATCACCGGCACCTCGATCATTCAACTGAGCGGCGGCACTCCGCAAAGCCCCGAACTCAAGGGCAAGAACGGCAACCTGCCGCAGATCACCGCCTCGCCATCGCCCATCGCCCGGCTGCTGAACAACAGCAATGACCTGATGACCAGCATCAACCTGCTGCTGCACAACGCCAACCGCATGTTCTCGCCCGCCAACGTCGATCGCCTGAGCGGCACCCTGGCACACCTGGAGCAGACCACCGGGGCCATCGCCGAGCAACGGGGCGATATCAAGGTGGTGATGCAGCAACTGGCCCAGGTCAGCAAACAGGCGGGCGCCACCCTGGAGCAGACCACCGCGCTGATGCGCAACGCCAACGGCCTGCTCAACGACCAGGGCAAACAGATGTTCGGCAGCGCCGAAGGGGCCATGCGCTCCCTGGAGCAAAGCACCGCGACCATCAACACCTTGTTGAGCGACAACAAAGAATCCCTGAACAGCGGCATGCAGGGCCTCAATGAACTGGCGCCGGCCGTGCGCGAACTGCGCGATACCCTCGGCTCCCTGCGGGCCATTTCCCGTCGCCTGGAAGCCAACCCCAGCGGGTACCTGCTGGGCAGTGACAAGAACAAGGAGTTCACGCCATGAAGCGTGCTTACCAAATGATCCTGCCAGTGGCCCTGGCCCTGGTCAGCGCCTGCTCGATCCTGCCCAAGGCCGATCCATCCAACGTCTATCGGCTACCGGCAGCCCAGGCCTCAGCCCATGGCAACCCGGGCACCTGGTCATTGCGCCTGGCCAAGCCGCAGGCCAGTGAATTCCTCGACAGCCCGCGCATTGCCGTGGTCCCCGAGGGCAACTTGATCAGCAGCTATGCCCAGTCGCGCTGGAGCGATCCGGCGCCGGTGTTGTTGCGCAACCGTCTGTTGGACGGTTTCCAGCGCGATGGCCGGGTGGCGTTCCTGAGCACCGATGACACCAACCTGCAGGCGGACTTCGATCTGGGCGGGCAGTTGCAGGCCTTCCAGAGCGAGTACCGGGGCGGGGCAGTGGAGGTGGTGATACGCCTGGACGCGCGACTGGTGCGCGGCAGTGACCAGCGGATCGTGGCGGCCAAGCGCTTTGAAGTGCGCCAGCCGGTGAGTGATACCCAGGTGCCAGCGGTGGTCGCCGGGTTTGGGTTGGCGGGGGATCAGTTGAACAAGCAGGTGGTGGATTGGGTGGTGGCGCAGGGCAATGCAGCGCCGAAACGCTGAGGGCCTCATCGCAGGCAAGCCAGCGCCCACATTCTGATGTGTGGGCTTGCCTGCGATAGCGATCTAAGCCTTAGCCAAAGAACCAGTAGCAAACGGTAATCGCCGCCACCACACCGGCCAACTCCGCGAGCAACGCACACCCCACCGCATGCCGCGCCCGCTGGATACCCACCGAGCCAAAGTACACCGCCAGCACATAGAAGGTGGTCTCGGTACTGCCCTGGATCGTCGCCGCCACCAGCGCCGCGAAGCTGTCCACCCCTTGGGTCTGCATGGTCTCGATCAGCATCGCCCGCGCCGCGCTGCCGGAGAAGGGCTTGACCATCGCCGTAGGCAAGGCGTCGACAAAACGCGTGTCCAGGCCGGTCCAGGCCACCAGATGGCGAATGCCTTCCAGGCCAAACTCCAGCGCCCCGGAAGCGCGCAGCACGCCGACTGCACACAGCATCGCCACCAGGTACGGCAGCAGGTTCTTGGCAACGTCGAAGCCCTCTTTGGCACCTTCGACAAACGCTTCGTAGACCTTGACCTTGCGCAGCGCGCCGATCAGCAAGAACAGCATGATCAGGCCAAACAGCGTGAGGTTGCCGAGGATCGAGGACAAGCCTGCCAGGGCCGTCGCCGACATCGTGGCCAGCAAGGCCATAAAGCCACCCAGCACCAGCGCACCGGGGATCAGGTACGCCAGCACCACCGGGTCCCAAAGGCGCAGGCGTTGCATCAGTGCTACCGACAGCAGCCCCACCAGGGTCGAGGCGCTGGTGGCCAGCAGGATCGGCAGGAACACCAGGGTCGGGTCGGGCGCGCCTTGCTGGGCGCGGTACATGAAGATCGTCACCGGCAGCAGGGTCAGGGAGGACGCGTTGAGCACCAGGAACAGGATCTGCGCGTTGGTCGCGGTGTTGGGGATCGGGTTGAGCTCTTGCAGCGCCTTCATGGCCTTGAGGCCGATCGGCGTCGCCGCGTTATCCAGGCCCAGGCCGTTGGCGGCAAAGTTGAGGGTGATCAGGCCGATGGCCGGGTGACCGGCCGGCACTTCCGGCATCAGCCGCAGGAACAGCGGGCCCAGAGCCTTGGCCAGCCACTCGACAATCCCGGCCTTCTCGGCGATGCGCAGAAAGCCCAGCCAGAGGGTCAGGGTACCGAACAGCAGCACCATCACTTCGACCGACAGCTTGGCCATGGCGAAGATACTCTCCACCATCGCCGCAAAGATCCCGGCGTTGCCGCCCACCAGCCATTGCGCCAGCGCCGATACCATTGCCACGACAAAGAAGCCAAGCCACAGGCCATTAAGCATCAGTCACACCCCTTTAAATATGTGGCGAATGATAGCGGGGCTGGCAGAAACGACAAACCCCGGATTTACCGGGGTTTGTGCGAATCAAGCAGGGATCAGCCCTGGCTGGTCTCGCCAGCCGGCAGCGCGGTCTTGGTCCGCCAGTGTGGCAGGGAGTTCCAGTAGCGCTCGCCCTTGGCATCGTCGTACATGCCTTCCCAACGCGCGATGACCAACACGGCCAGGGCGTTGCCGATCACGTTCAGGGCGGTACGCGCCATGTCCATGATGCGGTCGACACCGGCGATGAACGCCAGGCCTTCCAATGGAATGCCCACGCTGCCCAGGGTTGCCAGCAGTACCACGAAGGACACGCCCGGCACACCGGCGATGCCTTTGGAGGTGACCATCAGGGTCAGTACCAGCATCAGTTGCTGGCCAACCGACAGGTCGATGCCATACAGCTGGGCAATGAAGATTGCCGCGATGCTCTGGTACAGGGTCGAACCGTCGAGGTTAAACGAGTAACCGGTAGGTACCACAAAGCTGCAAATGGCTTTCGGCGCACCGTAGGCTTCCATCTTCTCGATCACGCGCGGCAGCACGGTCTCGGAGCTGGCGGTGGAGTAGGCCAGTACCAGCTCATCTTTGAAGATGCGCATCAGCTTGATCACCGAGAAGCCAAACAGGCGAGCGATCAGGCCAAGAATCACAAAGGCAAAGAACAGGATGGCGACGTAAACCAGGATCACCAGCTTGGCCAATGGCAGCAGCGAGGCGAAGCCGAAGTTGGCCACGGTCACCGCGATCAGGGCGAATACACCGATAGGGGCGTACTTCATGATCATGTGGGTGACTTTGAACATGCTCTCGGACACGCCCTGGAACATGGTCACCAGGGGTTCGCGCAGGTCTGGCTTGAGGCTCGACAAGCCCAGGCCGAACAGCACGGAGAAGAAGATGATCGGCAGCATCTCGCCACGGGCTACGGCGGCAAAGATGTTAGACGGAATCAGGTTGAGGATGGTCTCGATGAACGCATGTTCATGCTGCACCTCGGCGGCGGTCGCCTGGTACTTGGAGATATCCACGGTACCCAGGGTACTCATGTCGATCCCGGCACCGGGGTGGAACAGGTTGGCCAGCAGCAGACCGACCACAATCGCAATGGTAGTGACCACTTCGAAGTAAACGATGGTCTTCACACCGATCCGACCGAGCTTTTTCGCATCCCCTACACCGGCGATTCCGACAATCAGCGACGAAATCACGATCGGGATCACGATCATCTTGATCAGGCGGATAAAGATATCGCCCGCCGGCTGCAACACGTTGCTGATCCACCAGGCTTTTTCGGCACTGAAGTGGTTGAGTACAGCACCGATTGCAATCCCTAGCACCAGACCGATGAGGATCTGCCAGGCGAGGCTTAGTTTTGCCTTCTTCATGTCATTACCCTTGTTTCAAGTGGACTCAGGCAGATGCGCCAGCTGGAACGCCCGGGAGCGAAAAAGTGTGAGCATCAGCCTCCGTAGAAGGTCACCGCAGATGGCCGATATGGCTTACTGGCAAGCGAAAAAAGGCGCAACTATTCCGATGCGGGGGGGCATAGTCTAATGCCGTAAACGCCTACCCTATGCCGAATCGGCATGGGTTTTTGCAAATAAAACTGTCTGTTTGGTCAGTTCGAATGCGACATTCTGTCAGGCATACATGCCGTGAACCGGCCATTTCAGGCTCGCTCAGGGATTTTCGGTTTTTTTGCCGGGAGGGAAAAACTCTTGAAAATTCCTACGCATACCATCGAAAAACCAGTCTGGCCGAGACCAAACTTTCTCGATAGATGGTCGCGCAGTAACACCGTGAAATGGTTGTGATGTAGCAGAAGGGAATTTTACAGCTATGGGCGGCATAAGCGCCTAGCGATCACTCTCAAGCCCGCCGCAAGTCCATCAGGCCATAACGGCCTGCGGACCTGCGTCGCAGCTTTTCTCCTGACCCGGCCCTTGCGCAGGCACTCCCTGTACCCGTAGGTCACGCCGATCCACCTTGATCAGAGCAACCCGGCCCCCTGGTCATGCATCGCCGTCAGGTGGCGGTGCAAACGGAAACAGGCAGTTGGCCGGTTTCCATGTTGGTGAGGCCCGCAGACGGACCTAGTACCAATTCGGATCTTTCTTCAATTGCTCCATCAGCAACTTCTGCATGCCTTCATCCGGCTTGCCAAGAAAACGGTAGTCCGCATGCCGTGTCGGTGACTTGTCCGCCGGAAGCCCCGCAGGCACTTCGACCAACATCGCGTAGGCATCGTCCTTATCCATGCTGAAAGCCACGATCAGACGTTTATTCAGGCAGGTATCGGCCGTTTCACACAGCGGCCCGACCAAATAACCATCACCGTCTTCCGTCACGGCATTCATTTGCTCAGCAGTGCCCGAAAGATTGATCACCCATTCAGGCAAACGCTCTTCCTGCTTGACCACGCCCTGCCAGGTTTCGCGATATTGCGGGTCGGTATTGAGCAGGTCATTGGCCCGCGCCTGGCCGTCATTGGCGGCCATGGCCAAGCCACTGCCGCCCAACAGCAGGGCGGCAGCAAGGGTTTTAAAAGACAAGTTGGCCATGTTCAGCCTCGACCGCGACGGCCAAAGAAGAAGGAAGCGATGAACATCACCAGGAAAACGACAAAGAGAATCTTGGCGATACCCGTGGCGGTGCCCGCGATACCACCGAAGCCCAGGACTGCAGCCACAATGGCAATGATCAGGAATGTGATTGCCCAACTCAACATGGTGATTCTCCTTTTGCGTCTATAGAAGTGACTGCTGTGTAGCCATCCTGTCGCGTCCCAACGGGGCGGCAGGTTCGTGCCTAGAACACCCAGCGTTCCTGGACAGGTTCGTCGTACAGGGCGATGTCCTGTTCAACGGCCATCATGCGTGGGGTTGCCACGTCGGCGCTGGAGCTGCCAACGGAACGGAAATGGGTCTGCGTCATGGGTGCGCGTTCGAACTGCGGGGTGGACGCCTGGCTCTGCTGCCAATGCTGTAACTGCTGGCCACCGATCAAGGTCACCATCAACGCAAGGCTGGCGAACAGACCCTGTTGAAGGCGCAGTGGCGATACACGCAATGGCTTGAGGCTTTGGCGAGTCATCCTGAATCTCTCCCGCATTTGTTTTGTTCGTTAATCACGCTTGTAAGAGAGATATTGCAGAGTGCGTGCCAGTTTTTTCGCCGAATAAAAACCAATAAAATCAGTAGCTTATAAGATCATTGGTTTTCTTATCAGCAGCATCCTGCACGATGCGCCTATCCTCACCGTGCGAAATGCACGATGGTCGTTGGTCGGATCAAGGGATCAGAACGGGCTGTGGGGCTGCCGAAGCATCAAGAAGGGTCAAAAACCCACTGCCCAGGCATATAAGTAGGAAGGGTCTTAGATAGCTGCGCGATAGGGCCTTGAATCAATCAGAATAAACCATGCAACTTGCCCGATTATTCCGGGACTAACCAAAATCAATCATTCTTAATTTAAGGAGCGCGGGACAGATGGAATCAGCCAAGGAACTTCAAGGCCGCATTCTTTTAGTGGACGACGAGTCCGCGATCCTCCGCACCTTCCGCTACTGCCTGGAAGATGAAGGCTATACCGTCGCCACCGCCAACAGCGCGGCCCAGGCCGATGCCCTGTTGCAGCGCCAGGTGTTCGACCTGTGCTTTCTGGACCTGCGCCTGGGCGAAGACAACGGCCTGGATGTGCTGGCGCAAATGCGGATCCAGGCGCCCTGGATGCGCGTGGTGATCGTCACCGCCCACTCAGCCGTCGATACTGCCGTGGATGCGATCCAGGCGGGCGCGGCCGATTACCTGGTCAAGCCGTGCAGCCCGGACCAATTGCGCCTGGCCACCGCCAAGCAACTGGAAGTGCGCCAGCTGTCGGCACGCCTCGAAGCGCTGGAAGGCGAAGTACGCCAGCCCAAGGATGGCCTCGACTCCCATAGCCCGTCGATGATGGTGGTGCTCGAAACCGCCCGCCAAGTGGCCGGCACCGATGCCAATATCCTGATCCTCGGTGAATCCGGTACGGGTAAAGGTGAGCTGGCCAGGGCCATTCATGGCTGGAGTAAAAGGGCGAAAAAATCCTGCGTCACGATCAACTGCCCATCCCTGACCGCCGAACTGATGGAAAGCGAGCTGTTCGGCCACAGTCGCGGGGCCTTTACCGGCGCCAGCGAAAGCACCTTGGGGCGGGTCAACCAGGCGGACGGCGGTACGCTGTTTCTCGACGAGATCGGCGACTTTCCCCTGACGTTGCAACCAAAGTTGCTGCGTTTCATCCAGGACAAGGAATATGAACGGGTCGGCGACCCAGTCACTCGGCGCGCCGATGTGCGCATCCTGGCAGCGACCAACCTGAACCTGGAAGACATGGTGCGCGATGGGCGTTTTCGCGAAGACTTACTGTATCGGCTGAACGTCATCACCTTGCATCTGCCGCCCCTGCGCGAGCGCAGCGAAGATATCCTCGCCCTTGCCGACCGCTTCCTGGCGCGCTTCGTCAAAGAGTATGCGCGGCCGGCTCGCGGCTTCAGCGATGAGGCCCGTGAAGCCCTGCTCAACTACCGTTGGCCGGGCAATATCCGCGAACTGCGCAACGTCGTAGAACGCGCGAGCATCATCTGCGCCCAGGAGAAAGTCGAAATCAGCCATCTGGGGATGGCCGAGCAACCGACCAACAATTCCCCGCGTATTGGTGCGGCGTTGAGCCTGGATGAATTGGAAAAGGCCCATATCGGCGCCGTCCTGGCCACCAGCGATACCCTGGACCAGGCGGCCAAGACCCTGGGCATTGATGCATCGACGCTGTATCGCAAACGCAAGCAATACAACCTGTGAGCTGCACCTTATGAAGTTGGCGATGAAACTGCGCACGCGGCTGTTCCTGAGTATCTCTGCGCTGATCACCGTGGCCCTGCTTGGGTTGCTGCTGGGGCTGGTGAGTGTCATGCAAATGGCCAAGACCCAGGAGTCCCTGATCCGCAGCAACTTCATTACCCTGGACCTGGGACTCAAGCTGCGCCAGACCCTGGGCGACCAGTTGATCCTGATGCTCAACGACACCCCGGACCCGGTCGCGCTGAATACATCCAAGCAGGAGTATTTCAAGCTGCTGGACCAAGGCATCGCCCATGAGAAAAGTGTGGACAGGATCGGCGGTCTCACTCAGGCCAAGGCCGATTACCTGAGGTTTATCGAAGCCTTCGACGAAAATGAAAGTACGCCGCCGTCCCTGCGCAATAACGCAAAACTTACCGACAGCTTCAACGCCTTGCGCAATGGGCTGATCAGCGAACACAAAACCGCACTGGAAAACATCAGCGACACCGTGCGGCAATCGCGTGAGCGAGCCTTGTGGATCGCCGGCCTGCTCGGGCTGGTGGGGCTGGCAGTGCTGATCATCGGGTTCATCACCGCCCATGGCATCGCCCGGCGCTTTGGCGGGCCGATCGAGGCGCTGGCCAAGGCTGCCGATAAAATCGGCCAAGGCAATTTCGATGTCACGCTGCCTATTTCTTCAGCTGCAGAAATGAACCTGTTGACCCGGCGCTTTGGCATCATGGCCGAAGCCCTGCGCCAGCATCAGGCCACGAACGTCGATGAATTGCTCGCCGGTCAGCAACGCTTGCAGGCCGTGCTCGACAGCATCGACGACGGTTTGCTGATGATCGACCGCCAAGGCCGTCTTGAACACCTCAACCCGGTCGCCCAGCGCCAGTTGGGTTGGGACGAGACCCGCCTGGGAGAGGGCCTGGGCGAAGCGTTACAGCGCCCGGAACTGGATGAGCAACTGCATCTGGTGCTGCGCGGCGGCAACCTGGAGCGCGCACCTGACGACCTGGAAGTGGAAGTCGAAGGCGAATCACGCCTGCTGACCTACAGCATGACGCCGGTCAGCCACCACCAGGGGCACATCCTCGGCGCGGTGATGGTATTGCATGACGTTACCGAGCAACGGGCCTTCGAGCGGGTGCGTAGCGAATTCGTGCTGCGGGCCTCCCATGAACTGCGCACGCCGGTCACCGGTATGCACATGGCGTTCGGGCTGTTCCAGGAACGGGCGAAGTTCCCCGCCGAGTCGCGCGAAGCCGACCTGCTGAATACGGTCAATGAAGAAATGCAGCGCTTGATGCAACTGATCAACGACTTGCTCAACTTTTCCCGCTATCAGAACGGCCTGCAAAAACTCACCCTGGCGCCCTGCGACACCAACGATCTGCTCGAACATGCCCGCGCGCGTTTTGCCGAACTGGCGAATGCGCAAAACATCGACCTGGTGATAGAGGCACAGGCGCAACTACCCAGGCTACACGCCGACCGGGCGCAATTGGAGCGAGTCCTCGACAATCTGCTGGGCAATGCCCTGCGCCATACCAGCGACGGCGGGCAGATTCGCCTGCAAGCGCGGCGCCATGGCGAACGGCTGATCATCAGCGTGGAGGACAACGGCGAAGGCATCGCCTATGGCCAGCAGGGCAGGATTTTCGAACCTTTTGTCCAGGTAGGCCGCAAGAAAGGCGGTGCCGGCCTGGGGCTGGCGCTGTGCAAGGAGATCGTGCAGCTGCACGGTGGCAGGATGGGGGTTTATTCCCGGCCGGGGCAGGGCACGCAGTTCTATATGGCGTTGCCGCTTTAACTATCAGTCAGCGCGCTACTCAAAGGCTGCAACGATCAAAGGTGGGAGCTCGACGGCTCCCACATCAATTGCGCGCAGCGCTTAAAGACCTTAGCGGTGGTTCAGCACCCGCAGGATCGCTGCACTTTGCGCATCCGGCGTACCGTCGAACAACGCCGGCCGGAAGCGCATCTGGAAGGCGGCCAGTACACGCCGTGTCGCCACATCCAATTCACCGGTTTGCGGCGTGGCATACCCCAAGCGTGCCAACTCTTCCTGGAACCAGGTAATGCTCGGCAACTGCCCGGCGTACTCGGCCTGATACCGCGCAACCGCCTGGGCCTCGGGCCAGATCCCCAGACCTTCATCAGCCAGGCGCTTCCACGGGAACAATGGACCCGGATCGAGTTTGCGGCCAGGCGCGATATCGCTATGACCAATAATGAATCGCGGGTTGATCCGGTTGCGCTGGCTGATGTCCTTGAGCAAGGTCACCAGGGACTGGACCTGCGCCTCGGAGTACGGATACCACACCCGACCTGTTGGCGTGTCGCGATAACCCGGATTGACGATCTCGATGCCAATGGAGCTGGAGTTGAGCCAGGTACGCCCCATCCACTCACTTTCTCCGGCGTGCCAGGAACGCTTGTCTTCATCCACCAGCTTATAGATGGTTGCGCGGGCATCATCGCCAATCAGGTAGTGACTGCTGACCTGGCCTTTGGTCAATAGCGCCAGCGAGCTTTGAAGGTTGGTAGCGGTGTAGTGCAGGACGACGAACTGGATACGATGATCGAAGTTCACCGATGGGTGGCTGGTATCCAGCCGCGGGCCACTCGCACAACCGGCGAGGGTGAGGAACAGTAGAGCAGTAACTAGAAATTTCATGGCAACAGACAGTACGCTAAAGACGATAATGCAACAGTGTAACGTACGGTTTGCCGGCCAGCGGCCGGCAATACAAAATCGAACAAATTTTCAGGCCGCCTGCACCTGGTTACGTCCGGCCGCCTTGGCTCGATACAACGCCTCGTCCGCGCGCTTGAGTGCCAGGTCGCTGCGCTCTCCAGGCTGGAACTGCGCCATGCCGATGGACATCGTAATGGTCACCCGCTCGCCCTTGAAGTGAAACGGGCACGCCTCGATGGCCGCGCGCAGGCGTTCGCCGAGTTCCAGCGCACCGCCCAACGCCGAATCCGGCATCAGCAGCACAAACTCCTCACCGCCAAACCGTGCGATAAAGTCCGTCGGGCGCAGGTGCTTGCTCAATACAGTGGCGATGATTTTCAGCACCTTGTCGCCCGCCAGATGGCCGTAGCTGTCATTGATGCGCTTGAAGTGGTCGAGGTCGAGCATCGCCAACGACAGGCTGTTGCCCTGTTGATGCCAGGTATTGACCTCGTACTCCAGGCGCTCGCTCCAGGCCGCACGATTGGGCAATCCAGTGAGCGGGTCGATCAAGGCTTTCTGGCGCTGCACCTCAAGGTGGTCCCGATAGCCCTGGGCCTCCTGCTCCATACTCGCCACCCGCTCGGCCAAACCCTGCAACCGCGCGGCGACTTCATGTTCACGCTGGTCACGCTGCTTTTGATGCTCGTCCATGGCACCCAACAGCCCCTCAAGATGACTTTCCAGCACTTGCTTGAGGTCATCGAGGTCGGCCGCTTCCTGGACACTGCTTTGCAAGCCATCCATCTGTTCACGGATTTGCGTATCCATCTCGCGCGCGGCGCTGCGGCTGTCGGCGTGCCCGTCGCTGGCCGCCTGCAGGTTGCTCTGGAAGGCTTCCAGCCGCTCGTTGAGATGCTTGAGGTAGGCCTCGAACTCATGCTGGCCGCTATCGGTGATGGCCAGCATCAATACCGCCAGGTCATCGAGGATCGGTAGCAGTTCGTACCAATTCAGCCCTTGGGCCAGGCGTTCGCGCATGGCTTGCGCCTGGGGCCGGTACCGCTCGGGCAGAGCGAGGTCGCCCAGCAGGCCGAGCAGGGTGTCTTCGATATGTTTGGCGACAGAGCTGTAGGACGGCTCGGGGGAATCGGGCAGGGCGTACAGCGCCTCAGGATCAACTTCAGCCGATTCGTCGTCCAGCACAGGCGGCAATGACAGACTGCCGATCTCGGTCGGTTGCGGCACCAGGGGCAGGACCTCGGGCGCAACTACCGCCGCAGCGACAGCCCGTTCAGGCAGCGGGGCAAGGCTCACTTCGACAGGTCGGGGCGGTTCCGGGGTTTCGATGGCGACCGCGAGCGTCTCGACGGGTGATAAGCGAGGAGCGCCAACCTCGGGCACTGATGCCACACGCTCATCCACATCAACCCGAGGCGCCACAGGCTGAGGTGCAGGTGCAGGTGCAGGCGCAGGTGCAACTTCAAGTACCGGCTGCTGCGGGGCCTGGGCTTGTGGCGCGAAGGCACGCAGGGCCTGGGCCAGCTCGGGCGCATCCTCAACCACCGGGGTGGCCGGGCTTGGTGCTACCGCAGGGGGTTGCCGGGAAGGCGGAGAAACAGCGGGCTCAACCGGCGCAACCTCTGTACCCGCCTCCTTGCCACCAAACAGGCGCTGCAACAAACCTGGACGAGCAGGTTCGTCATCCGACTCAAGATTACTCAGGGCCTGCCCTTGCAGGCCGCTCAACTCACTGAGCAGCAGGGGAATTTCCCGCGCCTGGCCGACTCGGCTATCCAACTGCTTGGCAAAGCTCTTCAGCGGGCGACTGACTTCCCGGGGCAAGGGCAGGGCCTGTAATTGCGAGACCAAGGCGGTCAGCGCCGTACTGATCTGATCCACCCGCGTTTCACGGCGCTGCTCGGAGTCCAGCACGGCCTTTTCCAGGCGTGGCAACAAGGCGGCGAGCGCGGCGTCCATGTCATCGGTGCGCACCACATCGCGCATCTCTTTCATACACTGGTCCACGGCCCGATCCGTGCCTTCGGCCGCCAGCGTGCTGCGCACCAGCCCACGGCGCAGCAAGTCGAGGCGCGCAGCCCAACGACGTTCGAGCTTTTCTTGTTGCTCGATGCTTAACAGGTATTTTTCTTTCCAGCGCTGGGCGTCGTCGCTCATGCAAGGGGTCCGCGAGGGCCGGGGCTCAACGCGGGTAATGCATCAGCCGTGAGCGAACCCGGCAGACGAATCTCTACCGCGACCGGCAGGTGATCGGAAATGGGCTGCGCCAGCACCTGCACGCGTTCCAGCGTCAGGGTCGGGCTTAACAGAATGTGATCTAGACAGCGTTGCGGACGCCAACTGGGGAACGTGGCTTCGACCTGCGGCGCCAGCAGCCCGAGGTCGCGCAGCGGAGAATTCTGCAACAGGTCGCTGGCGTGGGTGTTCATGTCCCCCATCAGCACCTGGTGTTTGTAATCGCCAATCAGCTCACGGATGTAGGCCAACTGCAGGGTCCGGGTACGCGCCCCCAGCGCCAGGTGCATCATGACCACCACCAGCGCCTCGGGCCCTTCGCCGAAGCGCACCAGAATCGCCCCGCGCCCTTTCGGGCCCGGCAGTGGATGGTCTTCGATCACCGAGGGCTTCAACCGGCTGAGCACGCCATTGCTGTGCTGGCCCAGTCGGCCAAGGTTGCGATTGAGTTGTTGGTACCAGTAGGGGAAAGCACCGAGCTGGGCCAGGTGTTCGACCTGATTGACGTAGCCTGAACGCAGGCTGCCACCGTCGGCCTCCTGCAGGGCCACCAGGTCGAAATCGCCCAGCAGGTCGCCAATCTTCTGCAGATTGCCGGCCCGACCGTTGTGGGGCAGCAGATGCTGCCAGCCCCGGGTCAGGTAGTGGCGGTACTTTTCGGTACTGATGCCTACCTGGATATTGAAGCTCAGTAAGCGCAGCCGGCTATCCGCCGGCAGGCCGGTGGACGTCAGGTGGTGTTCGTTGACCTGCGGATCATGCAGGCCAACCACTCGTTCAGTACCCCAGCGACGCATGGCGAGCCCCTTACTTGGCTGCGCGCTCTTTGGCGATCAACTGGTCGGCAACGTTGAGGGTCGCTTCAGGACCACCTGTGGAGCCCAGGTCAAAGCGGTACTTGCCGTTGACGATCAGGGTTGGAACGCCTTGCACGCCGTACTTCTGCGCAAGATCCTTGGCCTGTTTGATCTGGCCCTTGATGGCAAAGGAATTAAAGGTGGTCAGGAACTTGTCCTTGTCCACGCCCTGGGTGGCGAGGAAGTCAGCCATTTCCTCAGGCTTGGTCAGGCGCTTGCCTTGTTTCTGGATTGCCTCGAACACCGCGTTGTGGACCTTATGCTCCACACCCATGGCTTCCAGGGTCAGGAACATCTGGCCGTGGGCATCCCAAGGGCCGCCGAACATGGCCGGGAGGCGCTTGAAGTTCACGTCCGAAGGCAGCTTCTCGGCCCAAGGGTTGATGGTCGGCTCAAAAGAGTAGCAATGCGGGCAGCCATACCAGAACAGCTCTACGACTTCGATCTTGCCCGGCACGGAAACAGGCACCGGATTGGCCAATTCAACATAAGTCTTGCCCGCTTCAAGCGGCACATCGGCGGCTTGGGCGGTCATGCCGAACAGGCTGGCAGTGACGAGAGCGGCGCTGAGGATCAATTTACGCATGCTTTACTCCTGGACAAATAAAGTCGCCTCGCGCGACCTTTTTTATGACAGGTCTACACGGGCATGAGTTCGTTAGTGTAACGGTAGCGGCCACAAAAAAGGGCGGCCTCAGCCACCCTTTTTATGCTTGCATCGACGGATTAATCGAGCGTTAACGTTACCGCTGATGTACCCCCGGTCTTGCGCACCTTACTTGTGCAGGCCCTGGATGTAGCTGGCTACCGCTGCAATGTCTTCGTCACTCAGTTTGCGCGCAATCGTACGCATGGTCATTGCATCGCCATCGTTGGCACGGCCGGCTTCTTCCTTGCGGAAATCAGTCAGTTGCTTGGCAATGTACTGGGCGTGCTGGCCACCCAGGTGCGGGAAGCCTGCTGCAGCGTTACCCGAGCCATCCGGAGAGTGGCAGCCGGTACAGGCCGGCAGGCCTTTGTCGAGGTCGCCGCCACGGAACAGCTTTTCACCACGTTCGACCAGTTTTGGATCCGCCGCCCCCACGCTGCCTGCCTGGCTGGCGAAATACGCCGCGATATCCGACAGGTCCTGATCGTTGAGATTGGTCAGCATGCCGGTCATTTCCAATACCGTTCGCTTGCCGTCCTTGATGTCGTGCATCTGCTTGGTCAGGTATTTCTCACCCTGGCCCGCCAGTTTTGGAAAGTTGGGTAACGGACTGTTGCCATCCGCTCCATGGCAGGCACCACATACGGCGGCCTTTGTCTGGCCAGCAGTAGCGTCACCTGCAGCATGGGCAACACCAGTGATGCCCAAGGTCAACAGCAGACTCACGATCAATTTGTTCATCAGCTAATCCAATTACGGCTAAAGGTTATAGAGTTATGGACCGGGTCTACTCGCTCATCAAAACAATGATGGCCTGGTAATCCTCGGCACGGCATTCCATGCACAAACCACGCGGCGGCATCGCCTTGAAACCCTGGGTCACATGCTGCACCAGCGTATCCATGCCTTGCGCCAGCCTCGGCGCCCAGGCTGCCTGGTCACCCCGCTTGGGGGCCATTGGCAACTGCCCGGCATGACAAGCCGCACAAACGCGGTTGTACACAGCTTCCGGATCCTGTGTAGCCTGCGCACTGTAAAGTGGTATCAGGACACCGACAGCTAGCAGCCACTGGGTCATACGTCGACCTTTTCAGGGTTTGGAAGCGTTTTGCGTTCTAATGCGCAATAAAGGTCTATCGCTCCCGTGAACTTCATCCTTCGCTGGGACAAAGCACACACAAAATCTGCGGCATTATATACTGGCGCCACTGAAACGGGAACGACACTACTTGCCGCACCCATTCCCGGCACCGCCCACATCGGAAATCCCATGCAACTCAAGAACCCCATCCTCGGTCTGTGCCAACAGTCCACGTTCATGCTCAGCGCCGCCAAAGTCGACCAATGCCCCGACGACGAAGGCTTTGAAGTGGCCTTCGCCGGGCGCTCCAACGCCGGTAAGTCCAGCGCGCTCAACACCCTGACCCATGCCAGCCTGGCTCGCACCTCGAAAACCCCGGGCCGCACACAGCTGCTCAACTTCTTCAAGCTAGACGATGATCGGCGTCTGGTCGACCTGCCGGGCTACGGTTACGCAAAAGTACCTATCCCATTGAAGCTGCACTGGCAGCGTCACCTGGAAGCCTATCTGGGTGGCCGCGAAAGTCTGAAAGGGCTGATCCTGATGATGGATATCCGTCATCCAATGACCGATTTCGACCTGTTGATGCTCGATTGGGCGGTCGCCAGTGGCATGCCAATGCATATTTTGCTGACCAAGGCCGACAAATTGACCTACGGCGCAGCCAAGAACACCTTGCTCAAAGTGCAGGCCGAAATCCGTAAGGGTTGGGGTGATGCGATCACTATCCAGCTGTTCTCGGCGCCCAAGCGCATGGGCCTGGAAGACGCCTATACCGTGCTGGCAGGCTGGATGGAGCTGGCGGACAAGGGCGCGGAAATCGCCGAGTAACTTTTCTGCAGGCAAAAAAAACCCCGGACTTCGTATGGGGAGGGGAAGTTCGGGGTCCAAGTTCCGGACCGCTAGGGCGGGGTCCAGATATCTGCCAACACTTAACACAACATAGGAGCATTGAAGGGCTTCACCACCCATTCAGTAACTCTGAGTGACTTTTCATGGGTTAAGTTCCGGCGCCCGGAAAAACTATTGGAAATAACTCTCGGAGCTTTCCGATCTATAGGCAGTGCTGCGACGTCATGCCGCAGCACTGCCAGATGATCAGTGCGCCTGGTCCCAGTTATCGCCCACCCCGACTTCCACCAGCAGTGGCACATCCAGGCTCGCCGCACCGCTCATGTGCTCGCGAATCTTCTCGCTGACCTCAGCCACCAGGTCTTCGCGGACCTCCAGTACCAATTCATCGTGTACCTGCAGGATGACCTTGGCGTCCAACCCCGACTCCGTCAGCCAGTTGTCGACCTTGACCATGGCTTTCTTGATGATATCGGCGGCAGTGCCCTGCATCGGCGCGTTGATCGCGGTACGCTCTGCGCCCGCGCGCTCCTGGGGCTTGTTGGAGTGGATATCCGGCAGATACAGGCGGCGCCCGAACAGGGTTTCCACATAGCCCTGGTCGGATGCCTGGGCACGGGTGCGCTCCATGTACTCGCGCACCCCTGGGTAGCGGGCAAAGTACACATCGATGTAGGCCTTGGCCGTCTTGGTATCGACGCCAATATCCTTGCCCAGCTTCTGCGCGCCCATGCCGTAGATCAGGCCGAAGTTGATCGCCTTGGCGCTACGGCGCTGGTCGGACGTGACCTCACCCAGCTCGACCTTGAACACCTCGGCCGCCGTGGCCGTGTGTACATCCAGGTTGTCGCGGAAGGCGTTGAGCAAGCCCTCGTCCTTGGACAGGTGCGCCATGATCCGCAGCTCGATCTGCGAGTAGTCCGCCGCCAGCAGCTTGTAGCCCTTGGGCGCAACGAACGCCTGGCGGATCCGCCGGCCTTCGGCAGTGCGCACCGGGATGTTCTGCAGGTTCGGATCACTGGACGACAAACGCCCGGTAGCGGCCACGGCCTGATGATAAGAGGTGTGGATCCGCCCCGTACGCGGGTTGATCTGCTCGGGCAAACGGTCGGTGTAGGTGCTTTTGAGTTTGCTCATGCTGCGGTACTGCATCAGCACCTTAGGCAATGGATAGTCATCTTCGGCCAGCTTGGCCAGCACTTCCTCGGCGGTAGAGGCCTGGCCCTTGCCAGTCTTCTTCAACACCGGCAGCCCGAGTTTTTCGTAGAGGATTGCCCCCAATTGCTTGGGCGAACCCAGGTTGAACTCCTCGCCGGCGATTTCATACGCCTGACGCTCCAGTTCCACCATCTTGTTGCCCAGCTCGATGCTCTGCACGCCGAGCAGCGCGGCATCTACCAGGGCACCCTGGCGCTCGATCCGCGCCAGTACCGGCACCAATGGCATCTCGATATCCGTCAGCACACTGGCCAGGCTCGGCAGGGCGCAGAGTTGTTCGTACAGGGCCAGGTGCAGGCGCAGGGTCACATCGGCATCTTCAGCAGCGTAGGGACCGGCCTGCTCCAGGGCAATCTGGTCGAAGGTCAGCTGTTTGGCGCCTTTGCCGGCGATGTCCTGGAAGCTGACGGTGTCATGCTCCAAGTACTTCTTCGCCAGGCTGTCCATGTCGTGCCGGGTCGCGGTGGAGTTCAACACGTAGGATTCGAGCATGGTGTCGAAGGCGATGCCGCGCACGGTGATGCCGTGCGCCGGGTCGCCGCCAATGGCGCAATTGGCCAGGATATTCATGTCGAACTTGGCGTGCTGACCGACCTTGAGCTTGTTCGGGTCTTCCAGCAGCGGCTTGAGAGCCAACAACACCGTATCGCGGTCCAGTTGCTCGGGCACGCCGATGTAGGAATGGGTGAGCGGGATGTAGGCCGCTTCATTGGCCTGCACCGCAAATGAAACCCCCACCAGTTGCGCCTGCTGGGCGTCGACACCGGTAGTTTCAGTATCAAAGGCAAACAACTTCGCGTCATTGAGTTTTTTCAACCAGACGTCAAAGCGGGCCTGGTCGAGGATGGTCTCGTACTGCGCTTCGACCGGGGCCACAGGTGCTTGGGCCGCAACTGCAACCTGAGCCGGTGCAACGTCAGCGGCAGCCTTGAGCTCGACCCGCTTGGCATCACGCTGAATCTCATCGATCCAGCTCTTGAACTCCAGCAGAGTGTACAGCTCAAGCAGCTTCTCGCGATCCGGCTCGATCAGGTGCAAGTCTTCCAGGCCAACATCCAGGGGCACATCGACCTTGATGGTCGCCAACTGGTAGGACAGGAACGCCATCTCTTTGTGCTCTTCCAGCTTGGCCGGCAGGGTCTTGGCCCCACGGATCGGCAAGCTCGGGACAATATCGAGCTGCTCGTAAAGCTCTTTCAAACCGCCGTTCACACCGACCAGCAGTCCCGAAGCGGTCTTAGGACCGATACCGGGAACACCCGGGATGTTGTCGGAGGAATCGCCCATCAACGCCAGATAGTCGATGATCTGCTCGGGAGCGACACCAAATTTCTCCTTTACGCCGTCCACATCCATGGCGCTACCGGTCATGGTGTTGACCAAGGTAATGTGCCCATCGACCAACTGCGCCATGTCCTTGTCACCCGTGGAGATCACCACCGGGCGGTCGGCAGCCGCACTGCTGCGGGCCAGGGTGCCGATCACGTCGTCGGCCTCGACCCCTTCGACACACAGCAGCGGGAAGCCCAGGGCGATCACGCTCTGGTGCAGCGGCTCGATCTGCACGCGCATGTCATCGGGCATGCTCGGGCGGTTGGCCTTGTATTCGGCGTACATGTCATCGCGAAATGTCCCGCCCTTGGCGTCGAACACTACCGCGAACGGACTGTCCGGGTACTGCTTGCGCAGGCTTTTGAGCATGTTCAACACGCCCTTGACCGCACCGGTCGGCAGGCCTTTGGACGTAGTCAGCGGCGGCAGCGCGTGGAAGGCGCGGTACAGATATGAAGAACCGTCCACCAGGACGAGGGGGGCTTGGCTCATGAGCAGGATCAACCTTTTCGGCGGGTCTGGCGCTAGAATAGCCGGACCATTGACAACAAAGGGACAAGGTTATCATGCGCACATTCAATCGCCTGCTGTTGACCGGCCTGATTGCACTCGCTCCGATGGCTGCCATAGCGGCAGACGATGCTCCTTCGGGCGATCCGGAAGTCACCATTCGCACGGAAGGCGACAAGACCATCCAGGAATTCCGCCAAAACGGCTTCCTGTACGCAATCAAGGTAACGCCCAAGGGCGGCAAACCGTATTTTCTGGTGCGCGCGGACGGAACCGATGCGAACTTCATCCGCTCGGACCAGCCGGATATGCTGATCCCGTCATGGAAGATCTTCGAATGGAAATGATTTCTTAATTTTAATCGGCGCTGCGGCCCGCGGCGCCCGTACTGGCAGTTTTAACCATGTCTGTGTTCACCCCCCTGGCTCGGCCCGAGCTGGAAACCTTTCTCGCCCCTTACGGGCTCGGCCGCCTGCTCGATTTCCAGGGGATTGCCGCTGGTAGCGAAAACACCAACTTCTTTATCAGCCTGGAACAGGGCGAATTTGTCCTGACCCTGGTTGAACGCGGCCCCGTGGACGAAATGCCGTTCTTCATCGAACTGCTCGACGTACTCCACGACGCCGACCTGCCCGTGCCTTACGCCCTGCGCACCACCGACGGCGTGGCCCTGCGCGAATTGGCAGGCAAGCCGGCGCTGCTGCAACCGCGCCTGGCGGGCAAGCACATCCAGGACGCCAACGCCCAGCATTGCGTGCAAGTAGGCGAGTTGCTCGGCCACTTGCACCTGGCCACCCAGGGCGACAAGGTGCTGGAGCGCAAGACCGATCGTGGGTTGGATTGGATGCTCGAGGAGGGCGCGCAGCTGATTTCGCACCTCGACGCCCACCAGCAGCAGCTGTTGCAAACGGCACTGGATGAAATCCAGCAACACAAGGAGCAGATCCTCACGCTGCCCCGCGCCAACCTCCATGCCGACCTGTTTCGCGACAACGCGATGTTCGAAGGCACCCACCTGACCGGGTTGATCGACTTCTACAACGCGTGCTCCGGGCCGATGCTGTACGACGTGGCGATTGCCCTGAATGACTGGTGCTCGGACGCCGCCGGGGTGATCGACGGCCATCGCGCCCGCGCACTGCTGGGCGCCTACGCGGCACTGCGGCCGTTCAGCGCCAAGGAAGCCGAGCTGTGGCCGACCATGTTGCGCGTGGCGTGTGTGCGGTTTTGGCTGTCACGGCTGATTGCTGCCGAGTCGTTTGCCGGGCAGGACGTGCTGATTCACGATCCAGTGGAGTTCCAGCAACGACTGGAGCAGCGCCAGCAGGCCACTCTCCAACTGCCGTTCGCCCTCTGACGCTGTGGGAGCGGGCTTGCCCGCGATGAGGGCGTGTCAGTCGCCTATCAGCGCCTGATACACCGCTATCGCGGGCAAGCCCGCTCCCACACAAGCCTGCTCCCACAGGGGTTCTATGTCGTCGGTTACAACGACTCCAGACACCCTGCCAAATCAGTACCCAATTTTTCCAGCAACTGCTCATACCCCTGGCCCGTGGCCGGGGTGTAGCCGCCCAAGGCATCCAATTCCGCCAGTTTCACCGGCAGGCCAGCCACCAGGGTCTCGGCCAGGCGGGGGCGCAAGGGTGGCTCGCTGAACACGCAGGTCTTGCCCACTTCCTGCAGGCGCGTGCGCATCGCCGCCACATGCTGGGCACCGGGTTGTACCTCGGCGGCCACGCTGAACACGCCGGTGTGCTTGAGGCCGTAGGCATCTTCAAAGTAATCGAAGGCTTCGTGGAAGACGAAGTAAGGCTTGCCGGCGATCCCCGTCAGGCGCGCTTTCAAACGCAGGTCCAAGGCATCCAGGCGCCCGTTGAACGCTTGCAGGTTGCTCTGGTAGCGCTCTGCGTTGGCGGGGTCAGCCGCGCTCAAGTCCGCCGCCATCCTGGCCGCAATCACCCGCGCATTCACCGGCGACAACCACAAGTGGGCATCCAGGCTGCCGGGGCGATGATCGTGATCATGATCGTCGGCTTCTTCGCCATGGTGATGATCTTCGGCGAAATGCCGCAGCTTCAGGCCCGGCAGTTCCTGCACGGCCACTGTGGGCAAGTTGCGACCCTTGAGGACCCGTGGCAGGAAGCCTTCCATGTCCGGACCGATCCAATACAGCAGATCCACCGACTGCACACGCCGTACGTCGGATGGGCGCAATGCGTAGTTATGCGGCGAGGCTCCCGGAGGCAGCAACACCTCTGGAACCGCCACGCCGTCCTGCACAGCGGCGGCAATCAGCTGTAAGGGTTTGATGCTGGTGAGCACCCGAACCTCGGCCTGGGCAGCCCCGGCAATCAATAAACTGGTGACAAATACGACAAAAACGGCAAAAAGTCGGGACACGATAAGCACTCAAGTCAGCAGGAACGGGTAACATAATAACGTCTCTCACAAATATCTGTCGCCGCTCATGCCTAAAACACCGCTTGCCAGCCGTCCCCACGACCACTCTCACTGCGTGCACAACGCACTGTCGGAGGCCGATGCCCTGTGCGCACGCCAAGGCCTGCGCCTGACCGCCCTGCGTCGGCGGGTGCTGGAACTGGTGTGGCAGAGCCACAAGCCACTGGGTGCCTACGACATTCTCGGCGTGCTCAGCGAGCAGGACGGCCGCCGCGCCGCGCCGCCCACGGTGTACCGTGCGCTGGACTTCCTGCTGGAAAATGGCCTGGTGCACCGCATCGCCTCGTTGAACGCGTTTGTCGGCTGCAACCACCCGGAACATGCGCATCAGGGCCAGTTCCTGATCTGCCGCGAATGCCACGCCGCCATCGAGCTTGAACAAAAAAGCATCAGCGACGCGATTATCAAGAGTGCCGGCGATGTCGGCTTCCGAGTCGAAGGGCAGACCGTCGAAGTGGTTGGCATCTGCTCGGGCTGCCAGGGGGCTTGATGAGCACTGCGCTGATCCGCCTGGAACAGGTCGGCGTCACGTTCGCCGACCAGAACGTGCTGGACAACATTGACCTGAGCGTCGAGCCGGGGCAGATCGTCACCCTGATCGGCCCTAACGGCGCCGGCAAGACCACCCTCGTACGCGCGGTACTGGGGCTGCTCAAGCCCGACAGCGGCAGTGTCTGGCGCAAGCCCAAGCTGCGCATCGGCTACATGCCGCAAAAACTGCACGTCGATCCGACCTTGCCGCTCTCGGTACTGCGTTTCCTGCGCCTGGTACCGGGCGTGGACCGCACTCGCGCCCAGGCTGCGCTCAAGGAAGTGGGTGCCGAGCAGGTCATCGACAGCCCGGTCCAAAGCATCTCCGGCGGCGAAATGCAGCGCGTGCTGCTGGCCCGCGCCCTGCTGCGCGAACCCGAATTGCTGGTGCTCGATGAACCGGTGCAGGGCGTCGACGTCGCCGGCCAGGCCGAGCTCTACAGCCTGATCACCCGCCTGCGCGACCGGCATGGCTGCGGCGTGCTGATGGTGTCCCATGACCTGCACCTGGTGATGAGCACCACCGACCAAGTGGTCTGCCTCAATCGCCACGTCTGCTGCTCCGGCCACCCGGAGCAGGTCAGCGGCGACCCGGCGTTCGTCGAGCTGTTCGGCAAAAACGCCCAGAGCCTGGCGATCTACCACCACCGTCACGACCATGCCCACGACCTGCATGGCGCCGTGGTCGCCGATCCGACTGCCCCTCATACCCACGTCCACGGAGATGGCTGCAAGCATGGCTGATTTTCTGCTCTACGCCCTGCTTGCAGGCTTGGCTCTGGCGCTGGTGGCGGGCCCGTTGGGTTCGTTCGTGGTCTGGCGACGCATGGCCTACTTTGGCGACACCTTGTCCCACGCCGCCTTGCTCGGCGTGGCCCTGGGCTTTTTGCTGGACGTCAGCCCGACCATTGCCGTGACCGTCGGCTGCCTGCTGCTGGCGGTGCTGCTGGTGACCCTGCAACAGCGCCAGCCACTGGCCTCGGACACGCTGCTGGGGATCCTCGCGCCGAGCACCTTGTCCCTGGGCCTGGTGGTGCTGAGCTTTATGCATGAAGTGCGGATCGACCTGATGGCCTATCTGTTCGGCGACCTGCTGGCCATCAGCCCCACGGACCTCGCCTGGATTCTCGGCGGCAGCGCTGCGGTACTGATTCTGCTGGTAGCCCTGTGGCGGCCGCTGCTGGCAATTACCGTCCACGAACAGCTGGCCACTGTCGAAGGCCTGCCCGTACCAGCGCTGCGCATGACCCTGATGTTGCTGATCGCGGTGGTGATTGCTGTCGCAATGAAGATAGTCGGCGTATTGTTGATCACGTCGCTATTGATCATCCCCGCCGCCGCCGCCCAGCGTCATGCACGCTCGCCGGAACAGATGGCGGTTGGCGCCAGTTTGCTGGGGATGCTTGCCGTGTGTGGTGGCCTGGCACTGTCCTGGTTCAAGGACACCCCGGCCGGGCCGTCGATTGTGGTCACGGCCGCCGCACTGTTTCTGCTGAGTTTTGTCCTGCCCCGTCGAGGGGTGTAGACTTGCTCGCTTTTTGCGCAATTAGAGAGTCGCAGGAATGAAGCCGTTCACCTCCCGTTATCTGCTCCTTGCCGCATTTTCCCTGCTGCTGGGCGCCTGCCAAAGCACCCCGCCCGTCGCCCCCGAGGTGCCGGATGCGCGCGCTGTGGCCATTGCACAGCTGGAACAAAACCTGGCCAGCAGTGAGCTGGCCACCGCCGAGGACCAACTCGCCGCGTTGCAGGCCCAATCGCCCGACGACCCGGCACTCGAGCCGTATCAGCGCCAACTGGCCGAGGCCTATTTGCAGCGCAGCCAGATCGTCCTGCAAAAAGGCGATGTCAACGCCGCCGCTACGGCCTTGAGCCGCGCCCGGGCGTTGATGCCCAAGGCTCCCGCGCTGACCGGTGGGGTCAACAACGCCATCGCCCACGCGCGCAAGGCCGAGCTGGATAAAGCCGAAGCCGCCCTGAAAGCTGCCGAAGCCAAGCCGCCAGCCAAGGTCATCGACCCCACCGCCGAAAGCACCACGGTGGCGCTGAACCTCACGGATATCCAGGAATTGCGCCATCAACTGGATGCCATCGCCACCGATGTGGTGAATTACCAGTGTGATGTGAGCATCCAGGTGCCGCGCACCGAGGATTACCCGTGGCTGAACACGCTGCTGACTAAACGGGTGAAGCGGATTGATTCAGGGTACGACCTGAAGATTCATCGGCAGATCCTCAGGCATATTCCGGCGCAGGTTGTGTTGATTCCGCGTAAAGCCGACTGAAGCCAATCGCGGGCAGTGCGACGATTCGACTTGCCCGCGATGGCGCCCTATCAAACAACCAATGACTTAAGCCGGAACCGCCTTGGCCCTAGGCTCCCGTTCCCAGACCCGATGCTGGGCAATCGCCGCAATAAACGCCTTCAACGCCTTGGCATCCCCGCCGACAATCAACCCCGCATCCGCCTCCAGCTTGAGCACCTGCAGCAACTGCTTCGCCTCACCCGCCAAGGCAATCGCCTTCAAATGCTTGTACGCCTCCAGCAGGTAATGCAACGCCACACCGTCGCCGCTCAACGCCTGGATCGACTTCGCCCCACCCGGCACAAACACCGCATCGAACGCGACTGACGGCAGGCCTTCCATCGAGGCATCCACCGCCAGGCTCTTGCCATCGGCGGTGGTCACCGGCGCCGAGGTCGGCCCAAGCAACTTGGCATGGGCGCCTTCTGCGGCCAGCGCCTTTTTCAGCGCGGCAATCGCGGCACCATCCACACCATTGGCCGCCAGGATCGCCACCTTGCGCGTCTTGATATCCCCCGACAGCAGGTTGGCCTGGCTCAAGGCCGGCGAACGCTCCGGCGCGGTCTTGCGCACCGGCACGGTGCCTTTTTTCGGCGCCGGCAGGCCCAGGTTCTCGGCCACGCGCTTGGCCAGGCCCAGGTCGATATTGGCCAGGATCTCATTGACCTGACGCGCGCGGATAAACTCACGCTCGACCTTGCCCAGCTCAAAGCTGTAGGCCGCGATGATGTGCTCCTGCTCGTGCGTGCTCATGCTGTTGAAGAACAGGCGTGCCTGGGAAAAATGGTCGCTGAACGATTCACTGCGCTCACGGATCTTGTGCGCGTCGATGCGCTCCGGGTACGACTCGAAACCGCCGTCCTGTGCTGCCGGCGGGGTTTCTTTCGGCCAGCCGCCATCAATAGAGTTCGGCTCATAGGACGCGCGGCCTTTATCGACGGTGCTGCGGTGCATGGCATCGCGTTGGTTGTTATGCAGGGGCGTCAGCGGCTGGTTGATCGGCAACTGGTGAAAGTTCGGGCCACCTAGACGGCTGATCTGTGTGTCGGTGTAGGAAAACAACCGACCTTGCAGCAGCGGGTCATTGGAGAAGTCGATACCCGGCACGATATGGCCTGGGCAGAACGCGACCTGTTCGACTTCAGCGAAGAAGTTGTCCGGGTTGCGATTGAGCACCATCTTGCCCAGCGGGGTGATGGGCACCAACTCTTCCGGAATCAACTTGGTCGGGTCGAGGATATCGAAGTCGAACGCGTGCTCCTTATCTTCCGGAATCACCTGTACGCCCAGTTCCCACTCCGGGTAATCGCCCATCTCGATCGCATCCCACAGATCGCGACGGTGGTAGTCGGTATCTTTACCGGCCAATTTTTGCGCTTCGTCCCACACCAGGGAGCAGGTACCCGCTGTCGGGCGCCAGTGGAATTTGACGAAGTTGGATTGACCCTCGGCATTCACCATGCGGAACGTGTGCACCCCAAAACCCTGCATGCTGCGCAGGCTTTTTGGAATGGCGCGGTCGGACATCGCCCAGATCACCATGTGCGCCGATTCCGGCTGCAGCGAGACAAAATCCCAGAACGTATCGTGAGCCGAGCCGCCGGTAGGAATTTCGTTGTGCGGCTCAGGCTTTACCGCATGCACGAAGTCAGGAAACTTGATCGCGTCCTGAATGAAAAATACCGGCATGTTGTTGCCCACCAGGTCGAAGTTGCCTTCGTCGGTGAAGAACTTCACGGCAAAGCCGCGCACGTCACGCACCGTATCGCCTGAACCACGCGGGCCCTGCACTGTGGAAAAACGCGTGAACACCGGGGTTTTACGGCCTGGGTCACGCAGGAAACCCGCCTTGGTCAGCGCCGAATGGTTTTCATAGGTCTGGAAGTAGCCATGGGCGCCAGTGCCGCGGGCGTGCACGATGCGCTCCGGGATACGTTCATGGTCAAAGTGCGTGATTTTTTCACGCATGATGAAATCTTCCAGCAGCGAAGGCCCCCGGGCGCCAGCTTTCAGGGTGTTCTGGTTATCGGAGATTTTCACCCCCTGATTGGTGCGCAGCGCCTGGCCTGTGGCGTCGGAACGGAATTTTTCCAGGCTTTGCAGCTTGGCATTGGTGTTGCCACGGTCCAGGGTATCGGTGCCTGCAAGCTCGCTCTTGGGCGGCGTAGCGGGTTTTTTGGTACTCATCAGACAAAACTCCTCGTTTGCGTAGGCCAGAGCGGTCCCTGGCTCGTGTGAGCAAAACCCCGGGCACGGCACCCGGGAAATCGAGTTGCTTAAGTAGTGACTGACGGGATTTTTTACCGTTCCTTTTTTATGACCTTTGATCGCGTTATTGCCAAATCGCTGGTTGAATACGAAATAAATGCTAAGAAACGCTATACGGACAGGCTAAAATGCGCGCCCGGCTAACCGCTGATCCCTTTTCAATGCGCCCCACAAGGTTCGCTACGTGATCGAGTTTCATAACGTCCATAAAACCTACCGGGTCGCCGGCAAGGATATTCCCGCACTGCACCCCACCAGCCTGCGCGTCGAGAACGGCCAGGTGTTTGGCCTCATCGGCCATTCCGGCGCGGGAAAAAGTACCCTGCTGCGCCTGATCAATCGTCTGGAAGAGCCTTCGGGCGGCCAGATCAAGGTCGATGAAGAAGAAGTCACCGCCCTGGATGCCAACGGCCTGCGCCGTTTCCGGCAGCAGGTCGGGATGATCTTCCAGCACTTCAACCTGCTGGCCTCCAAGACCGTCGCCGACAACGTCGCGCTGCCACTGACCCTGGCGGGCGAACTGTCGCGCCGCGAGATTGATGCGCGCGTGGCCGAGCTGCTGGACCGGGTCGGTCTCGCAGACCATGCCAAGAAGTACCCGGCGCAGTTGTCCGGCGGCCAGAAGCAGCGCGTCGGCATCGCCCGCGCCCTGGCCACCAAACCGAAAATCCTGCTGTGCGACGAAGCCACCAGTGCCCTCGACCCGCAGACCACCGCCTCGGTCCTGCAACTGCTGGCCGAGATCAACCGCGAGTTGAAGCTGACCATCGTGTTGATCACCCATGAAATGGACGTGATCCGCCGTGTCTGCGACCAGGTCGCCGTGATGGACGCCGGGGTGATTGTCGAGCAAGGCCCGGTGGCCGACGTGTTCCTGCACCCCAAGCACCCGACCACCAAGCGCTTTGTGCAGGAAGCCGAGCAGGTCGATGAAGGCGAGCAGCGTGATGTGTTCGCCCATGTGCCAGGCCGCATCGTGCGCCTGACGTTCCAGGGCGAAGCGACCTACGCGCCACTGCTGGGTACCGTCGCCCGCGAAACGGGTGTGGACTACAGCATCCTCGCCGGTCGTATCGACCACATCAAAGATACCCCTTACGGGCAACTGACCCTGGCCATCACCGGCGGTGACATGGAAGCGGCGTTCGCGCGCTTTACCGCAGCCGATGTGCATATGGAGGTCCTGCGTTAATGGACGTGCTACTGCATTACTTCGACAACGTCGACTGGGCTGATATCTGGGTTGCCACCAGCGACACCATGCTGATGCTCAGCACCTCGCTGTTTTTCACCGTCCTGGTCGGCCTGCCACTGGGCATCCTGCTGTTTCTTTTCAGCCCACGGCAGTTGCTGGAGCAGAAAGCCACTTATGCCGCCCTGGCATTCGTGGTCAACGCCATCCGCTCTCTGCCGTTTATCATTCTGTTGATCGTGATGATCCCGACGACGGTGTTCCTCACTGGCACTTCGCTGGGCGTCGCCGGTGCGATTCCACCGCTGGTGGTAGGCGCTTCGACGTTCTTCGCACGGCTGGTGGAAACCGCCCTGCGCGAGGTCGATCGCGGCATCATCGAGGCGACCCAGGCCATGGGCGCCACCACACGGCAGATCATCACCAAGGCGCTGCTGCCCGAGGCAAAGCCGGGCATCATTGCTGCAATCACCGTGACCGCCATTGCCCTGGTGGGCTACACCGCCATGGCGGGTGTGGTGGGGGCCGGCGGCCTGGGCGACCTGGCGATCCGTTATGGCTACCAGCGCTTCCAGGATGACGTCATGGTCGTGACCGTGGTGATGTTGATTGTGCTGGTGCAGATTCTGCAAACCATCGGCGATAAGCTGGTGACACACTACTCTCGAAAATAAAGGCGATTGCCGGCCCCCGCCGGCAGATGCCCGAACAAGGAGCTTGTTGGATGAAAAAACTACTGGTTGCTTTCGCCGCGGTTGCCGCGTTTTCCGCCCACGCCGCCGAAACCCTGACGGTCGCCGCCACACCCGTGCCGCACGCGGAAATCCTTGAATTCGTGAAGCCGGCCCTGGCCGCGCAAGGCGTGGACCTGAAGGTCAAGGTGTTCACCGACTACGTGCAGCCGAACGTACAAGTGGCCGAGAAGCGCCTGGACGCCAACTTCTTCCAGCACCAGCCGTACCTGGATGAGTTCAACAAGGCCAAGGGCACCCACTTGGTCAGCGTCGCCGGCGTGCACCTGGAGCCACTGGGCGCGTACTCCAGCAAGTACAAGACCCTGGCCGAGCTGCCGAACGGTGCCAATGTAGTGATCCCTAACGACGCCACCAACGGCGGCCGCGCGCTGTTGCTGCTGGCCAACCAGGGCCTGATCACCTTGAAGAACCCGACCGATATCCTGTCGACCATCAAGGACATCACCGGCAACGAAAAAGGTCTGAAATTCCGCGAACTGGAAGCCGCCACCCTGCCGCGCGTGCTGACCCAGGTCGACCTGGCGCTGATCAACACCAACTACGCCCTGGAAGCCAAGCTGGACCCTTCCAAGGATGCCCTGGCGATCGAAGGCAACGACTCGCCTTACGTCAACATCCTGGTGACCCGCGAGGACAACAAGGATTCGGACGCGGTGCAGAAGCTGGTCAAAGCCCTGAAGACCCCGGAAGTGAAGAAATTCATCAACGAGAAGTACAAAGGCGCGATCCTGCCGGCGTTCTGATCGGTCTCCAACACACCGCAGATCAGAATGTGGGAGCAGCTTTATGTGGGAGCGGGCTTGCTCGCGATGCAGGCGCCGCGGTGTATCAGTTACACCGCGGTGATGCTATCGCGAGCAAGCCCGCTCCCACATTTGTTTTGTATGGTCAGCAAAATAGCCGTTCGGCTCAGTTGCGCTGCAACAACCCTGGCAACTGCGCCACCAGCTTCTGGTTGTTCAACGGCGCACGAATAAACCCGCGCTGGGTGCCGTCCGGGCCGATCAACGCCAGGTTGCCGCTATGGTCGACGGTGTAGTTCGGCTTGCTGGTATCCGCCGGAATAAACGGAATGCTCACGGCATTCGAGACCTTCTGCACCTCTTCCACATTCGCCCCGGTCAGGCCTGCAAATTGCGGATCGAAGTAGCTCAGGTATTGCTTGAGCTGCGTCGGGGTATCGCGATGCGGGTCAACGCTGACCAGAATCACCTGCAGCTTATCCACCACGTCCTTGGGCAGCTCGCTCTTGATTTGCCGCAGCTGGGCGAGGGTGGTCGGGCAAATGTCCGGGCAGAAGGTGTAGCCAAAGAACAGCACGCTCCACTTGCCCTTCAACTCATTGACCAGTACCGGCTGGCCGTCCTGGTTGGTCATGGTCACAGGCGGCAGCTGGCGGCTTTGCGGCAGCAGGATAATGCCCGCGTCGATCAATGCCGTGGGGTCGCCCTGGCCCTTGCCAGACAGCACTTTGTTGACGGTCAGGCCCATGATCAACGCCACCAGGGCCACCAGGATAAAGACAGTTTTTTGAGTTCGAGTCATAGGTTCAACAATAAGTAGTGGTCTACGAGCAGGGCGATAAATAGCAAAAACAGGTACCAGATAGAGTACTTGAAGGTATTGATCGCCGCGTGCGGCCGACTGCCACGGTACAGCACCCAGGCCCATTGCAGAAAGCGCGCGCCCAGAACCAGCGCACACCCCAGGTACAACAGCCCGCTCATATGGATCACATAAGGCATCAGGCTCACCGCCAGCAGCGCGAAGGTGTAGAGCAGGATATGCACCTTGGTGTAGTGCTCGCCGTGGGTCACCGGCAGCATCGGGATATCGGCCTTGGCGTATTCCTCCTTGCGATGGATAGCCAGGGCCCAGAAGTGCGGCGGGGTCCAGGCGAAGATAATCAGCACCAGCAACAACGGCTCGGCACTCACATGCCCGGTGACCGCCACCCAACCGAGCAACGGCGGCGCCGCGCCGGCCAGGCCGCCGATCACGATGTTCTGCGGCGTCGCCCGCTTGAGAAAACCGGTGTAGATCACCGCATAGCCCAGCAGCGAGGCCAAGGTCAGCCAGGCCGCCAGTGGGTTGGTAAACGCCAGTAACAAGCCCAGCCCGGCCACCGCCAGCGCCAGGGCAAATGTCAGCGCGGCGGCCGGCGACACCCGGCCTTCCGCCAGCGGCCGCTTATGGGTGCGCGCCATCAGCGCGTCGATGCGCCGGTCCACCACATGATTGACCGCCGCCGCGCCACCGGCACACAGGGCAATCCCCAGGTTGCCGAAGATCAGCACCGTCCACGGCACCCCGGCGCGGGTGGCGAGAAACATACCCACCAGCGAGGTGATCAACATCAGCACCACCACCTTGGGCTTGGTCAGCTCCAGGTAGTCGCGCCAGATCGCCTGGCTGTGACGCTCGCCAATCAAGGTCGCCATGGCATCTCTCCTTTAAGGGTAATCAGACCCGACACGTGCTTGCGCGGGCTGAAGCGCCAACCGAACGGCACTTGATGGCGGACCCGCACCAGGCTGGTACGGGCGTGGTAATTGACCAGCACCAGGGTCAGCAGCAACGCTGCACCGCCGGCGTTATGGGCGACCGCCACCGGCAGCGGCAAATGAAAGTACACATTGCTCAGGCCCAGGCCGATCTGCACGGCCAGGGCGACCAGCAGCAGGCCCGCCAGGCGGGTCATACCCACCGCCTTGAGCTGCCAGGCCAGGCCCAGCAGCGCCACAGTCACCACCAGCGCGCCCAGGCGATGGGTCAGGTGAATCGCCGTACGCGCATCACTGTCCAGTTGCCCGCCCAGGTAGTTGGGGCCGATATGCTGGGTCAGGTGAAAGCCATTGGCAAAATCCGCCGCCGGCCACCACTCACCATGACAGGTCGGCAAGTCGATACAGGCCACCGCCGCATAGTTGGAACTGACCCAGCCACCGAGGGCGATCTGCCCGATCACCAGCACCAGGCCGGCGGTGGCCCAATACTGCAAACGCCGGGGCACGATCAGCGCCGGCAACACCCCGGACAGACGCAGGGTCAACAGAAACAACAGGCTTAACGTCGCGAAGCCACCCAGCAAATGCCCAGTGACCACCTGCGGCCAGAGCTTGAGCGTCACCGTCCACATGCCAAAGGCTGCCTGGGCAAACACCACAACCAGCAGAAACAACGGCAGCTTCAACGGCTGCCCCGGATGCCGGCGATGGGTCCAGGCGCGGGTGGCCAACAGCGCGATCAACAACCCCAGGGTGCCCGCCGCATAGCGATGGATCATCTCGTTCCAGCCCTTGTCGGCCTCCACCGGCGTGTCCGGGAAGTGCAACTCGGCATGGGCCAACTGGGCCTCGCTTTTCGGCACGCTGATAAAGCCATAGCAACCCGGCCAGTCCGGGCAACCGAGGCCGGCATGGGTCAGGCGCGTGTAGGCGCCCAGCAGCACCACAATCAGCGCCAGCAGGGTGGCAAACAGCGCGAGGCGAAATCCAGGTTTGGCCATGACGATGCCCTTATCCGATATTCGACAGTTTCAGCAGATGGCGCAGGTCGTTCAGCAGATCCTTGCCCTTGACCCGCGCGTCATAGCGCAGCACCAGGTTGCCGTGGGGGTCAACGATCCACAGTTGCGCATCGCCCGGCGCGGCGGCGTTTTGCTTGAAGGTCGGCAGGTCCAGGGGCAAGCGCCGCAATTGCGGGTATTCGGCTTTGAGCTTGGCCTCGTACGCGGCGCTGACCGGCTGCGCACTGGCCAGGGCATGGCTGGCACGGGACGCATCACGCCCCAGGCCGATCTGCAGTTGGCGCGCGAGGTAGACCAACTGCTGGCAATCGGCGGCGCAGGCCGCGGGTGCGGTCACCAGCAATTGCCAGCGCTCCTCGTCAGCCTGTACGCCGATATCGGCGCGGGTCTGGCCGTTGCCGATCATCTCGCCATGATCACTGCGGTTATCCGGCACCCAGAACTGCCACTTGTACATCAGGGTCGCCAGCACCATCGGGCCGATCACCATCAGCAGGATCAGGATCAGTTGCCAGCGCCCCTTGCTGCGATTGGGCGCCGCTGGCGTGTCAGACATGTTGAGTGGATTCATGGCCGCTCCCATGGTGCTTCTCCCTTGCGTTGTGCCAGCCGAGGTAGAGGTAAAGGCCCAGCAGCGCCAGCGCCATGGCGAACCACTGCACGGCATACCCCACGTGTTTTTCCGGCCCCATGGCCACCACCGGCCATTGGGTTTCATAGGTCGCCGGGCCCGCTTCGGCCCGTAGTTCAAAGGCAAACCCGCTGCGCTCCAGCTCGGCCCACAGCGCCTGCGGGTGCAGCGCCGTCAGCAGGCGCGGCCATTGCGCGGCTGCCGGGTCGGCGTGTAGCTGGAACGTCTCGCCGGGGGCGACATACACCCAGGCGTTGATATTCAAAGGTTGGTCGGGGGTGGTGAAAGCTGGCGGCGTGCGCCGATCCGGCCACGGCAGCCAGCCGCGATTGAGCAACAGCCACTGGCCGCTGGCCTGGTCATGAAAGGGTTGCAGCAACTCGACGCCGGCCTTGCCGTCGCGCATGCGGTTATCCAGCAGCACGCTGTGCCCGGCATCGAACTCCCCGCGCAACTGCACCCGGCGAAAGGCCGGATCAGCCACCGCCGCCAGTTGCGCAACGCTGAGAGGCTGCGCCGCCCGGCGCTCGGCGTAACTCTGGAGCAGCGCCTGTTTTTCCTGGCCACGGGACAACTGCCAAAAGCCCAGGAACACCATCAACGGCAGCAACACCAGCACCACCAGGGTCGGTGCAATCCCGGGGCGAAAGCGTTTCATGGCGTTACCGCGAAGGTCGATGCTGCGCTGGCTATACTGAATCTCATTGCCCGCCCCTCAAAATAAAGAGCCCTGGAGCCTGACCATGCTCAAAGCCGCTATTGCCCTGATGCTGATCGCTACCGTTGTGAGCCTGTTCAGTGGCTTGTTCTTTCTGGTCAAGGACGAAGGCCACTCCAATCGCCTCGTCACCGCCTTGACCGTGCGTGTGGTGCTGGCCGTGATCACCCTGGCGCTGATCACCTGGGGGTTCTTCAGCGGCCAGCTGGTTTCCCACGCCCCCTGGTAAGCCGCTACAGCACGTAGACGAAGAAAAACAACCCGATCCACACCACGTCGACAAAGTGCCAATACCAACTGGCCGCTTCGAAACCGAACTGGTGCTCGGCATTGAAATGCCCCTTGAGGATGCGCATCAGCATCACGAACAAAATGATCGTGCCGATGGTCACGTGGGCGCCGTGAAAGCCGGTGAGCATGAAGAACGTCGCGCCATACACCCCGGACCCCAGCGTCAGGCCCAGCTCTTTATAGGCGTGGATATATTCCTCGGCCTGGAAGCCGAGGAACGCCACCCCCAACAACACGGTAATCGCCAGCCAGATCTTCAGCGCGCCGCGATGGCCCTTGCGCAGGGCGTGGTGGGCGATGGTGATGGTCACGCTGGAGCTCACCAACAAGATGGTGTTGACCAACGGCAGGCCCCACGGGCTGATGGTGCCTTCCGGCGCCGGGAACAGCTTGGGATCCGGGTTGTTGAGCAGCGGCCAGGCGAACTCGAAGTTGGGCCACAGCATATGGGCAATGCCCTTGGAGCCCTCACCGGCGAGCCACGGCGCCGACAGATGCCGCACATAGAACAGCGCGCCAAAGAACGCGATGAAAAACATCACCTCGGAAAAGATGAACCAGGTCATGCCCCAGCGGAACGAGCGGTCCATCTGCGCGCTGTACAAGCCGGCGCGGCTTTCTTTGATCACCGCGCCAAACCAGCCAAACATCATGTAGGCCAGCAGCAGGCTGCCAACGAAAAAGATCAGCGGGCCGTGGGATTCCGGGCGTGCCGCCTTAAGGTCGTTGAACCACACACCCAGGCCATACACGGTGATCAACAGCCCAAACGTGGCAATTATTGGCCATTTGCTTTGCGCTGGTACGTAGTACGTATCATGAGTCGACATGTATCCGTTCTCCTAATCGAGCCCGCAGGCACGCCTAGCCGCCGGTATGGACAGCCACGGGCGGTTGGCGCGCAGTGATATCGAACAGCGTGTACGCCAGGGTCAAATGCTTCACATCCTTGGGCATGTCGCGGTCGACAATGAAGCGCACCGGCATCTCGATGCGCTCTCCCGGCTGCAGCACTTGCTGGGTGAAGCAAAAACACTCGGTCTTGTGGAAGTACATCGCCGCTTCGGCCGGGGAGATACTCGGGATCGCCTGGGCTGTCATCGGCTTGTCGGTGGGGTTGAAGGCCACGAACACCATCTCGTTGACCGCACCGGGATGGACCACGATTTCGTCGGCCCTGGAGTGGAATTCCCAGACCATATCGATGGCATTGGTTGACAGGAACTGCACCCGTATCTGGCGCGAGGGGTCGACCACCTGCGAGCCTTCGTACTGCCCGGCGGTCTTGCCGTTGATGCCAAACGCTTTGCACATCACGTCGTAGATCGGCACCAGGGCAAAGCCGAAGGCGAACATCGCCAGCACCAGGATGAGCAGGCGCGTGACCAGGCGGTTGAGAGGTACGGAGTCAGCCATGACGCCCACCTGGGCGAGCTGGCTTCGCGATGAGGCCCTCAAGCTCTGCAGGGGTCTTGAGGCCGCCATCGCGGGCAAGCCCGCTCCCACAGGGGATCGGGAGTGTTTTCATGACCGGGTTCATTTGACCTCCGGCGGCGTGGTGAAGGTGTGGTAGGGCGCCGGTGAAGGAATGCTCCACTCCAGCCCTTCGGCGCCATCCCACGGCTTGGCCGGTGCCGGCTGGCCGCCACGGATGCACTTGATCACGATAAACAGGAAGAAAATCTGCGTGGCACCGAACATAAAGGCGCCAATCGACGACACCATGTTGAAGTCGGCGAACTGCAGGTTGTAGTCCGGCACCCGCCGCGGCATGCCGGCCAGCCCCACGAAGTGCATGGGGAAGAACGCCATGTTCATCCCCACGAACGACAGCCAGAAGTGCAGCTTGCCCAGGGTTTCGTCGTACATGTGGCCGGTCCATTTCGGCAGCCAGTAGTAGGCCGAGGCGAAGATCCCGAAGATTGCGCCGGGCACCAGTACGTAATGGAAATGCGCCACCACAAAGTAGGTGTCGTGGTACTGGAAGTCCGCCGGGGCAATGGCCAGCATCAGCCCGGAAAAGCCACCGATGGTGAACAGGATCACAAAGGCCACGGCAAACAGCATCGGTGTCTCAAAGGTCAGCGAGCCTTGCCACATGGTGCTGACCCAGTTGAACACCTTGACCCCGGTGGGCACCGCGATCAGCAGGGTGGCGTACATGAAGAACAACTCGCCCACCAACGGAATGCCCACCACGAACATATGGTGCGCCCACACGATAAACGACAGGAACGCGATACTCGCCGTGGCGTAGACCATCGAGGTGTAGCCAAACAGCGGCTTGCGCGAGAAGGTCGGGATGATCGAGCTGACGGCACCGAAGGCCGGCAGGATCATGATGTACACCTCGGGATGGCCGAAGAACCAGAACACATGCTGGAACAGCACCGGGTCACCGCCGCCAGCGGCGCTGAAGAAGCTGGTGCCGAAGTGGATATCCATCAGCATCATGGTCACGCAACCGGCCAGTACCGGCATCACTGCGATCAGCAGGAAGGCGGTGATCAGCCAGGTCCAGACAAACAGCGGCATCTTCATCAGCGTCATGCCGGGTGCGCGCAGGTTGAGGATGGTCGCGACCACGTTGATCGCGCCCATGATCGAGCTGATGCCCATCAGGTGGATGGCAAAGATAAAGAACGTCACGCTTTCCGGGGCGTAAGTGGTAGAGAGCGGGGCGTAGAAGGTCCAGCCAAAGTTCGGCCCACCGCCCGGGCTGAACAACGTCGAGACCAGCAGCAGGAACGCCGCCGGCAGCAGCCAGAAGCTGAAGTTGTTCATGCGCGGTAGGGCCATGTCCGGCGCGCCGATCATCAGCGGGATCATCCAGTTGGCCAGGCCGACAAACGCCGGCATCACCGCGCCAAACACCATGATCAGGCCATGCATGGTGGTCATCTGGTTGAAGAACGCCGGCTCGACGATCTGCAGGCCCGGCTGGAACAGCTCGGCGCGGATCACCATGGCGAACGAACCACCCAGCAGGAACATGGCGAAGCTGAACCACAGGTACATGGTCCCGATATCTTTGTGGTTGGTGGTCAGCACCCAGCGCATCAAGCCCTTGGCGGGACCGTGGGCGTGGTCAGCGGCATGACCGTGGTCATCAATCACAGTGCTCATGACCGTTCTCCTGCAAGCGGATGGGCGGGGCGGTTCAGGGCATACGCAATGAAGAGGTTCATTTGCTTTCCGCCTGTTTGATGGCCAGCACGTCTTTAGGCGTGACCATGTCGCCTTTGTTGTTGCCCCAGGCGTTACGCTCGTAAGTCACGACCGCTGCAATATCGACTTCCGACAGTTGCTTGCCGAAGGCCGCCATCGCCGTACCGGGCTTGCCGTGGTAGACGATGCTCAGGTGGTCTGCCGCCGGTCCAGTGGCGATCTTCGAGCCTTTGAGCGCCGGGAACATCGGCGGCAGGCCCTGGCCTTCGGCCTGGTGACAGGCCACGCAAGTGGTGTGGTAGACCTTGTCGCCACGGGCCACCAGCTCTTCGAGTGTCCACTCTTTGGAGGTCAGCTCCTTGAGCTTGGCAGCTTCCTCCTTGCGCTCGCCGAGCCAGGTGGCGTAGTCGGCCTTGGACTTGACCTCGACCACGATGGGCATGAAACCGTGGTCTTTGCCGCACAGCTCCGCGCACTGGCCACGGTAGATGCCGGGCTTCTCGACCCGGGTCCAGGCCTCGTTGACGAAACCGGGGATGGCATCGCGCTTGACCGCAAACGCCGGCACCCACCAGGAGTGGATCACGTCGGCGGCAGTCACCAAGAAGCGCACCTTGGCGCCCACTGGCAGCACCAGCGGCTGGTCGACTTCCAGCAGGTAGTGTTCGCCCTTGGTGGCCTGGTTATGGATCTGCTCGGCGGGGGTGGCCAGGTTGCTGAAGAACTCGACGTCCTGGCCCAGGTATTTGTAGTGCCACTTCCACTGATAGCCGGTGACCTGGATATCGATATCCGACTCACTGCTGTCGTAGATGTTGATCAGGGTCTTGGTCGCCGGAATGGCCATGGCGACGAGGATCAGCAAGGGCACCACGGTCCAGAGAATTTCCACCGTCGTACTTTCGTGGAACTTGGCCGCCACTTGGCCCGTGGAACGTCGATGCATAATCATCGACCAGAACATGGCGCCAAACACGATGATGCCGATCACCACACAGATCCAGAAGATGGTCATGTGCAGGTCGAATACGGCGTGACTGACTTCCGTGGCCCCTGGTGCCATATTCACCGTCCAGGCGGCCTGCGCCTGGCTGAATACTGACCACAAGAGTAAGCCCATCCAAACATGTGGATGTCGCGTCATTGCGGGTTCCCCTTATCGTTCTTGTTATCCCGCCGGTTTGCACCTGCGGCCAAGGGGGCGGCTTCCAAACTGCTTACATCCGCCAAGCCTTGCCTGCCTAATGCAGTCGGGCGTCATCAGCTAATTGCGTACATCCCCGAGTATAGACAGCGACTGCGACCCCGCAATGTGAGGGGGCAAATCAGTGAAAAGAGACGAACGGCGCTGGCCAGCCCGCAGATTGAAGGCCTATCCGACGAACGATGGCGATTCGATATAACAGCGATGCATAACCATGAAATAATTATGACAAATGCATCTTAGGGGCTCGTATAAACGAGCTACCTTATGCAATCCCCTTTCCTACGCCCGTATTACTGGAGCTTTCATGAACACCGCCGCATTGCGCGAGCAGATTTCCCGTGCCCATCAACACGAAGCATCCACCGGCCTGTTGGCTAAACAACTGGACGCACAGTTACCGCACCTGCACTCGGCCATTTCCCTGGCCGAGGGTGATCGTAACGCGGTGATGACACGTTTCGTCAGCGCCTACATCGCCCAGGTCCCAGACCTGCTGGATGCCGCCAACGACGTGGCCCGGGAAGCCGGAATTGAAAGCCAGATCAAGCCGGTGCTGAAAATTGCCGAGCACTTCTTTCTGCAGCCACCCGCGATCCTGGCCGCCCATGAAGGCCTGAACGGCCTACTGGACGAGGCCTACCTGGCCCATCGGCTGGTGGAAGAAGTCAACGATCTGTATATCAAGCATTTCGGCCAGCCCTTGATTCCGGCGGACACCACCGTTGCCAATGTGATTGCCCACCAGTTGATCGGCGAAGATTTCGCCAATCAGCTGGACGAAGCCGTGCACCTGGCGGTGGATGAAATGCTCAATGAAGAGAGCTTCGCCCTGGAGTCCGTCGAGGCCTATCGCGAGCAGCTCAAGAGCCCGGCAACGGAAGCCGCGTGGAAACGCTGGCCGTGCCTGTCGCGCCAGTTGGGTGTGGAGTTGGAGCTGGATCAGCCGGCCTGAGTTTTCCTGCCAGGTATAGAACAAATGTGGGAGCGGGCAAGTCGAATCGTCGCACCGCCGCGCCCACATTTTTTTATCCGGTTTCGTCAGCCCACTGACGGGGCCGAACCAATCCGCGTCGTGGTACGTATCCGCCCTTCCAATCGACGCTTCAACCCCCGCGCCTCGATCACCAACTTCGAACCCTTCGCCGCATTGGCCCGCCCCCATTCCTCCAGCAACTCCAGACACGAATGGTCCACGTAGCTCAGGTTATTGAGCGGCACATGCACGGTGGTCCCCGCCGGCACGGTCGCCAGCACCTGGGTCAATGCAGGCACCTTGAGAAAGGTCGCCGCCCCCACCAGTCGCAACTCCATTTCACCGTCCTCGGGCAGGTCGACCAGGCTGACTTTCAAGCGTGATGCCTTCCACGCCAGTTTCACCAGGGTCAGGCCGAAGCCCACCAGCACGCCCGTCAGCAAGTCGGTAAAGATGATCGCCAGGGCCGTGGCCGCGTAGGTGAACATCGGCATCCGGCCATAGCGCCCCAGGCCACGGAACGCCTTGAGGTCCACCAGCTTGATCCCGGTGTACACCAGCACACCCGCCAGGCTCGCCACCGGAATGCTCTGCAGCACGCTCGACAGCAGCAACACAAAGGCCAGCAGCCAGAGACCGTGGAACATCGCCGACAAACGCGTGGTCGCCCCCGCCTGGACGTTGGCCGAGCTGCGCACAATCACACCAGTCATGGGCAATGCGCCCACCAGACCGCACAGCATGTTGCCTACACCCTGGGCGGATAACTCCTTATCGAAGTCCGAGCGTTGGCCGTTATGCATGCGGTCCACTGCTGCCGCCGAGAGCAGAGTTTCGGCACTGGCAATAAAGGCCACCGCGAAGGCCGCGATCAACAGGTTGGGGTCGGCCAGGTTCAACAGGTCGCTGGGGCGCAGCCAATCAATTGCGTCGGCAAGGTTTTCTGGCACCTCAACGCGCTTGACCTGCAAGGCCAGCGCCAGGCTGGTCGCGGTCGCCAGGCCCACGCCGAGCAATGCCCCCGGCACAAAACGCAGTTTTTGCGGGCGAAACCGGTCCCACAACCACATCACCAGCATGGTCGCCAGGCCCAGCAGACCGGCTTGCCAACCGAGCCCGCCACCCAGGCTGGGAATGGCCTGGGCCACTGCGGCGGGAAAGCCGGCGAGGTTATCCAGCCCGGAGGGTTTGGGCGCCCCATCGAGCATCACATGGACCTGCGACAGGACAATCAACACTCCGATCCCCGCCAGCATGCCGTAGACCACCGCCGGCGCCGTCACCCGGAACCAGCAGCCCAGGCGCAGGCGCCCGGCCACCAGTTGCAGGAAGCCGGCCAACAACAGGATCGGCCCGAGCATCAGCATGCCGTGCTGGCGCACCAGTTCGAACACCAACACCGCCAAGCCGGCCGCCGGCCCGCTGACTTGCAGGGGCGAACCGGCCAGCCAGCCCACCACCAGGCCACCAATGATCCCGGTAAGCAGGCCCTTGGCCGGGGGCATGCCCGAGGCAATGGCGATCCCCATACACAAGGGCAAGGCCACCAGAAACACCACCACCGAAGCCAACAGCTCCCGTGGCAGCACTGTTTTTAATTGAGCTGCACGCATGATGACTCTCCCGAGGCATTCGCCGGGCGTGGCAAGGCCTGGCTGCATCCATGGCAGCCATCGCATTACCCGGCAGGGGATTGTTTTAGAAGCGCGCTTTGGGCGTCGCCGAAGGGATCGGTCCGGAACCGCTCAACGGCCGGAATGTGGCCTGATCCGCGTCGTAGGCTTTGATTTCACTGGTCTCGATGTTGTAGATCCAGCCATGGATAAACAAATGACCGTTGGCCATGCGCGATGCCACGGAGGGGTGGGTGCGCAAGTGTTGCAACTGGGCGATGACGTTTTCTTCGGTCAGCACCTGCATGCTTTCGCCTTCGTTGGCGCAATCACAGTTGTCCTGGACCATGGTCTTGGCGACTTCGGCGTGGCGCAGCCAGGCTTTGACCGTGGGCATTTTTTCCAGGCTCTGGGGGTTGAGCACTGCCCGCATGGCGCCACAATCGGAGTGGCCGCAGACAATAATGTGCTGCACGCCCAGCGCCAGCACCGCGTACTCGATGGCCGTGGACACACCGCCGTTCATCTGCCCATAAGGCGGCACGACGTTACCTACGTTACGGGTCACGAACAGATCGCCCGGGGAGCTCTGGGTGATCAGTTCCGGAACAATGCGCGAGTCGGCACAGGTGATAAACATCGCCCGTGGGCTCTGGGCCGTGGCGAGCTTCTTGAAGAGCTCTTCCTGCTGGGGGAAGACCTCATTATGGAAATGCAAAAAACCATCAACAATGTGCTGCAGCGCTGCATCGGCGGACTCCGCCTCGTGAGGGGCTGAAGCCGACGCAGCCAACGGCTGTTTATCCTTGTCACTCATGATTCATCCTCGTGGTTGGGGCAGGAGAGTCTTGTAGTTGAGGTCGACGCGCGATCACCGGGAAACAACACATGGAAACCACCCAGCCAGTGCCGCCGACCCACCAGTCACTTGATGAACAAGGTACCTGCCGAAACTTAACTCAAACTGAATCAACCGCTCTATCTCGCGGGTTTCAGTGATGTCAAAACGCGACCACCCTGGCCGGGCAACACGCGCTTTTGTATCAGTCTACAACAAAGCCAGCTGCCTGCCGGGCGGACAGAATGCACTGCAATCAAGATTAAACCCTTCCCGACGATTGAGCCCCAAGCGCTTGATCGCCTTGGCAAATCGTTGCGCCAGCAAATCGGCAAACGGCCCCTCACCGCGCATGCGCACGCCGAAGCGGCTGTCATAGACTTCCCCGCCACGTACCTGGCGGACCAGGCTCATCACATGGGCCGCTCGCTGCGGATAATGGGCCGCCAGCCATTCCTCGAACAGCGGCGCTACTTCAAGGGGCAGGCGCAGCATCATATAGGCCGCGCTCTGCGCCCCGGCGGCATGGGCTTCGGCCAGCAGGCTTTCCAGTTCACTGTCGTTGATCATCGGAATCATTGGCGAACACAGCACACCCACCGGGATACCCGCCTCGCGCATTACCCGGATCGCCCGCAGCCGCGCCTTGGGCGCCGCCGCACGGGGCTCGAGGATGCGCTTGAGTTCATCGTCCAGGCTGGTGAGGCTGATCATCACCGCCACCAGCCGCTGGCGGGCCAGCTCCGTGAGCAGGTCAAGGTCACGCAGGATCAACGACCCCTTGGTCACGATAGTCACCGGGTGGCGATAGCGCAGCAGCACCTCCAGGGTTTGCCGGGTGATCTGGTATTCACGTTCGATCGGTTGATACGGGTCCGTATTGGAGCCCAAATTGATCGGCGCACACACATAGCCGGGCTTGGACAATTGTTGCTCCAGCACCTGGGCGGCGTTGCTCTTGGCGATCAGCTTCGTTTCAAAGTCCAGGCCCGGGGACATGTCCCAATAGGCATGGCTGGGCCGCGCATAACAATAGATACAACCGTGCTCACACCCCCTGTAAGGGTTGATGGAGCGGTCGAACGGCAGGTCCGGCGAGGTGTTGCGGGTGATGATGGTCTTCGCCGTCTCGATGCGCACTTCGGTGCCCTGGGTCGGCGGTACTTCCTGATACCAACCGTCGTCCTCGGCCACACTGACCGTGGGCGCAAAGCGATTGTGCAGGTTGGTGGCGGTGCCTCGCCCGCGCGGCGGCAGAGGAGTGGACATACAAGCGCCTCGATACTGTTTTTATATACAGTATCGAGGCGCAGCGTCTCTGACCAGTGCCGTTGGGCGGCAAAGGCTGAATCAGTGACTCGTCACTTGCCCCAGATCGTCGCCCGAGGTGGTGTGTTTATCGCTTTTGCGCAGGTCGGCCACGTCGCCAGCCTTCACCGGCGCGCCCTGGTTACCCCAGCTGCCACGGATAAAACTCACCACATCCGCCACTTCCTGATCCGACAGGCGCCAGGCAAAGGCCGGCATGGTGAAGGTGGAAGGCGCGGCGTGAGTGGCCGGCAGGGTTCCGCCATTCAACACAATGTTGATCAACGATGTGGCATCCGCCGTCTGCAACACCGGATTGCCCGCCAGCGCCGGGAACACCCGGGTATAGCCATGACCATCGGTACGATGGCAGGCCGCGCAGTTGTCGATGTACACCGCCGCGCCCGGCCGACTGTCATCGCCCTTCCACAGCGCCTCGGCCACCTGCTTGTCGTATTGGTGCGGCTGATCCTTGGGGTCGACTGCCGGCAGGCTCTTGAGGTAACGGGCGATAGCGGTCAGGTCGTCTTCAGACATGTACTGCATGCTGTGGACTACAACGTCGCTCATGCCGCCAAACACCGCACTGCGATCACTGCGGCCGGTCTTGAGAAACTGCACCAGTTGCTCTTCGCTCCAACTGCCCAGGCCATCCTTGTGGTCACCGCGCAGGCTTTTGGCGATCCAGCCTTCCAGCGGCGCACTGCCCGACAGGAACGCAGAACCTTCAGACGCGCTCAGGGCCTTTTCCTGCATGGTCAGAGCGCGCGGGGTGTGGCAGGCGCCACAGTGGCCGAGACCTTCCACCAGGTAGGCGCCACGGCTGATTATCGGGTCGGCATCGGCCGGGGCCTGGTAGTCCGCCACCTCGGGTGCGAACATCCAGCGCCATGCGGCCAGGGGCCAGCGCATGCTCAAGGGCCAGGGAATGTCGCTGTCCTGGTTCGGCTGGGCGACCGGCTCCACCCCTTTCATGAAGTACGCATACAGCGCCTGCATATCGGTTTCGCTGACGCGAGCGTAAGACGGGTAGGGCATCGCCGGGTAAAGGGTACTACCACTTATGGCGACGCCATGGCGCACGGCCTTGTCGAAGTCTTCAAAGCTGTAGTCCCCCAGGCCGGTTTTGTCCGGGGTGATGTTGGTGGAGTAGATCACGCCGATCGGGGTTTCCATCGGCAGGCCACCGGCAAACGGCTTGCCGCCCTTGGCGGTGTGGCAGGCCACGCAGTCACCGGCGCGGGCCAGGTATTCGCCTTGTTTGATCAGATCAGTTTCAGCCGCGCTCACCGAGCAACTGCTGAACAGGGCCAGGGTCGCGATAACAAATGCTTTCATGGTCGTCGCTCCTTATGCCTGAACCAGCGGGCCGGGGTTTTTCAGGTACTGCTCGCGAATCGCCCGGGCCGACCAATAGGTCAGCGCCGCCACCAGGCCCGTAGGGTTGTAGCCCAGGCCTTGTGGGAAAGCAGATGCACCTGGGACAAACACGTTGTGCACATCCCAGCACTGCAGGTAGCGGTTCAACGCGCTGGTCTTCGGGTCGGTCCCCATGATCGCGCCACCGTTGAGGTGGGTGGTCTGGTAGGACGCGGTGTTGAAGTGATCGCCGACCTTCTTGCCGAGCACGGCAATCGCCTTGGGGTTCATCGCTTCGGCGATCTTGCCCATTTTTTCGACCATGAAGCGGTTCATCTTGATGTCGTTTTCCTGCCAGTCGAAGGTCATGCGCAGCAGCGGCAGGCCGTAGGCATCACGGTAAACCGGATCCAGATCGAGGTAGTTGCCCCGGTAGGATTGATGGGCGCCGTGGGCGTCCATCGACACCTGGTGGGTGTAGTAATCGGCGGTGGCGCGCTTCCACGCACTGCCCCAGGCCGGCGTGCCCGGCGGGTTGGAGGTGCCGGCAATCGGCCGGCTGCCCGCCTGGTTGACCCACATCGGCGAGCCGCCGACGAAGCCATGGGGACCATGGTCGAAGTTATCGGCGTTGAAATCGTCCACCGCCACGCCATTGCCGCCAGCGCCGATGAAGTTGTTGGTATGCACGTCTTTGTCGAAGTAGGCCTTGATGGTGGCCATGTTCTGGTAGGCGAAGTTCTTGCCCACCACCCCTTCGCCCGTGATCGGGTCGTAGGGCTTGCCGATGCCCGAGAGCAGCATCAGGCGCACGTTATGGAACTGGAAGGCGCCAAGAATCACCAGGTCCGCCGGTTGCTCGATCTCCCGGCCCTGGGCGTCGATATAGGTCACGCCAGTGGCTTTACGCTTGGTGCTGTCGAGATTGACCTTGAGCACGTGGGAATTTGGCCGCAGCTCAAAGTTCGGCACCTGGCGCAGGGCCGGCAGGATGTTCACGTTGGGCGATGCCTTGGAGTACATGTAGCAGACATACCCGCTGCAAAAACCACAGAAGTTGCACGGCCCCATCTGCGCGCCATAGGGGTTGGTGTAGGGCCCCGAGGTATTGGCCGAAGGTAGGTTATAGGGCTTATAGCCCACATCGGCGGCAGCTTTCTGGAACAGCTGCGCCGAGTAGGTGTTTTTCTGCGACTCTAGTGGGAAATGGCTGGAGCGATCCGGCGCATAAGGGTTGCCGCCCTTGCCTTCACCCACCAGTTGGCCTTTGACGGTCCAGGCCTGGCCGGAGGTGCCGAAGACTTTTTCGGCGTAGTCAAAGAACGGCTCCAGCTCTTCGTAGCTGACGCCGAAGTCCTGGATGGTCATGTCCTTGGGAATGAAATTTTTGCCGTAGCGCTCTTCGTAGTGGCTGCGCATGCGCAATTCGATGGGGTCCACCCGGAAATGCACACCCGACCAGTGCAGGCCCGCGCCGCCTACGCCGTTACCCGGCAGGAAGGCGCCCAACTGACGGTTGGGCAGGGCAATGTCATTCACGCTATGGCGAATGGTCACGGTTTCCTTGGAGATGTCCTGGAACAGCTTTTTGCGCACGCTGTAGGTCAGTTCGTCGATCACCTGTGGGTAATTACCGTCCGGGTAGGTGTCCTGCATCGGGCCGCGCTCCAGCGCTACCACGTGCAAGCCGGCTTCGGTCAGTTCCTTGGCCATGATCGCGCCTGTCCAGCCGAAGCCGACGATAACCGCATCCACTTTCTTCATGATGGTCGCCACGTTTATGCCCTCTCGCCGCGGATGGAAACAGCCGGGAAGGGGTATTGCTCGTTGCGTTCAACCCAATCCATGAAATCGGCGCGGGCGCCGGGGAAGCCGATCATGGTCCAGCCGACCATGCCTTTGTTGCCGCCGTGGATCGGGTCGCAGAAGAACCCTTCCTTGGTGTTTTGCAGCAACAAATTGAAGAAAATCTTCGGCGGGACCGCCGCGAAATGCTCGCCGGTTTCGGCACCGCCCGCCTCCAGGCGACGCAGCAAATCATCCTGGGTAGCGCTGTCTTGCCCAGCAAATGTTTTACCGTTGAACGCTTTCGACCAGGAATCCGTGGCGGCAATACCCAGGCGATAGATCTCCTTGGGCACCAGTTTGCTCTGCCAGCCCATCTCGGGCGGGGCGTCGGCATTGAACGGGCCTTGCATAAACCACAGGGCGCCACTGGCGTAGGGGGTGTTCATCTGCCGGTCGATATATTCCGGCGCGCCGGCTTCCAAAGCGCCTGGGCCTTGGGCATCAGCAGGGATCAAACGCGCGACGGCGGCGTTGATAAAGGCCCACTCCTCAGCGGTGAAGTAGCTCGGCTCGTAGGCCTTTTCGCTGGCGGGCGCGCTGGCCGGGCTGGCCTGGGCAGGTTCGGGCGTGGCCATCAGCATCGAGCCGCCAAGGCCAGTGCTGGCAACCGTGACCACCGGGATCAAGGTCAAGGATTTGCGCAAAAAGTCACGCCGGGGGTTGTCTCGATCTTGATCAGACATGGTGGCACCTCATCATGTGGTCACGGGTTTGAGCAGTCGCTTCATGGAGCGGCTTGTCGTTTTGGATGTAATCAATGGTTACAAATGATAGCAGGCTAAGGAATGAGAGAACCGTTTCAGCCAGGAAAATCGAGAAATGCGCGCAAAAAAATGTGGGAACAGGCTCATGTAGGAGCTGGCTTGCCTGCGATGCAGACGCCTCGGTGTATCAGTGACACCGAGGTGATGCTATCGCAGGCAAGCCAGCGCCTACACAAGCCTGTTCCCACAGGTTGGACGGAGTAAGGCCCGTCAGTCTTTTTTCAGCTTCGGATTAGGGAAGAACTGCACCGCCTGCACCTTGGGGTCCGCCGGCGCTTTCAACGCCGAGGTATTGACCCGCGTGCCCAATTCCTTGGGCACCGACAAACCCTGGTCGTTGAGCGTGTCGGTATAGCCGCAGGCCACGCATTCGCGATGGGGCACATTGTCTTCGGTCCACATCTTCAACTTGTCCGGCTCGCTGCACGCCGGGCACACGGCCCCGGCGATAAATTGCTTTTTGGTGATCACAGGCCCGTCACTCATGCTGCTGCGTCCTCACTCAGGCCGCTGTGGCGCAAGAGTGCGTCAATCGACGGTGCGCGTCCGCGGAAGTCGACGAACAGCACCATCGGCGCCTGGGAACCGCCACGGGCCAGGATCGCCTCGCGGAACGCCCGGCCAGTCTCGGCATTGAGCACGCCGTCTTCTTCGAACTTGGAGAAGGCATCCGCCGACAACACCTCGGCCCACTTGTAGCTGTAGTACCCCGCCGCGTAACCGCCGGCGAAGATATGCGCGAAGCTGTTGGGGAAGCGGTTGTAGGCCGGAGGACGCATCACCGACACCTCGTCGCGCACGCCTTCGAGCACCTGCGCCACGCTGCGGCCATCGCCGTGGGTAGCGTGCAGCTCAAAGTCGAACAGCGAGAATTCCAGTTGGCGCACCATCATCAGGCCGGACTGGAAGTTCTTCGCCGCGAGCATTTTTTGCAGCAGGTCCTGGGGCAATGCTTCGCCACTTTCATAGTGACCGGAAATCAGCGCCAGGCCTTCCGGCTCCCAGCACCAGTTCTCCATGAACTGGCTCGGCAACTCCACCGCATCCCAGGCCACGCCATTGATGCCGGACACGCCCGCGTGTTCAACGCGGGTCAACAGGTGGTGCAGGCCGTGACCGAATTCGTGGAACAGGGTGGTGACTTCATCGTGGGTCAGCAGGGCAGGCTTGCCGCTGTCGGCCGGGGTGAAGTTGCACACCAGGTTGGCCACCGGGCTTTGCAGCACACCCTCGGCGGTACGCCGACGATCACGGGCGCCGTCCATCCAGGCACCGCCACGCTTGTTGGCGCGGGCATACAGGTCGAAGAAGAAGCGGCCGACGTGCTGGCCGTTTTCCTTGATTTCGAACAGGCGGACATCCGGGTGCCAGGTATCGAAGCCTTTCTGCTCGGCGATCTCGATGCCGTACAGGCGCTGGACGATGGCAAACAGCCCGCCCAGCACTTTGTCGATCGGGAAGTAGGCACGCAGGGCTTCCTGGGACACGCTGTAGCGCTGTTCACGCAGTTTTTCACCGTAGAAACCGCTGTCCCAGCTTTGCAGGTCGGCGCAGCCTTGTTCGGCAGCGTAGGCCTTGAGCTGCTGCAGGTCCTGGGTGGCAAATGGCTTGCTGCGCTTGGCCAGGTCACGTAGGAAACTCAGTACCTGGTCGCTGGATTCGGCCATTTTGGTGGCCAGGCTCAGTTCGGAGAAAGAGGCGAAGCCAAGCAGTTGGGCCAATTCCTGACGCAGGTCGAGGATCTGTTCCATCACCGGGCCGTTATCGTTCTGACCGGCATTCGGGCCCTGGTCCGACGCGCGGGTGCAGTAGGCCGCGTAGATTTCTTCACGCAGGGCGCGGTCGTGGGCGTAGGTCATCACCGCGTAGTAGCTGGGGAACTCCAGGCTGATCAGCCAGCCGTCGAGGCCTTTGGCCTGGGCCGCAGCAGCCATTTGCGCTTTGGCTGAGTCGGTCAGGCCGGCCAGGGTGGCTTCGTCGGTGACGTGCTTGGTCCAGGCCTGGGTGGCGTCGAGCAATTGATTGGAGAACTTGCTGCCCAGTTCGGAGAGTTTGCTCTGCACCTCGGCATAGCGCTTCTGCTGCTCAGGCGGCAGGTCGATACCCGACAGGCGGAAGTCGCGCAGCGCGTGCTCCAGAATGGTTTTTTGCGCCACGTCGAAACCGGCCGCTTCCGGGCTGTTGGCCAGGGCTTCGAAGGCCTGGAACAGCTCGCGGTTCTGGCCCATCTCGGTGGAATAGGCGCTCAATGCCGGCAGGCAGGCCTCATAGGCTTCGCGCAGTTCGGCGCTGTTGCACACGGCATTGAGGTGGCTGACCGGGCTCCAGGCCGCGCCCAGGCGGTCGTTGAGTTCATCCATGGCCAGGACCAGGCCAGCCCAGGTCGGATTTTTTCCCTGGCTTTGCAGGATGCCTTCGATGGCGACGCGGTTGTCGGCCAGGATCTGTTCGATGGCCGGTTGGACGTGCTCGGCACGGATCGCCGAGAACGGCGGCAGGTCGTAGGACTGCAAAAGAGGGTTGTTCGCGCTCACGGTTGGCACCTTGGCTGAAGAAACAGGTAAGACAAAGATGGGGCCATCTTAATTACAATCAACGTCCACCGCAGCTATCAACCAAACAGAGAGAGGCTATCGTGACCCTTCGCACCTATCAGAATCACACGCCAACCCTCGGCGCCGGGGCTTTCGTCGATGCTTCGGCGGTGGTGATCGGCGATGTCGAAATCGGCGCCGACAGCTCGGTCTGGCCGCTGACGGTGATTCGCGGCGACATGCACCGTATCCGCATCGGCGCGCGCACCAGCGTGCAGGATGGCTGCGTGCTGCACATTACCCACGCCGGCCCGTTCAATCCTGACGGTTTCCCGTTGCTGATCGGTGACGACGTGACCATCGCCCACAAGGTCATGCTGCATGGCTGTACCGTCGGCAGTCGCATCCTGATCGGCATGGGCAGCATTGTGATGGACGGCGCGGTGGTTGAAGACGATGTGATCATCGGTGCCGGCAGCCTGGTGCCGCCGGGCAAGAAACTTGAAAGCGGTTTTTTGTATGTGGGCAGCCCGGTTAAACAAGTTCGCGCGCTTTCTGACAAGGAACGCGCCTTTTTCACCTATAGCGCCGCGAACTACGTGAAGCTCAAGGACCTGCACCTGGCAGAGGGATTCGACCAATGACCCTGGATTACCAGACGGTTCTATTTGACCTGGACGGCACCCTGACCGACCCACGGGAAGGCATCACCCGCTCGATCCAATACGCCTTGGCCAAGCTGGGCATTGATGAGCCGGACCTGACCAAGCTCGAACACTTTATCGGCCCGCCGTTGCTGCAGGCCTTTATGCAGTTCTACGATTTCGACGAGGCCCGGGCGTGGCAGGCGGTGAATTTCTATCGCGAACGCTTCAAGGTCACCGGGCTCTATGAAAACCGGGTGTTCGACGGGGTCATGCCATTGCTGGAAGCGTTGAATGGCCAGGGGCGCCAGCTGTATGTGGCCACCTCCAAGCCGTGGGAATTTGCCCGGGAGATCGCCCGGCATTTCGATTTCGCCAAGCACTTCAAGGTGATCTACGGCAGTGAGCTGGACGGCACGCGCACCAACAAGGTCGAACTGATCGCCCACTTGATGCACGAGGAAGGGCTGGACCCGGCCAGTACCTTGATGATCGGCGACCGTAAGCACGACCTGATCGGCGCACGTAGCAATGGCCTGGATGCAGCGGCGGTAGGGTATGGGTTTGGCAGTTTTGCAGAGTTGAGTGCTGAAGCGCCGCGCTGGCATTTTGAGACGCTGGACGAGATGCATCAGGCGTTTTTGCGGCGGGCTTGAGACCGCTATCGCGGGCAAGCCCGCTCCCACATTGGCGGTGTTCACACATCAACATGTGGCAGCTGGCTTGCCTGCGATGGGGCCCTAAAGGTCACGCCCCTCCAACTGCCGCAACGCCAATTTGCGCTGCTCCACCGGCAAGCGCCCCAACTGCTCCACGGCACCGTAGAACCTCAGCCAATCCCCACCCTCGCGGCGGAACAACGCCGCAAACGCCGGCACCCACTGGTCATACAGCCCAAACGGCAACAACCGCGCATTGTTCATCGGCTGATTGATCCAGGCGTCATAACGCTTGTCGCCGCCCCACTGGCTATCGCGCATCTGCCGATAATCACTGCGCAAGCGCTCGAACTCGGCGGCCTTGGCCTGGCGCATGGCATCGGCGGCCAACGGCTGCGCATACAGGCGCTCCAGGCGGCTGCGGGTGTCGAGGATCAACTGGATAAACTGGTCGCGCTGCTTCAAGGTCGATTCGCTCGCAGGCGCCAGGCCACGGGCCGCGCGCCATTGCCGGGTGCCTTCCTGCTCGACGAAGGTGGCAAACGACTCATTGAACTCGGTGTCGTCCTTCACATAAAAGCGCTGGTGCGCCAGCTCGTGAAAAATCACCGTGGCCAGGCGCTCTTCACCCCAACGCATCATCGAACTCATGATCGGGTCATCGAACCAGCCGAGGGTGGAATAGGCCTCGACCCCGCCAATCGACACATCCATGCCACGCAGTTGCAACAACGCCGCCTCGCCCCGCGCCGCACCCTGAGTGTAATAACCACGGTAGGCCACACATCCGGCAATCGGGAAGCAATGGTTCTGGGGTAACAAGGAAAATTCTGATGTAGCGAAGACATTCCAGACGACATACGGCCGGCCGATATCGGCATACAGGCGATAGCTCTGATTGTCAGGCAGGTGCAACTGTTGGCTGGCGAAGGTGCGCGCCTTCTGGGAGTGCGCCAAATGCTCACGCAACACTTGCGGGCGCGTCGGATCGGCAATCACTTCGGCCACCGGCTGCCGCGCCTGCAGTAACTGCCATTGGCCGCTGGCCAGCTGGCTGTAGTAGCTGACACTGGAGCAACCGCCGAGCCACAGGCACATCAGCCCCGCCAAGAAACGCCACACCATGTCAAACCGCTCCAGAGTCATTGGCCCGCCAGACTAACTGGCCGGCAGGGGTTATGCTCATACCATTCCTACGGTTGAGTGCCCACTATGCGTCAGCTCCTGCTTCCCTTGGCGGCGATTTTTCTCAGCGCCTGTACCTCCGCGCCAATCCCGTCCGCCGACCCGCAACAGGCCTGGGTCGATTTCGCCACGCCGACGCCGGGCGCCAAGCTGGTCATGGCGCAACGCCTGGACGGCAAGGCCCTGGACGATGGGCGCTACTTCCAGGTGCCAGCGGGCAGCCATGAGTTGATGGTGCGTTTTGATTTTGAAGTGTATGCCGGGGCGGGCCTGGGTGGCGGGCTGAACCAGCCCCAGGAGCGCACCTGTTTTATCACCCTGCAATATGACCAGTTCCAGGCCGGCCAACGCTACCGCCTGGAAGGGCGCTCGCTGGGCTTTACCCCGAACATCCGGCTGTATGACGCCCAGCGTCAGTTGCTGGCCGAGGAACGCAGCATCAACTGCATTCCCTGATCAGTCATCGTTGCGCTGGTAGATGATGCGCTTGGTGCCGTTTTCGCAGGAGCCGACGATCATGGCTTCGTCATGATTCTTGGCTTCTTCGGCGGTGATGATTTCCAGGGTGTAGGACGGGATTGCCTTGGCCTGTAGGCCGACTTCAATCTCTTTCCTGAGCTCTTCACAGTCTTTCGGCGCGGCCATTGCCGATGTGGCCAAAACACCGCAGATAATCGCCAAGGCAAAACGTTTCATGTGTGAAGCTCCCTAAATGCGCTGCGCACGGGTGTGCGCCAAAGGCTGCATGGGTATGAGACCACATTTGCGAAACGCGAGTTCTGATTTAACGCAGAACAAAATGTGGGGGCGAGCAAGCCCGCTCCCACATTGGACCTGCGCAGGGTCAGCTGACGAGGGTGCCATCCAGGGTGATGGTGGCATTCAGCACCTTGGACACTGGGCATCCTTCCTTGGCCTTCTTGCTCAGTTCATCGAACTGCGCCTGGCTCGCGCCGGGAATCTTGGCCTTGAGGATCAGGTGAACCGCTGTGATCGCAAAACCACCGTCCACCTGGTCCAGGGTCACTTCGGCCTGGGTGTCGATACTGTCGGCCTTGAGCCCGGCATCACCGAGAATCATGGAAAAGGCCATGGAGAAACAACCGGCATGGGCCGCGCCGATCAGTTCTTCAGGGTTAGTGCCCTTGCCGCCTTCGAAACGTGCCTTGAAGCCGTAGGGGGCTTCGCGCAGTACGCCGGTTTCGGTCGAGATAGAGCCCAGACCGGTTTTCAGGTCGCCTTCCCAGTGTGCGGAGGCTTTTTTCACGATACTCATAGCGATCTCCCAAGCAGTGGTTGTGCATCAGTAAGGTTCTGAGGATAGAACCTCTGGCAAAGTTCACCCCGTCGGAAAAACCAAGTGGATTAGTAGGAAATTTCATGCCCACTATTGAATCTCGGGTATATGCCCACATTGCATAGAACATGCACATGAAGCGGCAGGTTTTGGTTCGTCACAAGCCTGCGCCCCTATGGAGAAGCAGGCTTATGAAACCACTGTCCGATGTAAAGTTCTCGACCCTCGACCTGGTACCGGTGCGCGCCAATGGCAGCCCGGCGCAGTCGCTGCGCAATTCCCTGGACCTGGCCCAGCACGTGGAAAAGCTCGGCTACACCCGTTTCTGGGTAGCCGAGCACCACAATATGGATGGCATCGCCAGCTCCGCGACCTCGGTGCTGCTGGGCTACCTGGCCGGCGGCACCTCGACCATCCGGGTCGGCGCAGGCGGCGTGATGCTGCCCAACCATGCGCCACTGGTGATCGCTGAACAGTTCGGCACCCTGGAGAGCCTATACCCCGGCCGGATCGACCTGGGCCTGGGCCGCGCACCCGGCTCCGACCAGATGACCGCCCGCGCCTTGCGCCGCGAGCGCTCCGGCAGCGCCGATGACTTCCCGGAAGATGTGGCCGAGTTGATGGCCTACCTGGGCCCGCGTACCCCCGACCAACGGGTGATCGCCATGCCGGGCACCGGCACCAACGTCCCGATCTGGCTGCTCGGCTCCAGCCTGTTCAGCGCCCAACTGGCCGGCGAGCGCGGTTTGCCCTACGCCTTCGCCTCCCATTTCGCACCGCGCATGATGCATGAGGCGATTCGCGTCTATCGCAATCACTTCAAGCCTTCGGCGGTGCTCGACAAGCCTTATGTAATGCTCGGTGTGCCGCTGGTGGCCGCCGATACCGATGAACAGGCCGATTACCTGGCCACGTCGGTCTACCAACGGATCCTCGCGCTGATGCGTGGGCAAAGCCTGGTCCAGCGCCCGCCGGTCGACAGCATGGACGGCCTGTGGCTGCCCCATGAGAAAGACGCGGTAGGTAGTTTTCTAGGCCTGGCAATGGTGGGGAGCCCGGCGAAGATTCGCGCCAAGCTGGAGGTGTTGATCGAGCAGACCGGTGCCGATGAGCTGATCTTTACCTGCGACCTGTACGAGCATGCTGATCGGATTCATTCCTACGAGCTGCTGTCACAAGTGATGAAGGGCTAAACCCCTGTGGGCGTTGTCGAGCCTTGGCGAGGCTCGACAACGCCCACAGTTGGTTGCTACCACGGGATCACCCGCGGTTGTAGACGATTTCCTTGGTACCACCTTCGCAACTGCCGACCACTTCGCCGTTGGTTGCGCTGCCTTTATCGACAATTTCCAGGGTGTACCCGGAAGCGCCATTGGCCTGGATCTTGGCGTCGATTTCGCTTTTCAGCTCGCCACAAGGTTTGCCAGCCGCCAGGGCTGTACCTGCCAGGCTCAACAAACCTACCGCTAACAGAAACTTTTTCATCCGTTACTTTCCTTGCGCTGATCAAAAAATGTACGCCGACACGCAGGGTATCGGCGCCCAAAGGGTGTAGCGCAGGTTATGGCAATCGGCCAGCGTGCAAGTTCAACCGTGCCGATCAACTATTGGCAATACGGAAGCCCACCTTGAGGGTCACCTGGAAGTGCGCGGCCTTGCCGTCCTTGATGTGGCCACGGGTTTCGGTGACCTCAAACCACTCCAAGTGCTTGATGCTCTTGTTGGCCTCGGCCAGGGCATTGTTGATGGCGTCCTCGATGCTGGTTGGGGACGAGCCCACCAGTTCGACTTTTTTGTAGGTGTGATGATCAGTCATGAGTGCTCTCCTGGGTCGATGAATACAGCCTAGCAGTGATTCTTCGTACTGCTTCTGGCGACTCTTCTCACCTGAAAGTTCAGATTTACTGCACTTTCTGAAACCCCCGCAGTCGGAATCAACACACGTTACTCATTCACTCCAGGAGAGCCCACATGGCCAACACCTCTTTACGCAAAGCGTCATTGGAAAGCATGGAAGCCGAGATTTCGAGCCTGCTCAAATCCCTTGAGAGCCTCAAGGACGATGCATCCGACGAGTCGCGCAAAACCCTTAAGGCCCTGAAAAGCAATGCCGAGAATGCCCTCAAGCACTCCCGCCATCTGATCAGCGATGCCTACGAAGAAAGCAAAGTGAAAATCCGCGAAACCGGGGTTGCCACCCGTGACTATGCCCAGGAGCACCCTTGGACCACCGCCGGCGTTGCCGTTGGCGCACTGGGCCTGCTGGCGGCCTACCTGCTGTGCAAACGCGGTGACTAAACCGGTTGGCGCGCAAGCTCAGCCTTGAGCCATTGCGCCAACTGCCGGGCGCGCCCATCCGCGGCGCGCTTGGGTAGCCACAACGCCAGTTGCGCCGGGGTTTGACTAAAACCCCACGGCGCAACCAGGCGACCGGCACGCACGTCCTCCGCCACCAGCGGTTGCGGTGCGATCGCCACCCCCAGGCCCGCTACGGCCGCCTCCAGCAAATAATACAAATGCTCAAAACCCTGGCCGTACTTAAGCGCGCTGGCGTCGATGCCATGGTGCTGCGCCCAATTGGGCCAGGCTTGCGGGCGCGAGGTGGTGTGCAACAGGGCTTCACCCAGCAAGGCCTGGGCGGGCGCCTGGCGCAGGGCCTGGTAATGGGCAAAGTGCGGGCTCATCACCGGGCCGATCCGCTCGCTGACCAACTCGTACACCTGCATATCGGCCGGCCACGGCGGCTCGGCAAACACCAGCAAGGCATCCAAGCCCGGCCGCCTGGGGTCAAGATCACCTTCGCCCGCTGATAGATGCAGGCGCAAATCCGGCAAATCCGCATTCAAGCGCCCCAGCCGTGGAATAAACCAGCGCGCCAGCAAACTGCCAGAACAGCCGAGGACAAACGGCGCATCCGCGCTGCTCTGGGTCAGTTCCCCGCACACATCCCGCAGGCGCTCGAACGCCTCGAAGCTGGCATCGCGCAGCCGCACCCCGGAATCTGTGAGTTTAATGCCACGCCCATCCTTGACGAAAAGACTCACCCCAAGGTGTTCTTCCAACACTTTCAGTTGTCGGCTGACGGCACCGTGGGTCACATGCAATTGCTCGGCAGCCTGGCTGACGCTGTTAAGGCGGGCAGTGGCTTCGAACGCACGCAGGGCGTTAAGGGGTGGAAGGTCTCGGCTCATCTGTGAGTTTTCCTGACAGGTTGTGGCGATCTTATCGGTTTTCACGGTACAGCGTCAGGGGTAGAGTGGCCGTCATTGCCTCTCCCACCTCTTCATCCTGGAGCGCACCATGACTCAGTCCCAGACCGATTTACGCAACGGCCCTGATGCCAACGGCCTGTTTGGCGCGTTCGGCGGCCGCTACGTGGCAGAAACCCTGATGCCGTTGATCCTCGACCTGGCCCGCGAATACGAAGCGGCCAAAGTCGATCCGTCCTTCAACGAAGAACTGGCCTACTTCCAGCGCGACTACGTCGGACGCCCAAGCCCGCTGTATTTCGCCGAGCGCCTGACCGAGTTCTGCGGCGGCGCCAAGATCTACCTCAAGCGTGAAGAGCTGAACCACACCGGCGCGCACAAGATCAATAACTGCATCGGCCAGATCCTGCTGGCGCGGCGCATGGGCAAAAAACGCATCATCGCCGAGACCGGCGCCGGCATGCACGGCGTGGCCACCGCCACCGTCGCCGCGCGGTTTGGTCTGCAATGCGTGATTTACATGGGCACCACCGATATCGAGCGCCAACAGGCCAACGTGTTTCGCATGAAGCTGCTGGGTGCCGAAGTGATCCCAGTGGTCGCCGGCACCGGCACCCTCAAGGACGCGATGAACGAAGCCCTGCGCGACTGGGTAACCAACGTCGACAGCACCTTCTACCTGATCGGCACCGTGGCCGGCCCGCACCCGTACCCTGCAATGGTGCGCGACTTCCAGGCGGTGATCGGCAAGGAAACCCGCACCCAGTTGCAAGCCCAGGAAGGCCGCCTGCCGGACAGCCTGGTGGCGTGCATCGGCGGTGGCTCGAATGCCATGGGCCTGTTCCACCCGTTCCTCGATGACACCAGCGTGGAGATCATTGGTGTTGAAGCCGCCGGCTACGGCATCGAAACCGGCAAGCACGCGGCCAGCCTCAATGGCGGCGTACCGGGCGTGCTGCACGGCAACCGTACCTTCCTGTTGCAGGACGACGACGGCCAGATCATCGACGCCCACTCGATCTCTGCGGGCCTCGATTACCCCGGCATCGGCCCTGAGCACGCATGGTTGCACGACATTGGCCGCGTCCAGTACACCTCGGTAACCGACGACGAAGCCCTCGACGCCTTCCACAAATGCTGCCGCCTGGAAGGGATTATTCCGGCACTGGAAAGCGCCCACGCCCTGGCCGAAGTGTTCAAGCGCGCCCCGACCCTGCCCAAGGATCACCTGATGGTGGTCAACCTGTCAGGCCGTGGCGACAAGGACATGCAGACCGTTATGCACCATATGGAAACCGCCAAGCAGGAGAAACACTGATGAGCCGCCTGCAAACCCGCTTTGCGCAACTCAAGGAACAAAACCGCGCCGCCCTGGTGACCTTCGTTACCGCTGGCGACCCGGGGTATGACACTTCCCTGGCGATCCTCAAGGGCTTGCCGGCAGCCGGCGCCGATGTGATCGAACTGGGCATGCCTTTCACCGACCCCATGGCCGATGGCCCGGCGATCCAGCTGGCCAATATCCGTGCGTTGGGCGCCAAGCAGAACCTGGCGAAAACCCTGCAGATGGTGCGCGAGTTCCGCAAGGGCAACACTGATACACCGCTGGTGCTGATGGGCTACTTCAACCCGATCCACATGTACGGCGTGCCACGGTTTATCAGTGACGCAAAAGAGGCCGGCGTCGATGGCCTGATCGTGGTCGATATGCCACCGGAACATAACAGCGAACTGTGCGACCCGGCCCAGGCCGCCGGCATCGACTTTATCCGCCTGACCACGCCAACCACTGACGATGTGCGCCTGCCCACCGTGCTCAACGGCAGCTCCGGGTTTGTGTACTACGTGTCGGTGGCCGGTGTGACCGGTGCCGGTGCCGCTACCCTGGAGCACGTGGAAGAAGCCGTCGGCCGCCTGCGCCGGCATACCGACCTGCCGATCAGCATCGGCTTCGGCATCCGCACCCCGGAACAAGCCGCCGCCATCGCCCGCCTGGCGGACGGTGTGGTGGTGGGGTCGGCGCTGATCGACCACATCGCCAATGCCAGCAACGACCAGCAAGCGATTGACGGGGTGTTGAGCCTGTGTGCAGCGCTGTCGGAAGGTGTGCGTAACGCTCGCAAGTAAGATTCTTGCTCTGGGCAAGCGGGCTGTTGTGGCGAGGGAGCTTGCTCCCGTTGGACTGCGTAGCAGTCCCATTTTAGGGCCGCTTCGCGCCCCAACGGGAGCAAGCTCCCTCGCCACAGGCCCCTAGCGGATAGGTATCTATTCCTTGAGCTCGATGCGCTCGACCTTGCCCACCAGCAGTATGTAGGACAGCGCCCCCAGCAGCGCCAGCACCGCAATGTAGGTAATCGCCGGCGCAAACGAATCGCCCGTGGCCAGAAAGCCAATGACGATCGGCGTGGTGATCGCCGCCAGGTTGCCGATGAAATTGAACACTCCCCCAGTCAGCCCCAACAGCCGCGCCGGCGCCAGGGTCGAGACCAGCGACCAGGTGATCGACGCCAGGCCGTTGCCGAAAAACGCCACCGCCAGGAACGCAATCACCAGTGGCGTCGAATCGACGAAGTTGGCGCCAATGATTGCCGTGGAAATCAGCAGGCCGCTGATGATCGGCAACTTGCGCGCAAACCCCACCGAGGTGCCACGGCGGATCAGCCAGTCGGAAAACAGCCCGGAACACAACACCCCGACAAAGGCCGCGAGGAAGGGTAGCGAGGCGAGCAGGCCGGACTTGATGAAGTCCATGCCGCGATATTTCACCAGGTAGGTCGGGAACCATGTCAGGAAAAACCACAGGGTCGAGTTCAGGCAGAACTGGCCCAGGTAGATGCCCCACAGCTTGCGCTTGCTCAGCACGATCCCCAGGTCGACCCAACTGAAGGGCGCCTTGCGCTTGGCAGTTTGTGCGTCCAGGTCCACCAGGCCGCCGCCTGCGCGGATCAGCTCGATTTCTGCGCTATTGACCCCTTTGAAGTCCCGCGGCTCGCGGTACACCGCGTACCACACCAGCGCCCAGAGGATGCCCACCGCGCCGGTGCTGATAAACACCATGTGCCAGCCATAGTGGTGCTGCAACCAGGCCAGCACCGGGGTGAGGAACGCCAGCCCGACGAACTGCCCGGACGTATAGAAACCAATGGCCGTGGCACGCTCGCGCTCGGGAAACCAACTGGTGACGACCCGGCTGTTGATCGGATAAGCCGGCGCTTCCAGGGCACCCACCGCCATGCGCAACACGAACAACGCGATAAAGCTCGCAGCAAAGCCCAGCATCACCGTGGCAATCGACCATAACAGCAGGGCGGCGGTGTACAGAATGCGCGGCGGCACCCGGTCCACCAGCCAGCCGCCGGGGATTTGCATGGCGGCATAGGTCCAGCCGAACGCCGAAAAAATCAGCCCGACATGCACCGGGTCGATGCCCAGCTCACTGGTCAGGGCTGGCGCGGCAATCGACAGGTTGCTGCGGTCCAGGTAGTTGATCACCACCGTGATAAACAGCAGGACCATGATGAAGTAACGCTTGCGGCTGGGCGTGACTAAAGACGCCTGCCCGGTGAGGGTTTCAGGGTGCATGGGGGAGCCTCTTATTATGTTTATTGAGGTCGATTAACGGCTACCGGGTTGAAGGTGGGAGCTGGCTTGCCTGCGATGGCGGCGGAACATTCAAGATTGCTATCGCAGGCAAGCCAGCTCCCACACTGACCACGTGCCATCAGATGAAAATCACCACTCGGCAAAGCTGCCATCGGCATGCCGCCAGATCGGGTTGCGCCAGCGGTGACCAATGGCCGCGCGCTCGATCACGTATTCCTCGTTGATCTCAATCCCCAGGCCCGGCCCGTTGGGGATCTTCACGAAGCCTTGGTCGTAATCGAAAACTCCCGGATCGCGCACGTAGTCGAGCAGGTCATTGCTCTCGTTGTAGTGAATGCCCAGGCTTTGCTCCTGGATAAACGCGTTGTAACAAACCGCGTCCAGTTGCAGGCACGCCGCCAGGGCAATCGGCCCCAGCGGGCAGTGCAGGGCCAGGGCCACGTCGTAGGCTTCGGCCATGTTGGCGATCTTGCGGGTTTCGGTGATGCCGCCGGCATGGGACGCATCCGGCTGGATGATGTCGACGTAGCCTTCGCTGAGCACGCGCTTGAAATCCCAGCGTGAGAACAGCCGCTCACCCAAGGCAATCGGGGTGCTGGTCAGGGGCGCCAGCTCCTTGAGCGCTTCGTAGTTTTCGCTGAGCACCGGTTCTTCGATAAACATCAACTTGTACGGGTCCAGCTCTTTCATCAGCACCTTGGCCATGGGCTTGTGCACGCGGCCATGGAAGTCCACGCCGATGCCGACATTCGGGCCGACCGCATCGCGCACGGCGGCGACGTTGGCCAGGGCCTGGTCGACCTTGTCGAAGGTGTCGAGAAATTGCAGCTCCTCGGTGCCATTCATCTTCACCGCCGTAAACCCACGGGCCACGGCTTCCTTGGCCGCACGGGCGGTGTCAGCCGGGCGGTCGCCGCCGATCCACGAATAGACACGAATCTTGTCCCGCACCTGGCCGCCCAGCAGGTCGCTGACCGACACCCCGAGGGCCTTGCCCTTGATGTCCCACAAGGCCTGGTCGATGCCGGCCAGGGCGCTCATATGAATCGCACCGCCCCGGTAGAAGCCGCCGCGATACAGCACGGTCCAGATATCTTCGATATTGCGTGGGTCTTTGCCGATCAAATAGTCGGACAGCTCCTCGACCGCGGCCGCCACGGTGTGGGCGCGGCCTTCAACCACGGGCTCGCCCCAACCGGTCACGCCCTGGTCGGTTTCCACTTTGAGGAAGCACCAGCGCGGCGGCACGATAAAGGTGGTCAGTTTGGTGATTTTCATCTGCTTATCTCTCTTGTCGGATGCAGCGCCTGGGCGCCAGGCACACTCAGTTCAAGGCGTTCCAGGCAGCGACATACGCCTGGGCACGGCTCGCCACCTGCTCGACACTCATGCCGGGCTTGAACAGCCCGGAGCCCAGGCCAAAGCCCTTGACCCCGGCGTCGACGAACACTTGCATGTTGTCCGGGGTAATCCCGCCCACCGGCAGCAGGACCGTGCCGGCCGGCAGCACCGCCAGCCAGGCCTTGACCACCGCCGGGCCCATTTGCTCGGCCGGAAAAAGCTTCAGCACATCGGCACCTTCGGCCAGGGCGGCGAAAGCTTCGGTGGGCGTCGCGACCCCGGGCGACAGGTACAGGCCCGCGGCTTTTGCGGCGCGCAGCACCTTGGCATCACTGTGGGGCATGACGATCACCTGGCCACCCGCCGCCTTCACCCGCTCCACCTGCTCGGGCGTCAGCACGGTGCCGGCACCGATCAGGCAATCGGCGGGCAACGTCTCACGCAGGGTGCGGATGCTGGTGTAGGGATCGGGCGAGTTGAGCGGCACTTCGATCACCCGGAACCCGGCCTGGTACAGCACCTGGCCGACAGCTGCGGCCTCATCCGGGCGCAGGCCCCGCAGGATCGCGATCAAACCGTTTTGAGTGAGTGCTTGCTTGAGCATGTCAGGCCTCGATTGCAGGTTGAATGAGCCCGGCGGCCAGTGCCAATTGCCACAGGCCGCGCTGAGTTGCTTCTTGCGCGAGGCTGACGTGGCTGAAACCACACAGGGCGAGGGCGCGCTGGTAACGGGCGCAGAGGGCGTTGGCGCCGACCAGGATGATCGGCGGGATGCGTGCACGGTCGGGCAAGCCGGCCAGTTCATGGCCGATCAGCAGGCCGGACAGGTAGTCGGGTTGCTGCTCAGGGGTCAGTTCAGCGGTCAACCCGAGGGTGCGCGCGCTGAACAGGGTCGACAGCACCCCACGCTGGCCATCCGCTGAAAGCGCCACGTGCACGCCTCGATCAAACGCTTGGGCCTGGAACTGCCCGGCGCACTTTTGCGTACGCCCCAGAATGCTGTGCGTGCTCAGCACCGCGAACAGTTCACCGGTCATGAAGGTGTCAAAGTGGGTGATGCGGCCTTCGACCACCTCGACCCATTTGGAATGACTGCCGGGCAGGCCGATCAATAACTCAGCGCAGGCTGGCAGGCTTTGCAGCACGCCGAGCACCTGGGTTTCTTCGCCGCGCATCACGTTGGGCAAGCCAACCTGCTCGATCACGCCGGGCACGATATGCACATCGACACCGCGCAGGCTGCGTACCTTGTGCAGGGCCTGGCCGAGGCTGGCGACGTCGACCGGCGTCTTGCGATAGGCCGCTTCACCCCAGCCCTGGGCGCTGCCGACCATGCCGCAGGCAATCACCGGCAGATCGGGTTGGGCAGCCAGCCAGTCGCCACAGGCGTCATCAAACGCCAGTTCAAACCCATCGCTGCAGTGAATGCCGGCAATCACCCGTGGTTCGCTGGGCAAATGCATGATCCCCGACGCCAGCGAGCGCTGTTCGAGGACCTGGCCACCGGGGCCGAGCTTATAAGCACGAAGGGAACTGGTTCCCCAATCGAGCGCGATCAATTGCGCCGGCATCGCTTCACCTGGAATGTGACAGATGGCCGACTATAAACCTAAGGTTTGAAATATCTCAATATATAAATATCAATCCCATATAGTGGAACAAGATAAAGAAAATCCCCACGCCCCCGTACTTTTCATCGCACAGGAACGTGAGGATTCAGCTGACAGTAACTGGTTAAAAAATCGACAGATCCAACGGGCGCATAGCCCCCATCCAGATCGCGTAGTCGGTGTGGTCCTTCAGGTCATCGCCGGTATCCGGGTGCAGAAACACCACCAACCCATTGCGATTGAGCGCCAGCCACGGCAGCGCCACGCCGATGTACTGCGGGTCGAATGCCAGCTGGCAGCTCCAATCCGGGTGCGGGCCCACCGGGCGCTCATGCATGCGCCCCATGCGCAGCGGGAAGATGGCCGCCGCGTCTTCACACAGCGTGCGCGCCTGGTCGATCGTACTGGCGTCGAAGTAGATATGGGCGTGGTAGCCCTTGATACGTTGCATGACAGGCTCCGGACTCGTTGATCGGCCGATCCTAGACCGCAATCGACGGCAGGGCCAGCCCGGCCAGGGGCTGCGCGCTGCTGGCCTGCTCCGCCGCCAGCCACTCGACAAACCGTTCGATCAGCTGCCCGCGGCGCTTGCGCTGGGGCAACACCACGTAATATCCAAAGCGCGAGATCACCGTGTCGCCAATCGGCCGGCACAACCACTTCTGCTCCAGCAGGTTATCCACCAGATGGCGCCAGCCGATGGCCACACCCTGGCCGGCAATCGCCGCCTGGATCAGCAGGGTGTAATTGTCGAAACGCAGCGGCCCCGGGGTTGGTGCGGCGGTGATCCCCAGTTCGCGAAACACCCCGTTCCAGTCGAACCACTGGCTGTTGTTTTCCTGGCGCAGGTGCAACAGCGGCAGTTCCTGCAGGCTTTGTAGCGACAGTGGTGCAGTGCGGCCCCTGAGCAGTTGCGGGCTGCACACCGGGAACACTTCCTCGTTGAACAACCATTGGCTGTGGCCCTGGCGAAAACGCCCATCGCCAAACAACACCGCCACATCGATATCACTGCGCAAGGTCGCGTGGTTGCGCTCGCTGGTGACCAGGCTCACATCCACCTGTGGGTTGGCTTCGTGAAAGCGATGCAGACGTGGCATCAGCCAGTAGGCAGCAAAGGCGAAGTCAGTCGCCACTTGCAACACTTCGTGCTGGTCCTGCTCTGTGATCGCGCCCAGGCCCGTATCAATGCTCTGCAACCCGGCCTGAACATGTTCGAACAGCAGCATGCCCGCCTCCGTCAGTTCGATGCCACGGTAGATGCGATCAAACAGGCGCACCGCCAGTTGTTCTTCCAGGCGCTTGATCTGCTGGCTGACAGCCGGCTGGGTGGTGCCCAGCTCCATGGCCGCCGCGGTGAAGCTGCGATGACGGGCGGCGGCTTCAAAGGCCCGCAACAGATCCAGCGACAGGTTACCCAGGGCTTTATACATAAGCGGTACTTATCCTAGACATTGCTTTTCATGGGCTTTACCACGGTTTCCATGGCCTGCATGCTCAATCGCATAAACACTGACTATGGAATGCCGAGAGACCATGAAGCGCAAGAACATTCTTTTCATCATGGCCGATCAAATGGCCGCGCCGTTGCTTCCGTTCTACGGTCCTTCGCCGATCAAACTGCCCAACCTGAGCCGCCTCGCCGCCCAGGGCGTGGTGTTCGACGCTGCATACTGCAACAGCCCGCTGTGCGCGCCGTCGCGCTTTACCCTGGTCAGCGGCCAGTTGCCGAGCAAGATCGGTGCCTACGACAACGCGGCGGATTTCCCCGCCGACGTCCCGACTTACGCCCACTACCTGCGCCGCCTCGGCTATCGCACGGCGCTGTCGGGCAAGATGCATTTCTGCGGGCCCGACCAGTTGCACGGCTATGAAGAGCGCCTCACCAGCGATATCTACCCCGCCGACTACGGCTGGGCGGTGAACTGGGATGAGCCCGACGTGCGCCCCACCTGGTATCACAATATGTCGTCGGTGCTGCAAGCCGGCCCGTGTGTGCGTACCAACCAGCTGGATTTCGACGAAGAGGTGGTGTTCAAGGCCCAACAGTACCTGTTCGACCATATTCGCGAGGACGGCGACCAGCCGTTCTGCCTCACGGTGTCCATGACCCACCCCCACGACCCATACACCATTCCTAAACCGTTCTGGGATCTGTACGACGACAGTGACATCCCAATGCCTACAACCCCGGCCCAGACCGAGCTGGACCCCCATTCCCAGCGCCTGCTCAAGGTCTACGACCTGTGGGACAAGCCGCTGCCTGTGGATAAGATCCGCGATGCACGGCGCGCCTACTTCGGTGCCTGCAGCTACATCGACAGCAATGTCGGCAAACTCCTGCAAACCCTGCAGGACACTGGCCTGGCCGAGGACACCATCATTGTGTTCTCCGGCGACCACGGCGACATGCTCGGCGAGCGTGGGCTCTGGTACAAAATGCACTGGTTTGAAATGGCCGCGCGGGTGCCGCTGTTGGTCTGTGCGCCGGGGCAATTCCAGGCCGGGCGGGTGAGTGCGGCGGTGTCCACTGCCGACCTGTTGCCGACCCTGGTGGAGCTGGCCGGCGGTGAACTCGACGCCAGCCTGCCCCTGGATGGCCGCTCGCTGGTCCCGCACTTGCAAGGGCAGGGCGGGCATGACGAGGTGTTCGGCGAATACATGGCCGAAGGCACCATCGGCCCACTGATGATGATTCGCCGGGGCGCCTACAAATTCATCTACAGCGAGGACGATCCTTGCCTGCTGTTCGATGTACACAACGACCCCCGTGAGCAGGAAGAACTCAGCCAGTCGCCGGCCCACCGTGCGCTGTTCGACGCCTTCCTGGTCGAGGCACGAGCCAAATGGGACATGCCCGCGATCCACCAGCAAGTGCTCGCCAGCCAGCGCCGCCGGCGCCTGGTATACGAGGCGCTGACGCTGGGCAAACTCAAGAGCTGGGATCACCAGCCGCTGGTAGACGCCAGCCAGCAGTACATGCGCAACCATATCGACCTCGACGATCTGGAGCGCAAGGCACGTTATCCACAACCCTGCCAAAACCAATAAATCCAGTGAGGGGAAGGCCATGCAAAAGTTATCCACAGCCGTGAGTGCCGTACTGTTATTGAGTGCTAGCCAGGTGTACGCCGACGCCCGTTGCGAGACGGTAAAAATGGCCGACCCCGGCTGGAGCGACATTGCCGCCACCAACGCCATCACTGGTTTTTTACTGAGCGGCATGGGTTACAAGGCCAAGGTCGATACCCTGGCGGTGCCGATCACCTTTGGCGGGCTCAAGGACGGCCAGGTGGATGTGTTTATGGGGAACTGGATGCCGGCGCAGCAGGGTTTCTATGACAAGTTCGTGGCCAATGGCGACGTGGTGCAACTGGCGAAAAACCTCGAGGGCACCGAGTTCACCCTCGCGGTGCCGGACTATGTGTGGGAGGCCGGCGTGCGTGACTTTGCCGACCTGAATAAATTCGCCGACAAGTTCGACAAGAAGATCTACGGCATCGGCTCCGGCGCGCCGGCCAACCTGTCGCTGCAAGAGATCATCAAGAAAAACGACTTCGACCTCGGCCAGTGGAAGCTGATCGAATCCAGCGAGCAGGCGATGCTCGCCGAGGTGTCCAGGGCGGTGAAGCGCGAGCGTTTCGTCACCTTCCTCGGCTGGACACCGCACCCGATGAACGTGCAGTTGAAGATGCGCTACCTCAAGGGCGGCGAAAAATACTTCGGCGACACCGGCAGCGTGTACACCCTGACCCGCAAGGGTTATGCACAAGCCTGCCCGAATGTGGCGAAACTGCTGACCAACCTGACGTTTACCCAGGACATGGAGAACAGCATCATGGCCGAGGTGGCGAACAACAAGGTCAGCAATGCCGACGCGGCGAAGGCATGGATCAAGGCCAATCCGGCGGTGCTGGAGCAGTGGCTGGAGGGAGTCAAAACACTGGATGGCCAGGAGGCATTGGCGGCGGTCAAGGCCAGGCTTTAGCAGCGCCCACACAAGCCAGCGCCCACAGGGCAGTGTTTGTGCTGATACCCTGACTCAAACTTTTTTGACCTGAGCTGCCCAATGCCCCGGCCCCATACACTCTTCCCCTTCCTGCGCTGGCTGCCGCGCCAGACCCGCGCCAGCGTCGGCCGGGATGCGTTGGTCGGCCTCAGCGGCGCGGTGCTGGCCTTGCCGCAATCCATCGCCTACGCCCTGATCGCCGGCCTGCCCCCCGAATACGGCTTGTATGCGGCAATCATCCCGGTGCTGATTGCCTGCCTGTGGGGTTCGTCCTGGCATTTGATCTGCGGTCCGACGGCGGCGATTTCCATCGTGCTCTACGCCAGCATCAGCCCGCTGGCGGTGCCGGGCTCGCAGGACTACATCACCCTGATTCTGTTACTGACCTTGCTTGCCGGCGTATTCCAATGGCTATTGGGCATACTGCGCTTTGGCGCGCTGGTCAATTTCGTCTCCCATTCCGTCGTCCTCGGCTTCACCCTCGGCGCGGCAGTGGTCATCGCCCTGGGCCAGTTGCCAAACCTGCTGGGGCTCGACCTGCCCAGCCAGGCCACGGCGATCAACAGCCTGCTGGCGCTGATCGACCACGGCGGCGAGTGGGATCGCCCGTCACTGGCCCTTGGCCTGGGCACCTTGCTGGTGGGCGTGCTGCTTAAATACTGCGTACCGCGCTGGCCGAACTTGTTGATTGCCCTGGCCCTGGGCAGCCTGGCGACGTGGGTGTGGCCGGCGATGTTCGGGCATGTGGCGCGGGTCAGCTCATTTGTTGGCCAACTGCCGCCGTTCAGCCCGTTGCCGCTGGACCTGGACATGATCCTGCGCCTGCTACCCAGTGCCGTGGCGGTGGGCATGCTGGGGTTGGTGACCAGCCTGTCGATTGCCCGCTCGCTGTCGGCGCGCTCGCAACAACTGCTCGATGCCAATCAGGAAGTACGTGCCCAAGGGTTATCCAATATCGTCGGCGGATTTTTCTCCGGCTACCTGTCGGCCGGTTCCTTCACCCGCTCGGGCCTGAGTTACGAGGCGGGCGCCTGTTCGCCGCTGGCGGGGGTGTTTTCGGCGTTATGGGTGGCACTGTTTGCGCTGTTTGGCGCGGCGTTGATTGCGCATATCCCGATCCCGAGTATGGCCGCCAGCATTCTGCTGATCTGCTGGGGCCTGGTGGACCATCGTGGCATCCACGCACTGTGGCGGGTCAGCCGTGCCGAGTGTGTGGTGATGGGCCTGACCTGCCTGGCTACCTTGCTGCTGGAGCTGCAAACGGCAATCTATGCCGGCGTGCTGGCATCGTTGTTCTTCTACCTCAAGCGCACCTCACAGCCACGGGTCCAGCAATGGCGCGATGGGGAAGACGATGTGCTGCGGGTCGGTGGCTCGATCTTCTTTGGCGCCAGCCATTACCTGCAAGTGCGCTTGCAGCGCCTGCAAGGCCTGCGGGTGGTGATCGAGGCGCAGCAGATCAACTTTATCGACTATTCCGGAGTGGAGATGCTGCACCAGGAGGCGCGGCGATTGCGGGGCCTGGGGCGCAGCCTGACGTTGCGCCGGGCCCGGCCGCAAGTGGTGGAGGAGTTGAGGAAGCTGGAGGGGGCCGACAAGTGCCCGATCCTTTTCGAAGACTGACACGGTCAAAAACTGTAGGAGCTGGCTGGCCAGCTCCTACATTAGAATCAGTTAGCCGCCAGTTGTTTGCGCAGTTCAGCCAGCACCGGCGCCGAATCCGGCCGCACCCCGCGCCACAGGTAGAAGGCTTCCGCCGCCTGCTCCACCAGCATGCCCAAGCCATCCATTGCCATCGCCGCACCGTGTTCAGTGGCCCAGCGGCAGAATGCGGTCGGCTGCTTGGCGTACATCATGTCGTAGCAAAAGGTCTTGCCCGGTTCGACCAGGCTGCCGGCAATCGGCGGTACATCGCCTGACAGGCTGGCCGAAGTGGCGTTGATGATCAGGTCCACCGGTTCACTCAGCCAATCGAAACCGCTGGCAGACACCGGCCCCAGGTCATCGAACAGTTCGGCCAGCCGCTCGGCTTTTTCCACAGTGCGGTTGGCGATAACCAGCGAGGCCGGCTGTTGCGCCAGCAGTGGTTCCAGGGCGCCGCGTACCGCGCCGCCCGCACCGAGCAGCAGGATGCGCTTGCCCGCCAGGCTCAGGCCGGCGTTGACGGTCAAGTCGCGCACCAGGCCGGCGCCATCGGTGTTGTCGCCCAACAGACTGCCATCGGCCAGCTTGCTCAGGGTGTTTACCGCGCCTGCGCGCTGCGCACGCTCGGTCAGGACGTTGGCCAGGCGGTAGGCTTCTTCCTTGAATGGCACGGTGACATTGGCACCGCGCCCTTGCAGGAAAAATTCACGGGCACAGCCGGTGAAATCCTCGAGCGGCGCCAGCAGCGTGTTGTAGTCCAGCGCCTCGCCGGTCTGCTCGGCAAACAGGCGATGAATCAGCGGCGACTTGCTGTGGCCGATGGGGTTGCCGAACACCACATAACGATCCATCAACTGGCCGCCTTGGGCGCAGCAAGGCCGAGCCAGTCACGGTCTTGCAGGAAGTAGTCGGTCAGGCGCGCTTCTTCGCTGCCGCCAATGGCCTTCCAGTCATAGCTCCAGCGCACTTGCGGTGGCAGCGACATCAGGATCGACTCGGTACGCCCGCCCGATTGCAGGCCGAACAGCGTGCCACGATCGTAGACCAGGTTGAATTCCACGTAGCGCCCACGGCGGAATTCCTGGAACTGGCGCTGCTCCTCGGTGTAGGCCATCGCCTGGCGACGCTGGACGATCGGCAGGTAGGCGTCGATGTAGGCGTCGCCAATGGCGCGGATAAAGGCGAAACAAGTGTCGAAGTCCCACTCGTTCAAGTCATCGAAGAACAGGCCGCCAATGCCCCGGGGCTCGTTGCGGTGCTTGATGTGGAAGTAGCTGTCGCACCAGGCCTTGTAGCGCGGGTAAACGTCCGCGCCAAATGGCGCACAGGCCTGCTCGGCCACGCGGTGCCAGTGGATGCAGTCTTCTTCGTTGGCGTAGTAGGGCGTCAGGTCGAAGCCGCCACCGAACCACCACACCGGCTCTTCGCCTTCTTTCTCGGCGATGAAAAATCGCACGTTAGCGTGGGACGTCGGCACATGGGGGTTATGCGGGTGGATCACCAGGGACACGCCGAGGGCCTCAAAACCGCGACCGGCGAGCTCCGGGCGGTGGGCACTGGCGGACGGTGGCAGGCCGCTGCCGAACACGTGGGAAAAGTTGACGCCGCCTTTTTCGATCACGCTCCCGTTCTCGATTACCCGCGTGCGGCCACCGCCGCCGGCTGGGCGCGTCCAGGCGTCTTCGATAAAGCGCGTATCGGCCTCGAAGGTTTCCAGGGCGCTGCAAATGCGGTCTTGCAGGTCGAGCAGGTAGGCTTTTACAGCCTCGGTGCGGGTAGTCATGGCATCACCTTGAATCGGGCAAAGCTACGCGAGGCCATTGGGCGTCGGCGGCAAAGGGCGCACAGGATACCACCGCGCCGGGCGCTGCCACAGTTGACGAAGATCAAGCATAAGAGTCCGATAGGAGCCTTTGGCGAAACAGACTTGAGGAGAGAGCAGATGGCCAAACGTATCCAGTTCAGCGCCCATGGCGGCCCCGAAGTACTTGAGTATGTGGACTACACGCCAGCGGAACCAGGCCCACAGCAGGTCCGGGTGCGGAACAAGGCCATTGGCCTGAACTTCATCGACACCTATTACCGCAGCGGCTTGTACGCACCGCCGGCCCTGCCCTCGGGCCTGGGCGCAGAAGGCGCGGGCGTGGTGGATGCGGTGGGCAGCGAAGTCAGCCAGTTCAAGGTCGGCGACCGCGTGGCCTACGGCAGCGGCCCGCTGGGTGCGTACAGCGAGCTGCATGTGTTGCCGGCGGCCAACCTGGTGCACCTGCCGGACGCCATCAGCTTCGAGCAAGCCGCCGGCGCCATGCTCAAGGGCCTGACCGTGCAGTACCTGCTGCGCCAGACCTATGAGTTGAAAGGCGGCGAAACTATCCTGTTCCACGCCGCTGCCGGTGGCGTCGGCTCCCTGGCTTGCCAATGGGCCAAGGCCCTGGGCGTGAAGCTGATCGGGACGGTCAGTTCGCCGGAAAAAGCCGCCCTGGCCAAATCCCTCGGCGCCTGGGAAACCATCGACTACAGCCAGGAAAATGTCCCACAGCGGGTGCTGGAACTGACCGACGGCAAGAAGTGCCCGGTGGTGTACGACGGCGTCGGCAAGGACACCTGGCTCGCCTCGCTGGACAGCGTCGCGCCCCGTGGCCTGCTGGTGAGTTTCGGCAATGCGTCGGGCGCGGTGGAGGGGGTGAACCTGGGGATTCTGGCCGCCAAAGGCTCACTGTATGTCACCCGGCCAACACTGGCGACCTACGCCAATACGCCACAGAACCTGCAGGCCATGGCTGACGATCTGTTTGGCATGATCGAAAGCGGCAAGGTGCGCATTGATATCAACCAGCGGTATTCCCTGGCGGACGCGGCGAAGGCGCAGGTGGAGTTGTCGGGGCGGCGGACGACGGGGTCGACCATTTTGTTGCCATAGGATCTCGGTGGTTTGGCAGACCGCTATCGCGGGCAAGTCCGCTCCCACATTCGAGCGCATTCCCATGCTGGAAATCGGTCGAATGTGGGAGCGAGCTTGCTCGCGATAGCCACGCCTGGGTCTCAGGACGGGCGCCGAACCTCGCCCGTCGCCAGATCCCGAATCAAACTAGGGTTCTTGCGCCCACCCAGGCGCCCCCCCAGCACCAGGTCTACCTGCCCCCGGAAATACTGCTCTACCCGGATCCGCGTGCGCGCCGCCGGCCGGCCCTGGGGGTTGGCCGAGGTGGAGATCAGTGGCCCCACCAGCGAACACAAATCCCGCACCAGCGGGTGATCAGTGACCCGCAACGCTACCGTGTCGTGCTTACCGGTAATCCATTCCGGCAGCAGATCCTGGTGGGGGACCAACCAGGTGTTGGGCCCCGGCCAGGTACTGGCCATGCGGTCGATCCAGGTGTCCGGGAAGTCTTCGAATAGAAAATCGAATTGCCGGATATTGTCGGCGACCAGGATCAAGCCCTTATCCACCGAGCGGCCCTTGATCGCCAGCAGGCGATCTACCGCTTCTTCGTTCCACGGGTCGCAGCCCAGGCCCCACACGGCCTCGGTCGGATAGGCAATCACCGCGCCAGCGCGAACTTCTCGTGCGGCTTGTTGCACACGCCACCTGTTGACCATTACTCACTCTCCGGACTAAAGCTCTGCGCAGTTTACCGATCTTCGTAACAAAACCTAACTGCGCGCGAGCCAGCGGCCGCTTTCACAGATCACCCGGCCCTCCAGCTCCAGTTCGGTAAGGCTCACCAACACCTGGGACAGGCTTTGCCCGCTGGCAATGGCCAAACTTTCACTGGTCTGGGGCGCCGCGTGCAGCAGCGCCACCAGCGGGTGGGTCACCGCCACCGGCGCGGGCCGCGACAACGCCTGCCAGCCGCGCAACCCTTCAAGAATGTGTTCGATGGTTTCCACCAACACCGCACCGTCACGGATCAACTGATGGCAGCCCCGGGCCCCCGGATGATGAATCGAACCCGGTATCGCATACACCTCGCGCCCCTGCTCGGCGGCCAGCCTCGCAGTAATCAGCGAGCCACTGGCAACGCTGGCTTCCACCACCAGCACGCCCAGGGACAGACCACTGATAATGCGGTTGCGTCGTGGGAAGTTTCCAGCCTGAGGCCCGGCGTCCAGCGGAAACTCGGAAACCACCGCGCTGCCCTGGGCAATCATTGCCTCGGCGAGCCGGCGGTGGCGCTGTGGATAAAAATTTTCCAGGCCGGTGCCCAGCACCCCGATAGTCTGCCCCCCGACATCTAATGCCGCCTGGTGGGCCGCCCCATCAATTCCCAGGGCCAACCCACTGGTGATGACAAAACCGGCGCTCGCCAGGCTGCGGGAAAAGGCTGCCGCCGTGTCCATTCCGGGGCGCGAAGCGCGTCGGCTGCCGACCATGGCCAACTGCGGTTTTTCCAGGATCGTGGGCGTGCCGGCCACGAATAATAACGGCGGCGCATCGTCCAGTTCGGCCAGCAAGGCTGGGTAGTCGGGCTGGTCCCACATCAACAAATGCTGGGCCGGGCGCTCTAGCCAGGCCAATGCGGCGCTGGCGCCATCGCGCACTTGCGCACTGCGCCGGGCTTCGGCGCAGGCCGCCGGCAACCCCAGGGAGCGCCAGGCACTGGCTGGCGCGCCGATGGCTTTTGAGGCGCAGCCAAAGGCCTCGATCAATGTTTTAAAACGCCTTGGCCCCAGCTCCGGCATACGGTGCAAACGCAGGCGGGCTTCGAGCTCGGCAGGGGAAATATTCGGAGTATGAATGACTGACATATGATCATCCTTGATCAGGAACAAGCTGTGGATAACTCTGTTGGTAACTTCTTTAGCAGGCTAATTATTGCAACTGGTTATTGCCGCCCAACCGGGCCGCCTGTTTTGAAGACGAGTAGCGATTTCCTCATGGGGGCAATCTCCTTTATTATGTGGGTTCGCGTGAAATGCCTGGCCTTCGCGGCCTGCGAGCGTTTCACACCGGCCGTGCGGGTGTCCCGACGCCGATTTGCCTTTACCTCACATGTGCAGCAATTACGCTTATGGCTATTTTGAACATCCTCGAATTCCCGGACTCGCGCCTGCGCACTATCGCCAAACCGGTGGCCGTAGTGGACGACAAGGTTCGTCAGTTGGTCGATGACATGTTTGAAACAATGTATGAAGCACCGGGCATCGGCCTCGCCGCCACCCAGGTCAACGTGCACTTGCGCGTGGTGGTCATGGACCTGTCCGAAGACCGCAGCGAACCGAGGGTGTACATCAACCCGGAGTTCGAGCCGCTGACCGACGAGATGGGCGAATACCAGGAAGGCTGCCTGTCGGTGCCGGAGTTCTACGAGAACGTCGAGCGCCCGCTGCGCGTCAAGATCAAGGCCCTGGACCGCGATGGCAAACCCTTCGAGCTGATTGCCGAAGGCCTGTTGGCGGTGTGCATCCAGCATGAGTGCGACCACCTCAACGGCAAGCTGTTTGTCGATTACCTGTCCACGCTCAAACGCGACCGGATCAAGAAGAAACTGGAAAAGAAGCATCGCCAGCAAGCTTGATTCCCTTCTTTCAAAGGCTTGCTCCGGCAAGCCTTTTTCTTTTGTGAGACGTTTCCCATGACCGAGCCACTGCGCATCGTTTTTGCCGGCACCCCTGAATTTGCCGCCGAACACCTCAAGGCCCTGCTTGCCAGCCCTTATGAAATCGTCGCGGTGTACACCCAGCCGGATCGCCCGGCCGGCCGTGGGCAAAAACTGATGCCCAGCCCGGTCAAGCAGCTTGCCCTGGAACACGGCATTGTCGTGCTGCAACCGCCAACCCTGCGCAATGCCGAGGCCCAGGCTGAACTGGCCGCGCTGCAGCCGGACCTGCTGGTGGTGGTGGCCTACGGCCTGATCCTCCCCCAGGCGGTGCTGGATATCCCGCGCCTGGGCTGCATCAACAGCCATGCCTCGCTGCTGCCGCGCTGGCGCGGTGCGGCGCCGATCCAGCGCGCGGTGCAAGCCGGTGACGCCGAAAGCGGCGTGACCGTGATGCGCATGGAAGCCGGCCTGGACACCGGCCCGATGCTGCTCAAGGTCACCACGCCCATCACCGCACAGGACACCGGCGGCAGCCTGCACGACCGCCTGGCGGAGATGGGCCCGCCTGCGGTGGTAGAGGCGATTGCCGGTCTCGCTGCTGGCACCTTGCAGGGTGAAGCGCAGGACGACAGCCTCGCCACCTACGCCCACAAGCTGAACAAGGACGAAGCACGCATCGACTGGAGCCGCCCGGCCGTGGAGCTGGAGCGCCTGGTACGCGCCTTCAACCCGTGGCCGATCTGCCACAGCACCCTCAATGGCGAAGCCTTGAAAGTCCTCGCCGCCACCCTGGCCGAAGGCAGCGGCGCCCCCGGTGAAATCATCGGCGCCAGCAAGGAAGGCCTGCTGGTGGCCTGCGGCGAACAGGCACTGTGTCTGACCCGTCTGCAATTGCCCGGTGGCAAGGCGCTGAACTTCAGTGATTTGTTCAACAGCCGTCGTGAGAAATTTGCCCCCGGCATCATCCTCGGAGTGGACGCTTGATGAACCCGCGTTTGGCCGCCGCCAAGGCCCTGGCCGCCGTGCTCAACGGCAAGGCTTCCCTGAACAGCTCGTTGCCGGTGCAACTGGATAAAGTCGAAGACCGTGATCGCGGCTTCACCCAGGACCTGGCCTTTGGCACCGCCCGCTGGCAGCCGCGTCTGTCGGCGCTGGCGGCCAAGCTGCTGCAAAAGCCGTTCAAGGCCGCCGATGCCGACGTCGAGGCGTTGCTGCTGGTGGGGCTGTACCAATTGCTCTATAGCCGGGTGCCGGCCCACGCCGCCATCGGCGAAACCGTAGGCTGCGCCGACAAGCTGAAAAAGCCCTGGGCCAAGGCCTTGCTCAATGCCGTGCTGCGCCGCGCCCAGCGCGAAAGCGAGGGGTTGCTGGCCGAGCTCGAACACGACCCGGTAGTGCGCACTGCGCACCCGCGCTGGCTGCAAAAATCCCTCAAGGCGTTCTGGCCAGAGCAGTGGGAAGCCATCTGCGCTGCCAACAATGCCCACCCGCCAATGATTCTGCGGGTCAATCGCCGCCATCACAGCCGCGATGCCTATCTCCAATTACTGGCAGAGGCCGGCATCAATGCCAGCGCCTGTGTGTTCAGCCAGGACGGTATCGTGCTGGAGACCGCAGGCGATGTGCGCAGCCTGCCAGGCTTTGCCGAAGGCTGGATCAGTGTGCAGGACGAAGCCGCGCAACTGGCAGCCGACCTGCTTGACCTGGCGCCGGGCCAACGGGTGCTGGACGCCTGCTGCGCGCCGGGCGGAAAGACCTGTCACATCATGGAAGTCGAGCCCGGCCTGGCCGGCGTCGTCGCCGTCGACCTGGAAGCCAAGCGCCTGGTACGCGTGCGCGAAAACCTTGCGCGCCTGGGCCTGGACGCCGAGCTGATTGCCGCCGATGGGCGCGACACCGCCACCTGGTGGGATGGCAAGCCGTTCCAGCGCATCCTGCTGGACGCGCCATGTTCCGCCACCGGCGTGATCCGCCGCCATCCGGATATCAAGCTGACCCGCCAACCCGACGATATCGCCGCCCTGGCTGTGCTGCAAGGCGAGTTGCTGGACGCGTTGTGGCCGACGCTGGAGGTCGGTGGCATCCTGCTCTACGCCACCTGCTCGACGTTGCCGACCGAAAACACCGAAGTGATCGAAGCCTTCCTCGCCCGCACCAGCGGCGCGCGGGAGTTGGACATTGCCACCACCGCCGGCATCAAGCAGCCCCACGGTCGCCAGTTGCTCGCGCAGGAAGGCGGGCACGATGGCTTCTATTACGCCAAGCTGATCAAGATTGCCGCTGCTCGCGGTTGAATGATTTTTAAGGGAGTGACCGGATGAAGATCATCATCCTCGGCGCAGGGCAGGTCGGCGGTACGCTGGCCGAGCACCTGGCCAGTGAAGCCAACGACATTACTGTGGTCGACACCGACGCCGAACGCCTGCGTGGCCTGGGTGACCGCCTGGATATCCGCACGGTCCAGGGCCGCGCCTCGTTCCCCACCGTGTTGCGTCAGGCCGGTGCCGACGATGCCGACATGCTGGTGGCGGTGACCAACAGTGACGAGACCAACATGGTCGCCTGCCAGGTCGCTCACACCCTGTTCCACACCCCGACCAAGATCGCCCGGGTGCGTGAAGCGGCCTACCTGACCCGCGCCGGGCTGTTCGACAACGACGCGATTCCGGTGGACGTGCTGATCAGCCCGGAGCAGGTGGTCACCCACTACATCAAGCGCCTGATCGAAATCCCCGGTGCACTGCAGGTGATCGACTTTGCCGAAGGCAAGGCGCAACTGGTGGCGGTCAAGGCCTACTACGGCGGGCCGCTGGTGGGCCAGCAACTGCGCCAGCTGCGCGAACATATGCCGAATGTGGAAACTCGCGTAGCCGCGATTTTCCGCCGCGACCGGCCGATCCTGCCCCAGGGCGACACGGTGATCGAAGCCGACGACGAAGTCTTCTTCATCGCCGCCAAGGCCAATATCCGTGCCGTGATGAGCGAAATGCGCCGGCTCGACGAGAGCTACAAGCGCATTGTCATCGCCGGCGGCGGGCAGATTGGCGAACGCCTGGCCGAGGCCATCGAAAGCCGCTACCAGGTGAAGATCATCGAGATGAACGCGGCGCGCTGCCGCTACTTGTCCGATACCCTCGACAGCACCGTGGTGCTGCAAGGCAGTGCGTCGGATCGTGACCTGCTGATGGAAGAAAATATCGCCGACGCGGATATCTTCCTGGCCCTGACCAACGATGACGAGGCCAACATCATGTCATCGCTGCTGGCCAAGCGGCTGGGGGCGAAGAAGGTGATGACCATCATCAACAACCCGGCCTATGTGGACCTGATCCAGGGCGGCGACATCGACATTGCCATCAGCCCGCAACTAGCCACCATCGGCACTTTGCTGGCCCACGTGCGGCGCGGCGATATCGTCAGCGTGCACTCATTGCGCCGCGGCGCGGCGGAAGCCATCGAGGCGATTGCCCATGGTGACTCCAAGTCGAGCAAGGTGATCGGCCGGGCGATTCGCGATATCGGCTTGCCACCGGGCACCACCATTGGCGCGATCATCCGCGATGAAGAAGTGATCATCGCCCATGACGACACGGTGATCGCCACGGGTGACCATGTGATTCTGTTCCTGGTGGATAAAAAACATATCCGCGATGTGGAGAAGCTGTTCCACGTGGGGTTGAGCTTTTTCTGATCTGACGGAGAGACCGACATGCTCGAATCCCTGGAAAAAATGCTCGCCAAGGGTGTGGATAACTCGCTGCTGCGCTTTGGCTTGGGCAAGGGTTACCTGGACCTGAAAGACAACGCCAAGGCGGCCGAGCATTTGCAGAGGTGCGTCGGGTTTGACCCGAAGTATTCGGCGGCGTGGAAGCTGCTGGGCAAGGCACACGCTGCGCTGGGCGATAAAAGCGCAGCACGCCAGGCATGGGAGCAGGGGATTACAGCGGCCCAGGCCCACGGCGACAAGCAGGCCGAGAAAGAGATGACGGTGTTCCTGAAAAAACTCGATCGCCAAGCCTGAATGGAGATCACAAATGTGGGAGCGGGCTTGCTCGCGAATGCAGAGTCTCAGTCACTGAATGTGTAGCTGACACATCGCATTCGCAAGCAAGCCCGCTCCCACATTGGTTTTGCATCGACCTTGAGTCAGTCGCGAATCAGTACCAACGCGCCTCGCCTGGCGGGCGTTTCTTGAAGCGCTTCATGCTCCACATGTACTGGCTCGGGTAGGCGCCGACATAACGCTCCACCACCTTGCTCATCGCCGCACAGGAGGTGGCCGTGTCGGTGCTGTACATGTCTTCCGGCGCCGCTTCCAGGATCACTTTGTAGCCCGAGCCGTCCGGCAGCCGCAGGGCATGCAGGAACACACCCACTGCCTTATGGCCGGCGAGCATGTTCGGCACGAACTTGCTGGTCAGCGCCTGGGTGGCGAAGAACGGTACGAAAATCCCGGCCGATTCCGCCGGCTCCGGATCCGCGGGAATCCCCACCTGGCCGCCCTTGCGCACTTCCTTGATCACGCTGAGGATGCCTTCCTTGGTCGACGCCGCCACTCGGTTGCCCAGTTGCACGCGTTGCTTGCGCAGCAGGTCATCCACTGCCTTGAGCTTGGGCGGGCGGTAGAAAATGATCGGTTTGCACTGGCTGCAATAGAAGTGGTTCAACACTTCCCAGTTGCCCAGGTGGCTGGTGATGCCGACCACGCCTTTGCCCGAGGCCAAGGCTTGCTGCAGCACTTCCAGGCCTTCGACTTCGCGCACCAGGTCGATGGAGCGCTGGGCCGGCCAGATCCAGGCGCAGGCGCTTTCGGTCAGGGACTTGCCGATATCCATCAGGCTCTGGCCCACCAGGCGCTCACGCTCGGCCGGGTCCATGTCCGGGAAACACTTGGAGAGGTTGATCCGCACCGTGTCGCGGGAGCGGTTGGGGGTTTTCCACATGATCCAGCCAATCGCCGAGCCCACGGCTTGCACAGCGCGCCAGGGCAGCAGGGCAAACAATCGCAGAGCGCCTACCAGCAAGGCGCCTTTTAACTTTTCCACAGGTCACTCCTGATCGTGTGTGGTGCGCAAAGCGGCCATTCTAACCGGCGTTGACCAAGTCCGCGTAACGGTCGCAGTCCTGGGTGTGGTCCATGACCATGCCTGAGGCCTGCATGAACGCGTAGCAGATGGTCGGGCCGACGAACGTAAAACCGGCTTTCTTGAGGGCTTTGCTCATGGCTTCGGCCTCTGGCGTAATCGCCGGGACCTGGCTGCGATCCTTGAAATGATTGACCTTGGGCACGCCGCCGACAAACGACCAGAGCAACCCCACCGGATCCTCCAGCGCCAGCCAGGCCGCGGCATTGCGCCGGGTGGCATTGAGTTTCAAGCGGTTGCGCACAATGCCTGGGTCGAGCATCAACTGCTCGATCTCGGCATCGCTCAACTGCGCCAGGCGCTTTGGATCAAAACCGAACAAGACCTTTCGATAATGCTCGCGTTTGCGTAAAACGGTGATCCAGGACAGGCCCGCCTGGAACCCTTCGAGCAAAAGCAACTCGAACAAACCCTGCGCATCGCGCAGCGGCGTTCCCCACTCTTGATCGTGATAAGCCATGTACAGCGGATCTTCAGAACACCAAAAGCAGCGTGGCATAAGGCTCCAGGGAGTGGTGGCGGGGCCGAATCGGGTATACTCCCGCCCTTTAAATCGCAGCCCAAGTAACAGGTGAATTTTGTGAGCCAGCCTACGCCAGCCGTGCGTACCTTCCAAGACTTGATCCTCGCCCTCCAGCAATACTGGGCCGAGCAAGGTTGTGTGGTACTTCAGCCCTACGATATGGAAGTAGGCGCCGGCACTTTCCACACCGCAACATTCCTGCGGGCCATCGGCCCGGAAACCTGGAACGCCGCTTATGTGCAGCCCAGTCGTCGCCCGACTGACGGCCGCTACGGCGAAAACCCCAACCGCCTGCAGCACTACTATCAGTTCCAGGTCGTCCTCAAGCCAAACCCGGACAACTTCCAGGAGCTGTACCTGGGCTCGCTGAAACATGTCGGCCTGGACCCGCTGGTCCACGACATTCGTTTCGTCGAAGACAACTGGGAGTCGCCAACGCTCGGCGCCTGGGGCCTGGGCTGGGAAGTCTGGCTCAACGGCATGGAAGTCACGCAGTTCACTTACTTCCAGCAAGCGGGCGGCATCGAGTGCTACCCGGTGACCGGCGAGATCACTTATGGTCTCGAGCGCCTGGCCATGTACCTGCAAGGCGTGGACTCGGTCTACGACCTGGTGTGGGCTGACGGCCCGTTCGGCAAAGTGACCTACGGCGATGTGTTCCACCAGAACGAAGTGGAGCAGTCGACCTACAACTTCGAACACGCCAACGTCGAGAAGCTGTTCGAACTGTTCGACTTCTACGAAAGCGAAGCCAAGCGCCTGATCGAACTGGATCAGCCGCTGCCGTTGCCGAGCTACGAAATGGTCCTGAAGGCATCCCACACCTTCAACCTGCTGGACGCCCGCCGTGCCATCTCGGTAACTGCGCGCCAGCAATACATCCTGCGTGTACGCACCCTGGCGCGTTCCGTCGCCCAAGCCTACCTGCTGGCTCGCGCCAAGCTGGGCTTCCCGATGGCAACCCCGGACCTGCGTGATGAAGTGTTGGCTAAGCTGGAGGCTGCACAATGAGTGCTCAAGATTTCCTGGTTGAACTGGGCACCGAAGAGCTGCCACCCAAGGCCCTGAACACCCTGGCCGATGCATTTTTGGCCGGTATCGAAAAAGGCCTGCAGACTGCCGGCCTGAAGTTTGAAGCCAAGAAGGTCTACGCCGCGCCACGTCGCCTGGCGGTATTGCTGACCGCGCTGGAAACCCAGCAGCCGGACCGCAACATCAACCTCGACGGTCCGCCACGCCAGGCCGCTTTCGATGCCGAAGGCAACCCGACCCAGGCAGCCCTTGGTTTTGCCAAGAAGTGTGGCGTCGAGCTGAGCGAGATCGACCAGAGCGGCCCGAAACTGCGGTTCAGCCAGGTCATCAAGGGCAAGCCAACCGCCAGCCTGTTGCCGACCATCGTTGAAGATTCCCTCAATGACCTGCCGATCCCCAAGCGCATGCGCTGGGGTGCACGCAAGGAAGAATTCGTACGTCCGACCCAATGGTTGGTGATGCTGCTCGGTGATCAAGTCATCGACTGCACTATCCTCGCCCAGAAGGCCGGCCGCGATTCCCGTGGCCACCGCTTCCACCACCCGGAAAACGTGCGCATCACTTCGCCGGCCAACTACCTCAACGACCTGCGTGCAGCCTATGTGCTGGCGGATGCCAACGAGCGTCGCGAGCTGATCAGCAAGCGCACCGAAGAGCTGGCCCGCCTGCAGGAAGGCACGGCCATCGTGCCGCCAAGCCTGCTCGACGAAGTGACCGCGCTGGTTGAATGGCCGGTACCGCTGGTGTGCTCGTTCGAAGAGCGCTTCCTCGATGTGCCGCAAGAAGCCCTGATCACCACCATGCAGGACAACCAGAAGTATTTCTGCCTGCTGGATGTGGACGGCAAGTTGCTGCCGCGCTTTATCACCGTGGCCAACATCGAGAGCAAGGACCCGCAGCAGATCATCGCCGGTAACGAGAAAGTCGTGCGCCCGCGCCTGACTGACGCCGAGTTCTTCTTCAAGCAAGACAAAAAGCAGAAGCTCGAAGACTTCAACCTGCGCCTGCAAAACGTGGTGTTCCAAGAGAAGCTGGGCAGCGTCTACGACAAGGCTGTGCGGGTTTCCAAGCTGGCGGCCTACATCGCGCCACGCATTGGCGGCGACGCCACCCTGGCGGCACGTGCGGGCCTGCTGTGCAAATGCGACCTGGCTACCGAGATGGTCGGCGAGTTCCCGGAAATGCAAGGCGTTGCCGGTTACTACTACGCGCTCAATGACGGCGAGCCTGAAGACGTCGCCCTGGCCCTGAACGAGCAGTACATGCCGCGCGGTGCTGGCGCCGAGCTGCCGACCACCCTGACCGGTGCCGCGGTGGCCATCGCTGACAAGCTGGACACCCTGGTCGGTATCTTCGGCATCGGCATGTTGCCGACCGGCAGCAAAGACCCGTATGCCCTGCGCCGTGCGGCCCTGGGCGTGCTGCGCATCCTGATCGACAAGCAGTTGGACCTCGACCTGACCCAGGCCGTGGTATTTGCCGTCGGCCAGTTTGGTAGCAAGGTCAAGCAAGCCGGCCTGGCCGAGCAAGTGCTGGAGTTCGTATTCGATCGCCTGCGTGCGCGCTATGAAGACGAAGGCGTGGACGTTTCCGTCTACCTGTCGGTACGTGCCCTGCAACCAGGCTCGGCACTGGACTTCGACCAGCGTGTGCAAGCCGTACAAGCGTTCCGCAAGCTGCCGGAAGCCGACGCCCTGGCCGCCGTGAACAAGCGCGTGTCGAACCTGCTGAGCAAGGCCGAAGGCCTGGGCAATGCGGATGTCGACCCTGGCCTGTTTGCCGATGCCAAGGAGTTCTCGCTGAACTCGGCTATCGCCAAGGCAGAAAACGCCGTGAAGCCGCTGATCGCCGAGCGCAACTACGCCGAAGCACTGGCGCGCCTGGCTACCTTGCGTGAGCCGGTGGATGCGTTCTTCGAAGCGGTGATGATCAATGCCGAAGATGCCAGCGTGCGGAAAAACCGCTACGCCATGCTGGCGCGCCTGCGCGGCTTGTTCGTCAATATCGCTGACATTTCGACGCTGAGCTGATCATGTTGAAACTGCTGATTCTCGATCGGGACGGGGTGATCAACTGCGACTCCGACGCTTACATCAAGTCGGTGGAGGAGTGGATCCCACTGCCCGGCTCGATCGAGGCCATCGCGCAGTTGAGCAAGGCCGGCTGGACGGTAGCCATTGCTACCAACCAGTCCGGCATTGCCCGCGGCTACTACGACATCGCCACCCTGGACGCCATGCATGCGCGCCTGCGCGCGTTGGTGGCGGAGCAGGGCGGTGAGGTGGGGCTGGTGGTGTACTGCCCCCACGGGCCGGATGAGGGCTGCGATTGCCGCAAACCCAAGCCTGGCATGTTGAAAATCATTTCAGAACATTACAAGGTGCCCCTGGCTGGGATATGGTTCGTCGGGGACAGTCTCGGTGACCTGGAGGCGGCCAAAGCCGTCGACTCTCAGCCAGTTTTGGTAAAGACCGGGAAAGGCGACAAGACCCAGGCGAAAAACCTGCCGGTAGGCACCTTGATTTTTGACGATCTGGCGGCGGTTGCCGCAGAACTTATCAACAACTAGTCGCCCTCGACTTCCTGACCAAGGATTGTTCGGGAGTGCACTTTTAACAGGCGGGCGTTGTCCCGCAACGGTAAATGCTGCCATGTCGATTTTGCAGGCCATCAGAACCTTCTTCTTTTACCTGCTGCTGGGCACCAGTTCGTTTCTCTGGTGCACCCTGAGCTTTTTTATTGCGCCCTTTTTGCCGTTCAAGGCGCGCTATCGCTTTATCAACGTCTATTGGTGCCGCTGTGCGTTGTGGCTGAGCAAGGTGTTTCTGGGCATCCGTTTCGAGGTCAAGGGTGCCGAGAATGTCCCGGACCAGCCCTGCGTGATCCTGTCGAACCACCAGAGCACTTGGGAGACGTTCTTCCTTTCTGCGTATTTCTCGCCCCTGAGCCAGGTGCTCAAGCGTGAGTTGCTGTTCGTGCCGTTCTTTGGCTGGGCCATGGCCATGCTGCGACCGATTGCCATCGACCGCGACAACCCCAAGGCCGCGCTCAAGCATGTGGCGAAGAAGGGTGACGAGCTGCTCAAGGATGGGGTGTGGGTACTGATCTTCCCGGAAGGCACCCGCGTGCCCTTTGGCACTGTAGGCAAGTTCTCCCGGGGCGGTACGGCATTGGCGGTCAACGCCAACCTGCCAGTGCTGCCGATTGCTCACAATGCCGGCAAGTTCTGGCCCAAGGAAGGCTGGGCCAAGCGTAAAGGCACCATCACCGTGGTGATCGGCGAACCGATGTATGCCGAAGGGGAAGGACCGCGTGCAATCGCGGCACTCAATGACCGCGCTGCCGCCTGGAATGAAGCGCAGCAACGGGCCATGGGTTCGCTGCCGCCAGTGCCGGTTGCAGAAGACCAGCCGGTGACCTGACGTTCTGTGGATAACCTGTGTACGGTTTGTTGGCAAAGTGCGTTTTTTAGCTTGTAGGCTTATGATTTTATTACATATTTCTTAAGCTAATAAAACACCGAAAAACGTGCATAAGTTTTTTCGACCGTTGAAGACCGGCCCTCGTGGCCGGTTTTTTATGCACAGCCGTTTGACTCTTCCCACAACGGCAGTCGCAGACTGAAAACCGTGCCTTGACCGACCACACTCTCACAGTCGATCCGGCCGCCATGGCGGTCCACTACCGCCTTGACCATGCTCAGTCCCAACCCCAACCCTTCGCTGCCCTGGGCCGAAACAAACCGCCGGTATTGGCTGAACAGTTCAGGAAGCTCCTCGGCCGCGATACCGGAGCCCTGATCCTGGATGTGACAGGTCAGCCATTGCTCGTTGCGTTCGAGGCGCACCGTCACCGTGGTGCCGGCTGGGCTGTACTTGATCGCATTCTCCATCAGGTTGAACAAGGCACGGGTGAGTAACGATTGATCCGCCAGGACCATTTCCTCACCGGCCGCGTCCAGGTCATGGACCAATTGGATATTTTTCAATTGGGCCAGCAGCACCACCTGGTCAAATGCGTCGAGCACCAGCATGGCAAACAGGCTGGGCTCCAACTGATAACCATCGGACTCGGCCTTGGCCAATTGAACGAACGATTCGGTCAAATTCAATGCCCGTCGCACTTGCTGTTCGATCTGGGTAAATACCAGCGCAACGTCTGAGGCTTCATGACGCTGCACATCCAGCAACGCGAGGATTGCCGAATGGGGTGCACGCAAGTCGTGGGAGAGAAACCGCAGCAGGGTTTCGCGCTGCTGCTGGGCGTCGCGTTCGATACTCAGGTCGGTCAGGCTCAACAGCCAACCCAGCGCCACATCACCGTCAGCGGGTAACAGCGGAGCCAGTTCCAGGCGCAGGCTGCGTTGCTGAATATCGCGGAACTCGACAATTTCCAGGGCCGACAGCGGCGGGCGTACCTGCCCCTGCAGCGGTGGATAGCCCAATACCGTCAATTGCTCCAGCAGGTTCTCGGCAATCAGCTCGTTGCCAAACACATCACGGGCGATCCGATTGGCCAGCAGGATCTCCCCCGCGGGATCGGTAATCAGCGTAGCCACGGGCAGGCATTCCAGGCCATCGGCCATAAAACGCCGGGTATCGCGGGTACGGCTGACGGCTTGCTCCAGGGCCACGATACGACCCTGCAACACGTCCCCCTTGCTGACGGCGACACGACGACGTTCCGGCAGCACCTTGGGCTCGCTGTCGAGGCGCGCCAGTTCCCAGCCGAAGTAGGCGAGGATTACGCTCAGGCGGCGCCAGTTCCAGACCAGATAGCCCAGCAGCATGCCGATCAGCGTGGCCGCTGGCGACCACCAGAGCCCCAGGCGCAACATGCCCCAGGAAGCGAGGAGGGCACCTCCCATGCAGCCCAGGGTCAGCCACAGGGCATAACGCGGGCGCAACAACAGCAGGCCCAACAGTAAGGCCACCCACGAGGTGGACAGCAGGGTGGCCAACCAGCCAGGCAAGACGGTAATGCTGCGATCCTGCAGCAGCCCGTTGAGGATATTGGCCTGGATCTCGACGCCCGGTGTGGTGCCGACACTGGCCGAAAGCGGCGTCACATAGCGATCGCCCATGCCCGGCGCGGTCGCTCCCACCAGGATGATCCGATCACGCAGCAATTGAGCCGGGACCTCGCCACGCAGAACGCTGACGTACGGCACGCTGGGAAAACCGTGGTCGGCGGCGATAAACGGAATGCGGATGGCGTTGTCCCGCTGCCAATCGCTTGCATCAGAAGACACTGACAGCCCCGGCATATCCACAGGCTGGCCAGTCAGCTCGAAGGCCAGCCACGCCAACTGCGGGACCAATTGCCCCGGCGGCCCCTCACGCAAGTAAAGGCTGCGCACAATGCCGTCGCTATCAGCTTCCACGTTGATATGACCGACCCCCCTGGCACAATCACGCAGGGGCTGCACGGGGAGGATTTGCGTGAGGGGTTGCCCCAGGCGCGGCGTGCCTTCGCGAATCAACGGCAGCAGGACATTGCCGGCATTGCAGATGGCCTGGGCCAGGCGTTGATCATTGGCAGGCTCGCGCGCAGGTTCGCTGAAGATTACATCGAGCAGGATCCCGGCGGGTTTGGCGGCACTCAGTCGGTCAATCAGGTCAGCATGCAGGTGGCGCGACCACGGCCATTGGCCAAGCGCCTTGAGACTCATGTCATCAATGGTCACCAGCAGAATGCGTGAGTCCACCGGCAACGGCGTCAGACGCCGCAGGCTGTCATACAGCGGGTTATTGAAGGAAAGCCCAGGGCTCAGGGACAGCAGGGCCGTCATTGGTAGCAGCAGCAGGCTGATCCACAGCCATTCCCGGACCAACCCATTAAACAGGCGTTGGGCCTGGGTCGGCTGACGTTGTTCAGCCCGGCGCCACCACTTCACCGCGTACTACTGCACACGGGTGGCAGGGGGGTAATAGAAGATGTCATAAACGCCTGCCTCTCCTTCCAGTCCTTGTTCATCAAAGGCCGACACGCGCACGTGATAAAACGAGGCCTTGAGTCCAGTGAAGCTCAAGCGCGGTTCACTGGAGAAGTTTTCCTGCTTGATATTCATGAACGTTTTATCGGTGGCCACTTGCGCACGGTAGCGCTGGGCACCCGGTTGCGGGTGCAGGAACAATGTCCAGACCGGCGCATCGCCTTTCTGGCCGTCCTGGCCCATCAGTCGCGGGGCGGGCAATAGGTCGATGGTCTTCAACTCGCCCTGCTGCTTGAGCAACACCCCTTGTCGGGCACCGACCTTCAGTTCACCTTCAATCGGGCCCGTCTGCGGTTTTTTCTTGGCGTGTCGGCCCACGGGCAGCGGCTCGGTGCGGCTGGCGGCCACTTGGCCGTTAAGCACCTCTACAACCGATTGCTGATCGTCGTTACGCACACGAAAATGCGTGCCGCGCACGCCGAGCACGCCGACGGGTGTCACGATCTGAAAACGGTCATAGTCGCTGGTACGCTTGAGCACGTAGGCCTCGACCTGGCCTTGTTGCAGGATCACCTGGGGAATCGCCTGTTCTTCCACCAGGTGCAAACGCACCTCCGAGCTGGAAGGCAGGACAATCCGCGAACCATCGCCCAGCAACAGGCTGACAAACGCCGACGGCGAGGTTTTTACGCTTTCCTGTTCATCAATCAGCATGCCTTCTTCCAGCACACTGGGGCGGCCCTTGGCATCCAGCTTCCAGGCTTCACCGTTGAGGTGCTGGACCACTGCCGGCAGCGGTTGTGCCCGGCACATCAGGTTGTCATCAATGTAGGGCGCACGCACAGGTGCAGGCTTGGCCAAAATTTGCGGGCTGTTGATAACCAGCGCCAGGGCCAGGCTTGAGCCCAGCAGGGAAGAAAGGGAATAGTGGCGAGGAAAGAGGGTCATGGCACTCATCAAGGTTCTAGTTCTAAAAGTCCGTCAGACTGTACGTTCAGAAAGCGTCTTGCGGCGGCAGGACCTTGAAGCTTGCCTACGATACCCGATGACGCATCGAACTCGAAAGCCGTAGTAGAAAAGCCGTAGTAGAAGGGATGAGGCAATAGGAAGGGTGACACATCCCTGTGTCTGCCGGATCGACGATGCCGAACCGGATGTACATCGAAGAAATACTGTCCCTCACATCCCTCCGACAGCAGCCCGTAGCGAACCACGGTCTACAGATAATACGTCCCTGTATCGAGCGCGCTTCCCGCGCACGCCCTCCCTGTGTGTCACTCAGCGAAAGAGAATTTACCTACAAGAGTGGTGCATAGGGCGGTAGCGCAATATTTGTTCAGATTCAGAAGATCCAACGTTGGTCCTGGTCGAGCACACTTCCGTGTTGAAAAGCCTGAGGGGCGTCCACCTCTCTGAGCCCGCGTAACCAAGACCGTCTACGGGCTCGGCGTACACTGAAATTTCGTCAAGTGGCGCAGACTGTGCCGGACTGCACGCATCTACCATTTCCGTCCCAAAACCCGTTGCCGCAACCAGTATCAACATCTTTCCCCACACTCTGACCTTCTGCACGAGACTCACGTGTCCCGACAGTGCATAAAACCTGATTGCCATTGATCCTTTTCCTGAGGGGCTTGAGCCGGTATCTTTCCAGCTGGGTACACGATGTTTAACGGCCTTAGGGCTATCTGATATCAGCGTACCGAGAGATGCGAGGGGCATGAGAAACTGGCCATAATTGTTCAGATTCAATGGTGAACCAGTACGCTCTCCTCAACCGTTGCAATACTCTTCAAGAAGAAAGGACCCTGCCATGCGTGTCGCGATACTGGATGACGAACCTGCCGAATTGCGGCGGGTGGAACAGACACTGCGACAAATCCCAAGTGCCTCGGAGCAGCCATGGACGCTGCATTGCTTCGAGCGCGGCGAAGACCTGCTGCGCCAGTTGCGTCGGGAAACCTTCGACCTCTTGGTGCTCGATTGGCAACTGCCGGACCTGAGTGGTATCGCCATCCTGCGCTGGACCCGTGAACACATGGAAGCGCCGCCTCCCGTGATCATGCTCACCAGCCGCGATGCCGAGAGCGATATCGTCCAGGCGTTGAACAGTGGCGCAGATGACTATGTCAGTAAGCCATTTCGGCCGAACGAACTGAAAGCACGGGTGAGTGCAGTGTTGCGTCGTCACGGCCTGCAGAAATCTGCGGCCACTGAAGTGTTGATCTTCAATGACCTGACCTTCGACGATGCCGAACTGACCGTCACCCGCGCCGGCAGTCCCATCAACCTGACCGAACGGGAGTACCGCCTGGCACGCTGTCTGTTTGCCAACCTGGCTCGCCCGCTGTCCCGGGAATACCTCTACGAACGCTTCTGGACCCATGAAGAGATGGTGTCTTCACGACCGTTGGATACCCATATCTATCGGCTGCGGAACAAGCTGGGGCTTACGCCAGAGCGGGGTTGGCAGTTGCTGACCATCTATGGATATGGCTACCGGTTGGAGAGCGTAACCGCAGCTACGGCATAGCCGATGTTCCACGTGGAGCATTTTGGAAGCGCCCGAAATCTGGGCAATAAAAAAGGCCAACGTTAAACGTTGGCCTTTTTTGGTTTCGCAATGGCGTTATCAGAAGTCCAGGTTGGACACTGCCAAGGCATTGCTCTCGATGAAGTCACGACGTGGCTCGACCGCATCACCCATCAGGGTGTTGAAGATCTGGTCCGCGCCAATGGCGTCTTCGATGGTCACACGCAGCATGCGACGCTGGGCTGGGTCCATGGTGGTTTCCCACAGCTGATCCGGGTTCATTTCGCCCAGACCTTTGTATCGCTGGATGGTGTGACGCTTAGTGCTTTCTGCCATCAACCAGTCCAGGGCTTCCTTGAACTCTTTGACCTGTTTCTTGCGTTCGCCACGCTGAATATAAGCGCCGTCGTCCAACAGCGTGCTCAACTGCGCGCCGAGGGTAACCACAGTCTTGTAGTCATTGCTGCCGAAGAAATCGCGGTTGAAGGTGACGTAGTTCGACAGGCCGTGGGAGATCAGTTCGACCTCTGGCAGCCAGACATTACGTTCACGGTCTTCACGCAGGCTGGCTTTGTACACCAGGCCCGACTTCTCGACGGTGCGCAGGCGCACTTCGTACTGGGCCAGCCAATCCTGCATGGCTGCGTGATCGCCCAGCTGTTCCAGGCTCACGGCCGGCAGGTAGATGAAGTGCTCGGTCAGCTCCTGAGGGTACAGGCGCGACAAACGCTTGAGGGTCTTCATCACCATGCGGAAGTCGTTTACCAGGCGCTCCAGCGCCCCACCGGAGATGCCCGGGGCTTCGTCGTTCAAGTGCAGGCTGGCGTCTTCCAGGGCCGACTGCGTCATGTACTCTTCCATGGCGTCGTCGTCTTTGATGTATTGCTCTTGCTTGCCCTTTTTCACTTTGTACAACGGCGGCTGAGCGATGTAGATATAGCCACGCTCGATCAGCTCCGGCAACTGACGGAAGAAGAAGGTCAGCAGCAGGGTGCGGATGTGCGAGCCGTCGACGTCAGCATCGGTCATGATGATGATGTTGTGGTAGCGCAGCTTGTCGATGTTGTACTCGTCGCGACCAATGCCACAGCCCAGGGCAGTGATCAAGGTGCCGACTTCCTGAGAGGAAATCATCTTGTCGAAACGGGCTTTCTCAACGTTGAGGATCTTACCCTTCAACGGCAGGATGGCCTGGGTGCGACGGTTGCGACCCTGCTTGGCGGAACCGCCAGCAGAGTCACCTTCCACCAGGTACAGTTCGGAAAGGGCAGGGTCCTTCTCCTGGCAGTCCGCCAGTTTGCCCGGCAGGCCAGCGATATCCAGTGCACCTTTACGGCGGGTCATTTCACGGGCTTTACGCGCCGCTTCACGAGCCCGTGCCGCGTCGATCATCTTGCCGACGACCAGCTTGGCTTCGTTGGGGTTTTCCAGCAGGAAGTCGGAGAAGTATTTGCCCATTTCCTGTTCGACGGCGGTCTTCACTTCAGAAGAAACCAGCTTGTCTTTGGTCTGGGAGCTGAACTTCGGATCCGGAACCTTGACCGAAATAATCGCGGTCAGGCCTTCACGGGCATCGTCACCGGTGGTGGCGACTTTGTGCTTCTTCGCCAAGCCTTCAGCTTCGATGTAGGTGTTCAGGTTACGCGTCAGTGCGGAACGGAAACCCACCAGGTGAGTACCGCCATCGCGCTGAGGAATGTTGTTGGTGAAGCACAACAGGTTCTCGTTGAAGCTGTCGTTCCACTGCAGGGCGATTTCCACGCCGATGCCGTCTTCACGCTGGATGTTGAAGTGGAACACCTGGTTGACCGCAGTCTTGTTGGTGTTCAGGTATTCAACGAACGCACGCAGGCCACCTTCGTACTTGAACAGCTCTTCCTTGCCGCTGCGCTCATCCTTGAGGACGATACCCACACCGGAGTTGAGGAAGGACAGTTCACGAATCCGCTTGGCCAGGATGTCCCAACTGAAGTGGATATTTTTGAACGTGTCAGCCGAGGGCTTGAAGTGAATCTGGGTACCGGTGGTTTCGCTATCACCGACGATTGCCATCGGTGCCTGAGGCACGCCATGCACGTAGGTCTGTTCCCAGATCTTGCCGCTGCGGCGAACGGTGAGGATCAGTTCTTCCGACAGGGCGTTTACCACCGACACACCTACACCGTGCAAACCGCCGGAGACTTTATAGGAGTTGTCGTCAAACTTACCGCCGGCGTGCAGCACGGTCATGATGACCTCTGCTGCCGATACGCCTTCTTCTTTATGCACATCTACCGGAATGCCGCGACCGTTGTCGCGTACGGTGATGGATTCATCCGGATGGATGATGATACTGATGTCGTCGCAATGACCGGCGAGCGCTTCGTCGATGGAGTTGTCGACCACTTCGAACACCATGTGGTGCAGACCGCTACCATCATCGGTGTCGCCAATGTACATACCGGGACGTTTGCGTACGGCATCCAAACCTTTCAGCACTTTAATGCTGGTCGAGTCGTACGTGTTTTCTTCGCTCATGCCTTCACTCCCGATGGTCGTGGGTCTGGGTGATACGGCCTTGTTCCACGTGGAACAAAGCGACTGGCGTTTCCGTCTGCCAGCCTTCCCTCAATAATTCGTGGTCTACACAGGTAATAAATACCTGGCAGCGTAAGTCTTCCAACAAGCGGCATAGCGCGCGGCGGTGTTGCTCATCCAATTCGGACGGCAAGTCATCCACCAGATAAATACACTGACCGCGCCGGGCCTGGCTAACCAAGTGCCCCTGAGCGATACGCAGCGCGCACACCACCAACTTCTGCTGGCCACGGGACAAGATATCCGCGGCATTATGTGCGCCTAACCTAAGGCGCAAATCAGCCCGTTGTGGTCCTGCCTGGGTGTGGCCAATTTGCTGATCCCGTTGCAAAGAGGTGGCGAGTACTGCACTCAAGTCACGCTCTTTGTCCCAACCACGGTAGTAACTCAGCGTCAGGCCCTCGAGTTCCAACAACTCACTCAAGGTCTGTTCAAAGACTGGTTTCAAGGCTTTGATATAAGTGCGGCGGTATTCATCTATTTCGTCGCTGGCCAGGCACAGTTCACGGTCCCAGGCCGCTTGCGAAGCGGCGTCAAGTGTACCATGCCGCAGCCATGAGTTCCGCTGCCGCAGGGCCTTCTGCAGGCGCTGCCACGTGGCCATGAACCGCGGTTCCACGTGGAACACTCCCCAATCGAGGAACTGCCGGCGGATTTTTGGTGCACCTTCCAACAAGCGGAAGCTGTCAGGGTTGATCAATTGCAGGGGCAAAATTTCCGCCAGTTGTGCGGCACTGCGCGCATTCTGCCCATCTATACGGATCTGGAACTCCCCTTGACGATCACGGGATATCCCCAGGCTACTATGCCCGCCTTGCGCCAGTTCAACCTGGCCAAACACGGTGCACGCCAATTGTTCGTACTGAATCACGGGTAACAGGCGGGCACTGCGAAAGGAACGAGCCAGACCCAGTAAGTGAATGGCTTCCAGCACGCTGGTTTTGCCACTGCCGTTGGCGCCATGGAGGATATTGATGCGGGGGGAGGGGGAGAAGGTCACCGGGTGCAGATTGCGCACCGCGGTGACCGAGACGCGACTGAGGGACATCTAGCTTCTGCTGAGCATGATTACAGGCGCATCGGCATAACAACGTAAGCCGAGTCGTCGTTATCGGATTCTTGCACCAGGGCGCTGCTGTTAGAGTCCGACAGGATCAGACGCACCTGCTCGGTGGTCATCACACCCAGCACGTCCAGCAGGTAGCTCACGTTGAAGCCAATTTCCAGGGAACCGCCGTTGTAGTCGACGCCCACTTCTTCTTCCGCTTCTTCCTGCTCCGGGTTGTTGGCCTGGATTTTCAGCTGGCCGTTGGCCAATTGCAGGCGAATACCCCGGTACTTCTCGTTGGAAAGAATCGCTGTACGGCTGAACGCTTCACGCAGCGCCTGGCGATCACCGATCACCAGCTTGTCGCCACCCTTGGGCAACACGCGCTCGTAGTCCGGGAACTTGCCGTCTACCAGTTTGGAGGTGAAGGTGAACTCTCCCGTGGTGGCACGGATATGGTGCTGGCCCAGGACGATGCTGACGTTACCGTCCGGCTCGGTGAGCAGGCGCGCCAGTTCGAGGATACCTTTGCGCGGCACAATCACCTGGTGGCGGTCCGGCTGGCCGATATCGGCCTTCATCGAACACATTGCCAGGCGGTGACCGTCGGTGGCCACAGCACGGATGATGCCTTCGGAGACTTCCAGCAGCATGCCGTTGAGGTAGTAACGCACGTCCTGCTGGGCCATGGCGAAGCTGGTGCGCTCGATCAAACGGCGCAGGCGGCTTTGCTCCAGGCTGCAGGTCAGCGAACCTGGACCTTCTTCCACCGTCGGGAAGTCATTGGCCGGCAAGGTCGACAGGGTGAAACGACTGCGGCCGGCCTTGACCACCAACTTCTGCTCATCGACCTTGATGTCGATCAGCGCGTCGTTGGGCAGGCTTTTGCAGATATCCATCAGCTTGCGCGCAGGCACGGTGATCTCACCGGGCTCGGCGGGTTCTTCCAGCTGTACACGACCAACCAGTTCGACTTCCAGGTCGGTACCGGTCAACGACAGCTGCTGGCCTTCGACAACCAACAATACGTTGGAAAGTACCGGCAAGGTCTGTCGGCGCTCGACGACGCCTGCGACCAGTTGCAGGGGTTTCAACAGGGCTTCGCGTTGAATGGTGAAATGCATGGTCTAGTCCCTTGCCTTAATAAGCTGCGCTGGTGTTCATCACGTTGTCAGTGTACGCAGCAGGTTCTTGTAGTCCTCGCGAATATCCGCGTCGGATTCCTTAAGTTCGTTGATCTTGCGGCACGCGTGCAAGACCGTGGTGTGGTCGCGACCACCAAACACATCGCCAATTTCCGGCAGGCTGTGGTTGGTCAGCTCCTTGGAGAGCGCCATGGCCACCTGACGGGGACGCGCTACCGAGCGCGAGCGGCGCTTGGACAGCAGGTCGGAAATCTTGATCTTGTAGTACTCGGCCACCGTGCGTTGAATGTTATCCACACTGACCAGCTTGTCTTGTAGCGCCAACAAGTCTTTCAGGGATTCGCGAATCAACTCAATGGTGATGTCGCGACCCATGAAGTGCGAGTGAGCGATGACCCGCTTGAGCGCGCCTTCGAGCTCACGCACGTTGGAGCGAATGCGCTGGGCAATGAAGAACGCCGCGTCGTGAGGCAGATCGACTTTCGCCTGATCGGCCTTCTTCATCAGGATCGCGACCCGGGTTTCCAGTTCCGGCGGCTCTACCGCAACAGTCAGGCCCCAGCCGAAGCGCGATTTGAGGCGCTCTTCCAGACCTTCGATTTCCTTCGGGTACCGGTCACTGGTGAGGATGACCTGCTGGCCACCTTCAAGCAGGGCGTTGAACGTGTGGAAAAACTCTTCCTGGGAACGTTCCTTGCGCGCGAAGAATTGAATGTCATCAATCAGCAGTGCGTCGACGGAGCGGTAGAAGCGTTTGAATTCGTTGATTGCATTGAGTTGCAACGCCTTGACCATGTCGGCCACGAAGCGCTCCGAGTGCAGGTACACGACCTTGGCATTCGGGTTCTTCTTTAATAGGTGGTTACCCACAGCGTGCATCAAGTGCGTCTTACCCAAGCCAACGCCGCCATAAAGGAAGAGCGGGTTGTAACCGTGCTTGGGATTGTCGGCCACCTGCCAGGCCGCAGCGCGGGCCAGCTGGTTGGATTTACCTTCGACGAAGTTTTCAAAGGTAAAGGTGCGGTTCAGGTAGCTGGTGTGCTTGAGCGCGCCTTCGACCTGGACCGTACGCTGTTCGGCGCGTACCGGCGCCTGCTGCGAGCTGGCTCCCGCCATCGGGTCAAAGCTGTCGCGGGACGGCTCTTCACTCACTGGCGCATTTTTTTGCGCCACCGATTTGCTCGGGGCGGGCGCAGCGGGGGCGGGGGCGTGGTTAACCGGCACCGCAGCGGCCTGGGCGTGCGATGCAGCGGCGGCCAGCGGCGCATTAGGCGCGGCGCGAGGGGCGGAGCTGCGTTTGCTGCCTATTAATAAGGAGAGTGCTGGAGCCATCCCGTTGCCATGTTCGTCGAACAATTCGAGAACGCGGCTCAGGTACTTCTCGTTGACCCAGTCGAGAACAAAACGATTGGGTGCGTAGACACGCAACTCGTCGCCTTCGGCTTCGACCTGTAGTGGACGGATCCAGGTGTTGAATTGCTGGGCAGGCAGCTCATCGCGCAAAAGCTCCACGCACTGCTGCCAAAGTTCCACTGACACGGATATCCCCTAAGTTGAAAGCCGGTGAGGCAAAAACAGCCGCCATTGTAGCGGCGAGCGGTCCACTTATCCACATGTAGCTTGCTCAGAGGCCGCCAAGAATCAATGCCTTAAGCGTAAAAAAGGCGACAAATGGTCTGTGCATAAGCTCTGTGGATAAGCGCCCCTAAGCTCGTTGTACAAGTGGGGGCGAAAGTCTGTGGGTAACTGGCCTGTGGATAACTGTCCATTCCACACACAGCTTATCCGATAGTGCAGCACAGGCAGAGCACCGTTTCTCCCCCGTGTTGTCATTCTCTGTACAGCACGTGGAATATGGCCTCAAGGCAGTTATCCACAGAAGATCGCGTCCCTAGCTTTTATAAGCTTTACAGAAAAGCTTTAAATAACTTCCTTCTTTATTTTTATATCTATGGCATTGCTCGTCAAAGTCGAACCGCCCGGAATCGGTCTCGATGCCCTCAGATATCTAATTGAAGGAATAGCTGGTTGGAAATTGACCTAGAGGCTTGCTTTCTCTAGAATCCCCGGTCTCTTAAAACGGGGGCCATTCCGGCCCGTTGTGGACGAACCAGGTAACACGCCATGAAACGTACTTTCCAACCAAGCACCATCAAACGCGCCCGTACCCACGGTTTCCGTGCTCGCATGGCTACCAAGAACGGCCGTGCTGTCCTGTCGCGTCGCCGCGCCAAAGGTCGTGCGCGTCTGGCAGTTTGATAATCCGGTACTGGTGGTGAGTCAGGACTTCAGTCGGGAAAAGCGTCTGCTAACCCCCCGGCACTTCAAGGCAGTCTTTGACTCCCCCACCGGCAAGGTTCCGGGGAAAAATCTCCTGCTCCTTGCGCGTAACAACGATCTGGATCACCCCCGTCTCGGGTTGGTGATCGGCAAGAAGAGCGTAAAGCTCTCCGTTGAGCGCAATCGCCTCAAGCGTCTGATGCGCGAATCGTTTCGCCTCCACCAGGACACTCTGGTTGGTTGGGATATTGTTATCGTCGCGCGCAAAGGCTTGGGGGACGTAGAAAACCCCGAATTGATTCAGCATTTCGGCAAGCTCTGGAAACGTTTGGCTCGCACCAGCAAGCCGACTCCAGCAGTCAGCCCCGAAACTGTAGGGGTAGACAGCACTGATGCGTAAACTGGCCCTCGTTCCGATCCAGTTTTACCGCTATGCCATTAGTCCGCTGATGGCCAGCCACTGTCGTTTCTACCCCAGTTGTTCCTGCTACGCGTATGAAGCCATAGAAAATCATGGCCTTCTGCGCGGTGGCTGGCTGACCTTTCGTCGTTTAGGTCGCTGTCATCCGTGGAATCCCGGTGGTTATGACCCGGTTCCGCCTATCCCTACCTCCCGTTCTTCTTCGATGGCCGAGTAATCATGGATATTAAACGCACGATCCTGATCGTCGCCCTGGCAATCGTGTCCTACGTTATGGTTCTGAAATGGAACCAGGACTATGGCCAGGCTGCCCTGCCGACTCAGAATGTTGCTACCAATCAGTCTGCTCCTGCTATTGCAGATGCACCGTTGGGTAACAATGCTTCCGCCAGTGCCGATGTACCCAGCGCGAATGCCGATACCAGCACCCCTGTAGATAACGCGGTCATCACCAATAAAGACCTCATCCACGTCAAAACGGATGTACTGGACCTGGCGATCGATCCACAGGGCGGCGATATCGCCCAGCTGAAATTGCCACTGTACCCACGTCGCCAAGACCATCCGGATGTTCCTTTCCAGTTGTTCGACAATGGTGGCGAGCGTGTTTATCTGGCACAAAGCGGCCTGACTGGCACTGATGGTCCTGATGCTCGTGCTACCGGTCGTCCGGTTTATTCGACCGAACAGAAGACTTATCAACTGGCTGATGGCCAAAACCAGTTGAACGTCGACCTGAAATTCAGTCACGACGGCGTCAATTACATCAAGCGCTTCAGCTTCACGCGCGGTTTGTACGATCTGAAAGTCACTTACCTGATCGACAACACCAGCGAAAAGGCCTGGACAGGCAACCTGTTTGCCCAGCTCAAGCGTGATGGCAGCTCCGATCCGTCTTCCAGCACTGCCACCGGCACCGCGACTTACCTGGGCGCCGCCCTGTGGACAAGTAACGAGCCGTACAAAAAAGTGTCGATGAAAGACATCGACAAGGGCGCGCTGAAAGAAACAGTACAAGGTGGTTGGGTAGCCTGGCTGCAACACTACTTTGTAACCGCGTGGATCCCGAACAGGGGCGAAGCCAACCTGGTCCAGACCCGCAAGGACAACCAGGGTAACTACATCATTGGTTTCACTGGCCCGGCGTTGACCGTTGCACCAGGTGCCAAAGCTGAAACCAGCGCCACCTTGTATGCCGGCCCGAAAAGCCAGGCTGTCCTCAAGGAGTTATCCCCAGGTCTGGAACTGACTGTGGATTACGGCATCCTGTGGTTCATTGCCCAGCCAATCTTCTGGTTGCTGCAACATATCCACAGCATCGTCGGTAACTGGGGCTGGTCGATCATCTTCCTGACCATGCTGATCAAGGGGATTTTCTTCCCGCTGTCGGCCGCCAGCTACAAATCGATGGCCCGTATGCGCGCCGTTGCACCGAAACTGGCTGCGTTGAAAGAGCAACATGGCGATGACCGGCAGAAAATGTCGCAAGCCATGATGGAGCTGTACAAGAAAGAGAAGATCAACCCGCTGGGTGGATGCTTGCCGATTCTGGTGCAGATGCCGGTGTTCCTGTCGCTGTACTGGGTACTCCTGGAAAGCGTGGAAATGCGCCAGGCGCCGTTCATGCTGTGGATAACTGACTTGTCGATCAAAGACCCGTTCTTTATCCTGCCGATCATCATGGGCGCCACCATGTTCATCCAGCAGCGTCTGAACCCAACACCTCCGGATCCGATGCAGGCCAAGGTGATGAAAATGATGCCAATCATCTTCACCTTCTTCTTCCTGTGGTTCCCGGCTGGTCTGGTTCTGTACTGGGTGGTCAACAACGTGTTGTCGATCTCTCAACAGTGGTACATCACACGTAAGATCGAAGCGGCTGCCAAAAAAGCCGAGGCGTAACTTACTCTGTGGATAACCACTCAAGACGCCCCCTCGTGGGGCGTTTTGCATTCTGTCACTTTTGTCTGGGAAACCGCTGATGAGCGCTCCTCGTGAAACCATCGCTGCCGTCGCCACCGCTCAGGGCCGGGGCGGTGTCGGTATCGTTCGAATTTCCGGACCGCTTGCCGGCATTGCCGCTAAAGCGATCAGTGGCCGTGAGCTCAAACCCCGGTATGCGCATTACGGGCCTTTCTTCGGCGAGGATCTTGAGGTACTGGATGAGGGCCTGGCCCTGTATTTCCCGGGCCCAAACTCGTTCACCGGTGAAGATGTGCTGGAACTGCAGGGACATGGCGGGCCTATCGTCCTCGACATGCTGCTACAGCGTTGCCTGCAGTTGGGCTGCCGTCTTGCACGGCCTGGTGAATTCAGCGAGCGCGCGTTTCTCAATGACAAGCTCGACCTGGCCCAGGCTGAGGCGATTGCCGATTTGATCGAGGCCAGTTCTGCACAGGCTGCGCGCAATGCCCTGCGCTCATTGCAGGGGGCGTTTTCCCTGCGTGTGCATAACCTCACCGAGCAATTGATCAGTTTGCGCATCTATGTCGAGGCGGCGATTGATTTTCCGGAAGAAGAAATCGATTTTCTTGCCGATGGCCATGTCCTGGCCATGCTGGACAAAGTGCGGGACGAGTTATCCACAGTTTTGAAGGAGGCCGGGCAGGGCGCACTGCTGCGCGACGGCATGACCGTGGTGATTGCCGGCCGGCCCAACGCTGGCAAGTCCAGCCTGCTCAATGCCCTGGCAGGGCGTGAGGCGGCGATTGTTACCGAGATTGCAGGTACTACCCGGGATATCCTGCGCGAACATATCCACATTGATGGTATGCCACTGCACGTGGTCGATACCGCCGGTTTGCGTGATACCGATGACCAGGTGGAAAAAATCGGTGTGGAACGGGCGCTAAAGGCTATCGGTGAAGCTGATCGGGTGCTGCTGGTGGTGGATGCCACCGCGCCGGAGGCCGTCGATCCTTTTGCCCTGTGGCCAGAATTCCTTGAACAGCGGCCTGATCCGGCCAAAGTCACGCTGATTCGCAACAAGGCGGACCTCACGGGTGAGGCGATTGCCCTGGAGGTCAGCGAAGATGGCCATGTCACCATCAGCCTCAGCGCCAAGTCTGCCGGTGATGGCCTGGAGCTGCTGCGCGACCACCTCAAGGCCTGCATGGGCTACGAACAGACCTCGGAAAGCAGCTTCAGTGCTCGCCGCAGGCATCTGGAAGCCCTGCGCCATGCCAGTGCCGCCCTTGAGCACGGCCGTGCGCAGTTGACCCTGGCAGGGGCAGGAGAGCTTCTGGCCGAGGATTTGCGTCAGGCACAGCAGCTTCTGGGGGAGATTACCGGGGCATTCAGTTCCGATGACCTGCTCGGCAGGATCTTTTCCAGTTTCTGCATCGGTAAATAGCCCTTCGTTGTTCACAGACAGGCCATTCGTGCCTGTCTGTTTTGTCCGTTTCAGGACACTCCCGCGTATTTTCTGACAATAACCTCGCCCCGAGGTGGCCTTGCCGTGGGCGAAATTTACCGCGGCTGAGGCTTTTCTGTGGATTAAGCCCTGTGAATAACCGCCCCTGTGCCCAGTTGATAACAGGGCTCGAAACCTGAGTAAAAACCCCTCTGTGGATAACCACCTGTTTAATCCACAGGCTTAAAGCACTTATCCAAGGGCCTCCTTGCCACCTAACCACAGACTTTTGAATCTCTGTACACATCGTAAATAAAGGGCTGTAGCAATCTATCCACAGAAAGTAGGCTCAGTAGAAATAAACATAAAAACAAAGATTTAATAAATTTCTCTCTTTTAATTTCTATTGTCTGTGATTCATCCACAGCTGGTTAAATTTTGTGCAAAGGGTTCTTTAGGAAGGGCTAAGTCCCTATACTTGCCGCCAAAGCTCTAAAACCAGCTCAACTAATCAATTCCTAATTACCTACATAAGCAGGCACGAGGTGCGTGGTGGATTTCCCTTCCCGTTTTGAAGTGATCGTCATCGGCGGCGGTCATGCCGGTACCGAGGCAGCACTGGCGTCAGCCCGCATGGGGGTCAAAACCCTATTGCTGACGCACAACGTGGAAACCCTCGGTGCCATGAGTTGCAACCCCGCCATTGGTGGGATCGGCAAGAGCCACCTGGTCAAGGAAATCGACGCCCTTGGCGGTGTGATGGCCATGGCTACCGACAAAGGTGGTATTCAATTTCGCGTGCTCAACAGCCGCAAAGGCCCGGCCGTGCGTGCTACTCGGGCACAAGCCGACCGCATTTTGTACAAGGCTGCGGTACGCGAAACCCTGGAAAACCAACCCAACCTGTGGATATTTCAACAGGCAGCGGATGATCTGATCGTCGAGCAGGACCAGGTGCGCGGTGTTGTCACCCAGATGGGTCTGCGTTTCTTCGCAGAATCCGTGGTGCTGACCACGGGGACCTTCCTCGGTGGACTTATCCACATCGGAATGCAGAACTATTCCGGTGGTCGCGCCGGTGATCCGCCGTCGATTGCCCTCGCTCATCGCCTTCGCGAACTGCCACTGCGTGTCGGTCGCCTGAAAACCGGGACCCCGCCGCGTATCGACGGGCGTTCTGTGGATTTCTCGGTGATGACCGAACAGGCCGGGGATACGCCTATCCCGGTAATGTCATTCATGGGTTCCAAGGAGCAGCACCCCAAACAGGTGAGCTGCTGGATTACCCACACCAATGCGCGTACCCACGAAATCATCGCCGCCAACCTCGATCGTTCGCCGATGTATTCCGGGGTGATCGAAGGTATTGGCCCGCGTTACTGCCCGTCGATCGAAGACAAGATCCACCGCTTTGCCGACAAGGAAAGCCACCAGGTCTTCATCGAGCCGGAAGGTTTGACGACCCACGAGCTGTACCCGAACGGGATTTCCACTTCCCTGCCGTTCGACGTGCAAATTCAGATCGTGCAGTCGATTCGCGGCATGGAAAACGCTCATATCGTGCGTCCGGGCTACGCCATCGAGTACGACTACTTTGATCCACGGGACTTGAAATACAGCCTGGAAACCAAGGTGATCGGCGGCCTGTTCTTCGCCGGGCAAATCAACGGCACCACCGGTTACGAAGAAGCCGGCGCCCAGGGTTTGCTGGCCGGGACCAACGCCGCATTGCGCGCCCAGGGCAAAGACAGCTGGTGCCCGCGTCGCGATGAAGCGTACATCGGGGTGTTGGTCGACGACCTGATTACCCTGGGTACCCAGGAACCGTACCGGATGTTCACCTCCCGGGCCGAATATCGCCTGATCCTGCGCGAAGACAACGCCGACCTGCGCCTGACCGAAAAAGGTCGTGAGCTGGGCCTGGTCGATGACGCGCGCTGGGAAGCGTTCTGCAAAAAACGCGAAAGCATCGAACTGGAAGAGCAGCGCCTGAAAAGTACCTGGGTCCGCCCGGGCACGGAGCAGGGCGATGCCATTGCCGAAAAATTCGGCACGCCACTGACCCACGAGTACAACCTGCTGAACCTGCTGTCCCGTCCGGAAATCGACTACGCTGGTCTGGTCGAAGTGACGGGCGGCGGGGCAGAAGATCCACAGGTGGCCGAGCAGGTCGAAATCAAGACCAAATATGCCGGTTACATTGACCGCCAGCAGGACGAGATCGCTCGGCTGCGCGCCAGTGAAGACACCAAGCTGCCTGTGGATATCGACTACACCGGTATTTCCGGGCTGTCGAAAGAGATTCAAAGCAAGCTGGGGATAACTCGCCCCGAGACCCTGGGCCAGGCCTCCCGTATCCCGGGAGTCACCCCGGCAGCCATTTCGCTGTTGATGATTCATTTGAAAAAACGCGGCGCGGGCCGTCAGTTGGAGCAAAGCGCTTGAGTTCGTTGGTCACCTCGCAACACGCCGAAGAGTTATCCACAGGTGCACGCCAGTTGGGTGTGCACTTGACCGAAACCCAGCACGAATTGCTGTTGGGCTACCTGGCCCTGTTGATCAAGTGGAACAAGGCCTACAACCTCACTGCGGTGCGCGATCCCGATGAAATGGTTTCGCGGCATCTGCTCGACAGCTTGAGCGTGATGCCATTTATCGAAAACGGCCGCTGGCTGGACGTCGGCAGTGGTGGTGGCATGCCAGGCATCCCGTTGGCGATCCTGTTTCCCGAGTCGCAAGTGACCTGCCTGGACAGCAACGGCAAGAAAACCCGTTTCCTGACCCAGGTCAAACTCGAACTCAAGCTGGACAACCTGCAAGTTATCCACAGCCGGGTCGAAGCCTTCACGCCTGAACTGCCCTTCAACGGAATTGTTTCCAGGGCCTTCAGCAGCATGGAGAACTTCAGCAACTGGACCCGCCACTTGGGCGACCTGAACACCCGTTGGCTGGCAATGAAGGGCGTTCATCCAAGCGACGAGCTGTTAGCATTGCCGGCAGACTTCCACCTCGATAGCGAACACGCCTTGGCCGTACCCGGTTGCCAAGGCCAACGCCATCTGCTGATACTGCGCCGCACGGCATGATTGGGAACACAAGCAAGAATGGCTAAGGTATTCGCGATAGCGAACCAGAAAGGTGGCGTGGGTAAAACCACCACCTGCATCAACCTCGCAGCATCCCTGGTCGCTACCAAGCGTCGGGTGCTGTTGATCGACCTCGATCCACAGGGCAACGCCACCATGGGTAGCGGTGTGGATAAACACGGCCTGGAAAACTCGGTCTACGACTTGCTGATAGGCGAGTGCGACCTGGCCCAGGCCATGCACTATTCCGAGCACGGCGGTTATCAACTGCTGCCAGCCAACCGCGATTTGACCGCGGCGGAAGTGGTGCTGCTGGAAATGCAGATGAAAGAAAGCCGTCTGCGCAGCGCCCTGGCGCCGATCCGCGAGAATTACGATTACATTTTGATCGACTGCCCGCCGTCGCTGTCGATGCTGACGCTCAACGCACTGGTTGCCGCCGATGGGGTGATCATCCCCATGCAGTGCGAGTACTTCGCCCTCGAAGGCTTGAGCGACCTTGTGGATAACATCAAGCGTATCGCTGAGTTGCTCAACCCGAACCTGAAGGTCGAAGGCCTGCTGCGGACCATGTATGACCCGCGCCTGAGCCTGATGAACGACGTGTCGGCGCAGCTCAAGGAACACTTTGGCGACCAGCTTTACGACACAGTGATCCCGCGTAACATCCGCCTGGCCGAAGCGCCAAGCTATGGCATGCCCGCGCTGGCGTACGACAAGTCATCGCGTGGTGCCATTGCCTACCTGGCGCTGGCCGGCGAGATGGTTCGTCGCCAACGTCGCAACTCACGCACCGCTGCAGCCCAGCCAACTTAAGGAATCCCCATGGCCGTCAAGAAACGAGGTCTCGGACGTGGACTGGATGCACTACTGAGTGGTCCGACTGTCACTTCGCTGGAAGAACAGGCGGTGCAGGCCGACTCCCGTGAGCTGCAGCACCTGCCCCTGGACCTGATCCAGCGTGGCAAGTACCAGCCGCGCCGAGACATGGACCCGCAGGCGCTGGAGGAGTTGGCGAACTCGATCAAGGCCCAGGGCGTGATGCAGCCGATTGTCGTACGCCCCATTGGCGGCGGTCGGTTTGAAATCATCGCCGGTGAACGCCGCTGGCGCGCCAGCCAGCAGGCCGGCCAGGAAACCATCCCGGCGATGGTGCGCGATGTGCCGGATGAAACGGCCATCGCCATGGCACTGATCGAGAATATCCAGCGTGAGGACCTCAATCCGATCGAGGAAGCCATTGCCCTGCAGCGTTTGCAGCAGGAATTCAAGCTGACCCAGCAGGAAGTGGCCGACGCGGTGGGTAAATCCCGTGTCACGGTTTCCAACCTGCTGCGCCTGATCGCGCTTCCGGAAGTGATCAAGACCATGCTGTCCCATGGCGACCTGGAAATGGGTCATGCCCGCGCTTTGCTCGGGTTGCCGGAAAATCAACAGGTTGAAGGGGCGCGACACGTTGTCGCACGAGGTCTCACCGTTCGTCAGACCGAGGCTCTGGTTCGGCAGTGGCTCAGTGGTAAACCTGCACCGGTCGAACCCACCAAAACTGATCCGGATATCGCGCGCCTGGAGCAGCGCCTGGCCGAGCGGCTGGGCTCTGCGGTGCAAATTCGCCACGGCAAGAAGGGTAAAGGGCAATTGGTTATCGGATATAACTCCCTTGATGAGCTTCAGGGCGTTCTTTCCCACATCCGCTGAAACATTTGCTTATGTAGCGCGCAGTCGGAAATCACTACCTGGCAGTTGAATAGGGGCAGAACCGCCCCTATACTCTGCGCGCATTTTGTCGGCACAAATTATGCCAAGTTATTGATTTCCGGCAGCCGACCATTGAGGAGCAAGAGTGATGGAAACCCGCACGCCAAACACGTTGCCGTTCCATCGCTTGGCCGTTTTTCCGGTTTTATTGGCCCAATTTGTCATTTTGCTGATCGCCGCATTGGCGCTTTGGTACTGGCATGGGGTCGTAGCCGGATATTCAGGACTCTGCGGAGGCCTGATAGCCTTGCTGCCCAATATGTATTTTGCTCACAGGGCCTTTCGGTTTTCCGGCGCCCGGGCAGCCCAGGCTATCGTCCGGTCCTTTTATGCCGGCGAGGCAGGGAAACTGATTTTGACGGCAGTGCTGTTTGCACTGACCTTTGCAGGTGTGAAGCCATTGGCGCCGCTAGCTGTATTCGGCGTCTTCGTGTTGACCCAACTGGTCAGCTGGTTCGCTCCCCTGCTGATGAAAACAAGACTTTCGAAACCTTAGGGCGTTTGAGGCAACCATGGCAGAAACAACCGCTTCGGGCTATATCCAGCACCACTTGCAGAACCTGACCTTCGGTCAGCTTCCCAACGGCGGCTGGGGCTTTGCCCACTCCGCAGCAGAGGCCAAAGAAATGGGCTTCTGGGCTTTCCACCTGGATACTCTGGGCTGGTCGGTCGCATTGGGTCTGATCTTCGTCCTGATTTTCCGCATGGCGGCAAAGAAGGCGACTTCCGGTCAGCCAGGTGCTTTGCAGAACTTCGTTGAAGTATTGGTCGAATTCGTCGATGGCAGCGTGAAAGACAGCTTCCATGGTCGTAGCCCGGTGATTGCACCGCTGGCACTGACCATCTTCGTCTGGGTGTTCCTGATGAACGCCGTCGACCTGATCCCGGTTGACTGGATTCCTCAGTTGGCCATCCTGATCTCCGGCGACCCGCACATCCCATTCCGCGCGGTATCGACCACTGACCCTAACGCTACCCTGGGCATGGCCCTGTCGGTATTCGCGTTGATCATTTTCTACAGCATCAAGATCAAGGGCATCGGCGGCTTCATCGGCGAACTGACCCTGCACCCGTTCGGCAGCAAGAACATCTTCGTTCAAGCCCTGCTGATCCCGGTGAACTTCCTGCTGGAATTTGTCACCCTGATCGCCAAGCCGATTTCCCTGGCTCTGCGACTGTTCGGCAACATGTATGCCGGCGAGCTGGTGTTCATCCTGATCGCTGTGATGTTCGGCAGCGGCCTGCTCTGGCTTAGCGGCCTGGGCATTGTTCTGCAGTGGGCGTGGGCTGTGTTCCACATCCTGATCATCACCCTGCAGGCGTTTATCTTCATGATGCTGACCATCGTCTACCTGTCGATGGCGCACGAAGAGAACCATTAAGACCAGTCTCGACTAGTCTGATGTCCTTCCCGGTGAAACGGGAAGGTGGCCCACCAGGGCTATGAAACGATTTGTTTTACCGCTTTAAAATCTAAAAAACCTAAACCATACGACGTAAAAGTCGGGAGGAAAGATGGAAACTGTAGTTGGTCTAACCGCTATCGCTGTTGCACTGTTGATCGGCCTGGGCGCCCTGGGTACTGCCATTGGTTTCGGCCTGTTGGGCGGCAAGTTCCTGGAAGGCGCCGCGCGTCAGCCAGAAATGGTTCCAATGCTGCAGGTTAAAATGTTCATCGTTGCCGGCCTGCTCGACGCCGTGACCATGATCGGTGTTGGTATCGCTCTGTTCTTCACCTTCGCGAACCCCTTCGTTGGTCAACTCGCCGGTTAATCACTCGTTTTTTCGAGTGATTGGTGTGTTGTGCAACGAACGAGCGAGGTATTGGCGTGAACATTAATGCAACCATTATTGGTCAGTCCTTAGCGTTCTTGATTTTTGTTGTTTTCTGCATGAAGTTCGTATGGCCTCCGGTCATCGCGGCTTTGCACGAACGTCAGAAGAAGATCGCGGATGGACTGGACGCTGCCGCACGAGCAGCTCGCGACCTGGAGTTGGCCCAAGATAAAGCGGGTCAGCAACTGCGCGAAGCGAAGGCTCAGGCAGCTGAAATCATTGAGCAAGCCAAGAAACGCGGTAACCAGATTGTTGAAGAGGCTGTTGAAAAAGCCCGTATCGACGCTGACCGTGTGAAGGTTCAGGCTCAGGCCGAGATCGAACAGGAATTGAACGGTGTCAAAGATGCGCTGCGTGCCCAACTGGGTGCTCTGGCCGTCGGCGGTGCTGAGAAGATCCTGGGTGCCACAATCGATCAAAACGCGCACGCGGAGCTGGTAAACAAACTGGCTGCTGAAATTTAAGCGAGGGCGATCATGGCAGAATTGACCACGTTGGCCCGACCTTACGCTAAGGCAGCCTTCGAGCACGCCCAGGCCCACCAGCAGCTGGCCTCTTGGTCAGCCATGCTCGGCCTGGCTGCAGCAGTGTCGCAAGACGACACCATGCAGCGCGTGCTCAAGGCCCCGCGACTGACGAGCGCAGACAAGGCCGCCACGTTTATTGACGTGTGCGGCGACAAGTTTGATGTGAAAGTGCAGAACTTCATCCACGTCGTTGCCGAAAACGACCGTCTCCCGCTTTTGCCGGAGATTGCCGCTCTGTTCGACCTGTACAAGGCCGAGCAAGAGAAGTCGGTAGACGTTGAAGTGACCAGTGCTTTTGCATTGAACCAAGAACAGCAAGACAAACTCGCCAAGGTTCTCAGTGCACGACTCGACCGGGAAGTGCGCCTGCAAGTTGCGGAAGACCCATCCCTTATTGGGGGTGTTGTCATCCGCGCCGGCGACCTGGTTATCGATGGCTCGATTCGCGGCAAACTCGCGAATCTTGCCGAAGCATTGAAATCTTGAGTTTGAAGGGGCAGCAGAGCAATGCAGCAACTCAATCCTTCCGAAATAAGTGAAATTATCAAGGGCCGCATCGACAAGCTCGATGTGACCTCCCAAGCCCGTAACGAAGGCACTGTCGTCAGCGTATCTGACGGCATCGTGCGGATTCACGGTCTGGCCGACGTAATGTACGGCGAGATGATCGAGTTTCCGGGCGGCGTCTACGGTATGGCCCTCAACCTGGAGCAAGACTCCGTAGGTGCCGTTGTATTGGGCGCGTACACCAGTCTGGCCGAAGGCATGAGCGCCAAGTGCACAGGCCGCATCCTGGAAGTTCCGGTTGGTAAGGAACTGCTGGGTCGCGTTGTCGACGCACTGGGTAACCCTGTTGACGGTAAAGGTCCACTGGGCAACACCGAGACCGACGCGGTCGAGAAAGTTGCTCCAGGCGTGATCTGGCGTAAGTCGGTAGACCAGCCTGTACAGACTGGCTACAAGGCTGTCGATGCCATGATCCCAGTCGGCCGTGGCCAGCGTGAGCTGATCATCGGTGACCGTCAGATCGGTAAGACCGCTCTGGCGATCGACGCGATCATCAACCAGAAAGACAGCGGCATTTTCTGCGTCTACGTAGCGATCGGTCAGAAACAATCGACCATCGCCAACGTGGTTCGCAAGCTGGAAGAAAACGGCGCCCTGGCCAACACGATCATCGTGGCTGCCAGTGCTTCGGAATCTCCTGCGCTGCAATTCCTGGCACCGTACTCCGGTTGCACCATGGGTGAATTCTTCCGCGACCGCGGTGAAGACGCGCTGATCGTTTATGACGATCTGTCCAAGCAAGCAGTGGCTTACCGCCAGATTTCCCTGCTGCTGCGCCGTCCACCAGGCCGTGAAGCCTACCCAGGCGACGTGTTCTATCTCCACTCCCGTCTGCTGGAGCGCGCATCCCGCGTTTCCGAAGAGTACGTAGAGAAGTTCACCAACGGCGCAGTGACCGGCAAAACCGGTTCCCTGACCGCACTGCCGATCATCGAAACCCAGGCTGGCGACGTTTCCGCGTTCGTTCCGACCAACGTGATTTCCATCACCGACGGTCAGATCTTCCTGGAATCGGCCATGTTCAACTCCGGGATCCGTCCTGCTGTGAACGCCGGTGTTTCGGTATCCCGTGTGGGTGGTGCCGCTCAGACCAAGATCATCAAGAAGCTCTCCGGTGGTATCCGTACCGCTCTGGCTCAGTACCGTGAACTGGCGGCATTCGCCCAGTTCGCTTCTGACCTGGACGAAGCGACCCGTAAGCAACTTGAGCATGGTCAGCGCGTTACCGAGCTGATGAAGCAGAAGCAATACGCGCCAATGTCGATCGCTGACATGTCGCTGTCGCTGTATGCCGCTGAGCGTGGGTTCCTGACTGACGTCGAAATCGCCAAGGTCGGCAGCTTTGAACAAGCGCTGATTGCTTACTTCAACCGAGATCACGCCGATTTGATGGCCAAGATCAACGTGAAGGGTGACTTCAATGACGAAATCGACGCTGGCCTGAAAGCCGGTATCGAGAAGTTCAAGGCCACCCAAACCTGGTAAGCCGCAGCGGGAGCCGCAAGGCTCCCGCTTGCTAACCTGATAGGTGTTACATGGCAGGCGCAAAAGAGATTCGCAGTAAGATTGCGAGCATCAAAAGCACGCAAAAAATTACCAGCGCCATGGAGAAAGTGGCGGTCAGCAAAATGCGCAAGGCACAAATGCGCATGTCGGCTAGCCGTCCTTATGCGGAGCGTATCCGCCAGGTAATTGGGCATCTGGCCAACGCCAACCCGGAATACCGCCACCCGTTCATGATCGAGCGCGCCGTCAAGCGTGCAGGTTATGTGGTAGTGAGCAGTGACCGTGGTTTGTGCGGTGGTTTGAATACCAACCTGTTCAAGGCCCTGGTCAAGGACATGGCGGTAAACCGCGAAAACGGCGTCGAGATTGATCTGTGTGTTGTTGGTAGCAAGGGTGCGGCCTTTTTCCGCAACTTCGGCGGTAACGTCGTTGCAGCTATCAGCCACCTGGGTGAAGAGCCGTCGATCAATGACTTGATCGGCAGTGTGAAGGTGATGCTGGATGCGTACCTGGAAGGCCGGATCGACCGCCTGTCCGTGGTATCCAACAAGTTCATCAACACCATGACCCAGCAGCCAACCGTGGAGCAATTGATTCCACTGGTGGCGACCCCGGATCAGGAACTCAAGCACCACTGGGACTACCTCTACGAACCAGACGCCAAAGAGCTGCTTGACGGCTTGATGGTGCGCTACGTGGAGTCGCAGGTGTACCAGGCGGTGGTCGAGAACAACGCAGCTGAACAAGCGGCGCGGATGATCGCGATGAAAAACGCTACCGACAACGCCGGTGATCTGATCAGCGATTTGCAGCTGATCTACAACAAGGCGCGTCAGGCTGCGATCACCCAAGAGATCTCGGAAATCGTCGGCGGCGCTGCCGCGGTTTAACGGTTCAAATATTCAGAGGATCCAGCTATGAGTAGCGGACGTATCGTTCAAATCATCGGCGCCGTTATCGACGTGGAATTCCCACGCGACAGCGTACCGAGCATCTACAACGCGCTGAAAGTACAAGGCGCGGAAACTACTCTGGAAGTTCAGCAGCAGCTGGGCGACGGCGTAGTTCGTACCATTGCGATGGGTTCCACCGAAGGCTTGAAGCGCGGTCTGGACGTTGTCGACACTGGCGCTGCCATTTCCGTACCGGTCGGTAAAGCGACCCTGGGCCGGATCATGGACGTACTGGGCAACCCGATTGACGAAGCTGGCCCGATCGATACCGAAGAGCGTTGGGGCATTCACCGTCCAGCACCTTCGTTCGCCGAGCAAGCTGGCGGCAACGACCTGCTGGAAACCGGCATCAAGGTTATCGACCTGGTTTGCCCGTTCGCCAAAGGCGGTAAAGTCGGTCTGTTCGGTGGTGCCGGTGTAGGCAAAACCGTAAACATGATGGAACTGATCCGTAACATCGCCATCGAGCACAGCGGTTATTCCGTGTTCGCCGGTGTGGGTGAGCGTACTCGTGAGGGTAACGACTTCTACCACGAGATGAAGGACTCCAACGTTCTGGACAAAGTGGCACTGGTCTACGGTCAGATGAACGAGCCGCCGGGTAACCGTCTGCGCGTAGCACTGACTGGCCTGACCATGGCCGAGAAGTTCCGTGACGAAGGTAACGACGTTCTGTTGTTCGTCGACAACATCTACCGTTACACCCTGGCCGGTACTGAAGTATCCGCACTGCTGGGCCGTATGCCTTCGGCAGTAGGTTACCAGCCGACCCTGGCTGAAGAGATGGGCGTTCTGCAAGAACGTATCACTTCGACCAAGGAAGGTTCGATCACGTCGATCCAAGCGGTATACGTACCTGCGGATGACTTGACTGACCCGTCGCCAGCGACCACCTTCGCCCACTTGGACGCCACCGTCGTACTGTCCCGTGACATCGCTTCCCTGGGTATCTACCCAGCGGTCGATCCACTCGACTCGACTTCGCGCCAGCTGGACCCGAACGTGATCGGCCAGGAGCACTACGACACCGCTCGCGGCGTTCAGTACGTGCTGCAGCGTTACAAAGAGCTGAAGGACATCATTGCGATCCTGGGTATGGACGAACTGTCGGAAACCGACAAGCAGTTGGTATCCCGCGCTCGTAAGATCCAGCGCTTCTTGTCGCAGCCGTTCTTCGTGGCTGAAGTCTTCACCGGTGCCTCGGGTAAATACGTTTCCCTGAAAGACACCATTGCTGGCTTCAAAGGCATCCTCAACGGTGACTACGACCACCTGCCAGAACAAGCGTTCTACATGGTCGGTGGCATCGAAGAAGCGATCGAGAAAGCCAAGAAACTGTAATCCAGGCGCCCGGAAACGGGCGCTCATCAGGTTGAGGCAATCAGATGGCTATGACAGTCCATTGCGATATCGTCAGCGCGGAAGGGGAAATCTTCTCCGGTCTGGTAGAGATGGTAATTGCACACGGCGAGTTGGGTGACCTGGGTATTGCCTTGGGCCACGCACCGCTGATCACCAGCTTGAAGCCCGGTCCGATTACTCTGACCAAGCAGGGCGGGGAAAAGGAGGTGTTCTACATCTCTGGTGGTTTCCTCGAAGTTCAGCCGAACATGGTCAAGGTTCTTGCCGACACCGTGCAACGTGCTGGCGACCTGGATGAAGCCTCCGCTCAGGAAGCCGTCAAGGCTGCCGAGAAGGCTCTGCACGAAAAAGGTGCGGACTTCGACTACAGCGCTGCTGCTGTACGTCTGGCCGAGGCTGCAGCCCAGCTGCGCACGCTCCAGCAGATCCGCAAGAAGTAAGCGGCCAAGCCGTCATGCTTCATGCGCGATTGATTAAAAAGGGTAGCCTCGGCTACCCTTTTTCTTTTTTTGCAAAACACTTCTTTGGTCTGAAGCCGGACCGCCCAGGATTGGTAGCCATTCATGTCTCTTGAAATCGTCATTCTCGCCGCAGGCCAGGGCACCCGCATGCGTTCTGCCCTGCCCAAAGTGCTGCACCCGGTTGCGGGTAACTCCATGCTTGGCCATGTTATCCACAGCGCCCGGCAACTGGAGCCACAGCGTATCCACGTCGTGATTGGCCACGGGGCCGACGCGGTGCGTGAACGTCTGGCAGCCGACGACTTGAATTTCGTATTGCAGGACAAGCAACTGGGTACTGGTCATGCCACCGCGCAAGCTGTGCCGTTCATCAAGGCCGACACCGTGCTGATCCTCTACGGGGATGTGCCGCTGATCGAAGTGGAAACCCTGCAGCGCCTGCTCAAGCGCGTGGTACCGGGCCAGATGGGTCTGCTCACCGTCGAGCTGGACGACCCGACCGGCTATGGCCGTATCGTGCGCAATGCCGACGGCAAGGTCGCAGCCATCGTCGAACATAAAGATGCCAGCGAAGCACAACGGGCGATTACTGAAGGCAACACCGGCATCCTTGCGGTACCGGCCGATCGTCTGGCGGACTGGATGGGCCGCCTGTCGAACAACAATGTTCAGGGCGAGTACTACCTGACAGACGTGATTGAAATGGCCGTCAGCGATGGCTTGGTGGTTGCCACCGAGCAGCCCCACGACCCGATGGAAGTGCAGGGCGCCAACGACCGCAAGCAACTGGCAGAACTGGAGCGGCACTATCAACTGCGCGAAGGCCGCCGCCTGATGGCGCAGGGGGTGACGCTGCGTGACCCGGCGCGTTTCGACGTTCGGGGCGAAGTCACCGTGGGCCGTGACGTGCTGATTGATATCAACGTGATCCTCGAGGGCCGCGTGATCATCGAAGACGACGTGGTGATTGGCCCGAACTGCGTGATCAAGGACAGCACCCTGCGCAAAGGCGTGGTGGTCAAGGCCAACAGCCATATCGACGGTGCGGTGATGGGTGAGGCCAGCGATGCGGGGCCATTTGCGCGGTTGCGCCCGGGCAGCGTGCTGGGCGCCAGGGCCCATGTGGGTAACTTTGTTGAGCTGAAAAACGCACGGATGGGCGACGATGCGAAGGCAGGGCACCTGGCCTACCTCGGCGATGCAGTGATTGGGGCCCGCAGCAACATTGGCGCCGGCGCCATTACCTGCAATTACGATGGTGCCAACAAGTATCAGACGACGATTGGTGAGGACGTCTTTATCGGCTCCAACAATTCACTGATTGCGCCCGTCACCATTGGCGATGGTTCAAACACCGCGGCAGGCTCAACCATCAACCAGGATGTGGATAAGTCGCAATTGGCAGTAGCCCGCGCCCGCCAACGCAACATCGACGGCTGGAAACGCCCGGTCAAAATCAAAAAGACCTGAGTTATCCACAACCTCATTAGCAACGCCATTCCATTGTGGGAGCGGGCTTGCTCGCGAAGACGGAGTTTCAGTCACTGAACGTGTATCTGATGCACCGCCTTCGCGAGCAAGCCCGCTTCCACATTGGATCTATGTTGTTTTCAAAAAAGTGCACCCGCCGCTTGACGATTTCCCGTCAATAGGTTTTGATTGCCTTCGTTATCTTTCGAAACGAAACTTATCATCACCATGTCGAAACGAAATACACCACAACGACGTCACAACATCCTCACCTTGCTCAACGAGCAGGGCGAAGTGAGCGTGGACGAATTGGCCAAACGTTTCGAAACCTCCGAAGTGACCATCCGCAAGGACCTGGCCGCGCTGGAAAGCAACGGCTTGCTGCTGCGTCGCTACGGTGGCGCCATCACCATGCCCCAGGAACTGGTCGGCGATCCTGCCCAACCGATTTCTGTGCATAAGCGCGCCATCGCCCGTGCGGCGGTCAAGCGCTTGCGTGAACACGCACGGATCATTATCGACAGCGGCAGCACCACCGCCGCGATGATCCCGGAGCTGGGCCATCAGCCCGGCCTGGTGGTGATGACCAACTCCCTGCATGTGGCCAGTGCCCTGAGTGAGTTGGAGCATGAGCCGGTGCTGTTGATGACCGGCGGCACCTGGGACCCGCACTCGGACTCGTTCCAGGGGCAGGTCGCCGAACAAGTGCTGCGTTCCTATGACTTCGACCAACTCTTTATAGGCGCTGACGGTATCGACCTGCAGCGCGGTACCACCACCTTCAATGAATTGCTGGGCTTGAGCCGAGTGATGGCCGAAGTCGCCCGTGAAGTGGTGGTGATGGTCGAATCCGACAAGATCGGCCGCAAGATCCCCAACCTGGAACTGCCCTGGAGCAGCGTCCATACCCTTATTACCGATGATCGCCTGCCGCTTGAGGCCCGCGACCAGATTCAAGCCCGCGGCATTACGCTGATTTGCGCGGCAGTCATCTAGGAGAGAAACCATGTGTGGAATTGTAGGCGCAGTCGCTGAACGAAACGTTACCGCCATTTTGCTCGAAGGCCTCAAGCGCCTGGAATACCGTGGCTACGACAGTGCCGGCGTGGCGGTCTTCAGCAACGCGGGCAAGCTGGAGCGCATGCGTCGCCCGGGCAAAGTCAGCGAACTGGAACAGGCCCTGGCCGGTGAGCCCCTGGCGGGCCGTCTGGGCATCGCCCACACCCGCTGGGCGACCCACGGTGCACCGTGCGAGCGCAATGCACACCCACATTTCTCCGGTGATATTGCGGTGGTGCACAACGGCATCATCGAAAACCACGAAGTGCTGCGTGAACAACTCAAGGGCCTGGGCTACGTCTTTACCTCGGACACCGACACCGAAGTCATCGCCCACCTGCTCAACCACAAACTCAAGGACCACAGTGACCTGACCACCGCCCTCAAGGCCACGGTCAAGGAACTGCATGGCGCCTACGGCCTGGCTGTGATCAGCGCCAGCCAACCGGACCGTGTGGTTGCCGCTCGCAGTGGCAGCCCATTGGTGATTGGCCTGGGCCTGGGGGAGAACTTCCTCGCCTCCGATCAACTGGCCTTGCGTCAGGTCACCGACCGCTTCATGTACCTGGAAGAAGGTGATATCGCCGACATCCGCCGTGAAAGCGTGGCGATCTGGGACGTCGATGGCAACTCCGTCGAGCGCGAAGCCGTGCAGTACCGCGACGGCGCCGAAGCTGCCGACAAGGGTGAGTTCCGCCACTTCATGCTCAAGGAAATCCACGAGCAACCGGCCGTGGTGCAACGCACCCTGGAAGGCCGCCTTGGCGACAAGCAAGTCCTGGTTAACGCCTTCGGCCCGCAAGCCGCCGAGCTGTTCGCCAAAGTGCGCAATGTGCAGATCGTCGCCTGTGGCACCAGCTACCACGCCGGCATGGTCGCCCGTTACTGGCTGGAAGAACTAGCCGGCATCCCGTGCCAGGTCGAAGTAGCCAGTGAGTTCCGCTACCGCAAGGTGGTGGTGCAGCCCGACACCCTGTTCGTCACCATTTCCCAATCCGGCGAGACCGCCGACACCCTGGCAGCCCTGCGCAATGCCAAGGAGCTGGGATACCTGGCAAGCCTGGCGATCTGCAACGTCAGCATCAGCTCCCTGGTGCGCGAGTCCGACCTGACCCTGCTGACCCAGGCCGGCCGCGAAATCGGTGTAGCCTCCACCAAGGCCTTCACCACCCAATTGGTGGGCCTGCTGCTGCTGACCCTGTCCCTTGGCCAGGTGCGCGGCACATTGGCCGCAGGTGTAGAAGCCACCCTGGTAGAAGAACTGCGCCGCCTGCCCACCCGCCTGGGCGAAGCACTGGCCATGGACAGCACCGTAGAGAAAGTCGCCGAACTGTTTGCCGACAAGAACCACACCCTGTTCCTCGGCCGTGGCGCGCAATACCCAGTGGCAATGGAAGGCTCCCTGAAACTCAAGGAAATCTCCTATATCCACGCCGAAGCCTACCCTGCCGGCGAGCTGAAGCACGGCCCATTGGCCCTGGTGGACGACGACATGCCTGTGGTCACCGTGGCGCCGAACAATGAACTGCTGGAAAAGCTCAAGTCCAACCTGCAGGAAGTACGCGCTCGTGGTGGTCAACTGATCGTGTTTGCCGACGAAAAGGCCGGCATGACCAACGGCGAAGGCACCCACGTGATCAACATGCCGCACATCCACGACACCCTGTCGCCGATCCTCTACACCATCCCGCTGCAGTTGCTGTCGTACTATGTGGCGGTGCTCAAGGGCACGGACGTTGACCAGCCGCGTAACTTGGCCAAGTCGGTGACGGTTGAGTAATGTTTAGCGGTAACGAGAAAGGGCGATCGTAAACATTAAAGTCTGTCTCGCTTGGAGCCTCCGTGGGCTCCAAGCGACGATCTTCTCTCCCGCTCCTTTTGTGCCGAGTGCTGCACTTTGCGGCTCACCTTCCAGATTCAGATTTACAAAAAAATCGCGGAGATTGGCAAGTCGTAAGCAGATTTCTGAAAAAAAACTAAACGCGATCTATTGAGTACTTGATTAGTCTAGAAAATTTCAGATACAAACACGGATTATCGTCATTTCGTTATGTACAGCCTGGATATTATAGGCGGCATAGCAACTGTGCATGGGAGCTTCGCAGGTTTGCTGGATAGTCTGCGTAGAAAAGGTAGATCGGTCCGAAAAGTAGATGATCTAAATGTCGTTTAGTTGATGAGCCTCTGGCTGTTTCGATAATTAAAACGGTAAATAACTTACTCAGTTTGTTATGGCGTACGTACGTTCTTCATCTCGCAGTTATATTGAGGGCGGGCTGGCCTATTGCAGATCATGATGCCCACTATAATCAGTGCGCCCCCCATAAATGTGGGAGCGCTGAGCTGCTCATCCAACAAAAGAGCACCCAGTAACACCGCCGTCAGCGGATTGAGCGCGATGAACACTCCGGCACGTGTTGCGCCGATCTGTTCGATACCCTTGTAATACCAGATGTATGCCAGCGCCGAGCCTATGGCACCCAGATACAGCAAGCTGGAAAAGTCGGTAAGTGTTAGAGCTCGCAGTGATTCCTGATTGAACTGACCCGTGACGATAGCGGTCGCCGTCAGCATCGCGGCCCCCGCGAAGATGGAGTAGGTCACCGTATGTAGGGCGCCGATTTCTTTGACTACCGACTTACCGAACACGCTGAAGGCGACCCAACTGAGTACGCAACCAAAGATCAAAAGGTCTCCGCGCCAGTCGTTTTTATCCACGATTAATGTGCCTGACGACTTATTGAGAATCACGACAGCCGCCCCTATCAGGCAAAGAAAAATGCCTGCGGTTTTCATTGCAGACATTTTTTCTCGGAAAAACACATAAGAGAAAAGAGCCATAACGGCGGGATTCAGGGCTACGATCAATGACGCGCGGGAGGCTGCTGTGTAATGTAGACCATAAAAAAAACAGAGGTTATAAGTATAAATTCCGCAAAATCCCAATCCTACGATCTTGACTAGTTGCGACCGATCAAGCCGGACAAAGCTCTTTTTTAAAAAGAAACCTAGGAACAGTCCAAGTGTGATTCCGGCGAATATAAACCTGACACTGGCGGCTAATAGCGCGGGTGTGTCTGCGGATAGATACCGACCAGCGACAAAGGTACCTCCCCAGATCATTGCTACCAGAGAAAGCTTAAGATAGGTAAGGCTGTCTGGAGTAAGGACCAGTGGATGAGAATGGCTGGTCATGCAGGTGCCCTCTCTTCAACGATCGGTCGGGTCTTGAGCTCTATGTATTCGAGAGTCAGATCAAGGACTTCGCGTTGGGCGCGGCTCCCTTCTAACAACGGCCACTGGTCTCGGCTGGTACGCAAGAGCGCCAGGCTTTCGTGATAACGCTTCAAGGTGAACAGTAGAATGCCTTTGAGCACGTCTAAGCCTGCTCGGTGCGCTTCGGGCTCGATGCCGAAGCCGTCGCTTTCGGCGATTTGCTTCTCGATGAGGAGAGTCTGATTGGTCGCAGAAAAGGCAAGCGCAGCATGGATTTTGTGAAAGTAAGAGGTTGATCCAGAGACGCTGCCGGTCCACAAAAGAGCGAGACGTTCCCAGATTGCGTTGAACTTGCTGTCTGTGGCTTTCAAACGCAGGCGCCAGAGAAAACCCACCGCATCCAGATCCTGCTTCGCGAAGGGGCTGTCCTTTAATTCATACAGTTCCTCGAACGCTTGGAGCGCCTGCTCGACCTCGTTGCATCGCTCGTGGGCTATAGCCATGTGCCAATAGACGTGCATGCGTATGCCGCTATTTTCGATCCAGTCAGGCTTGCAGTCGATCAGGAAACTCGAAAGTTCCTGCCAGCGGCCCATCTCATGCAGTGCGTGCGCAGTAGCATGGATGCCGTAGATGTTATGGGGAATCAGCCTAACCGCCTCAAGGCCCAGTTCAAGGGCTTCTTGGAAGCACTGGTCTTCACACAAAACAAAAGATTTTATTGCCAGGTAGTAGGAGTACAAGGCATGAGTGTGCGGTATGTGTGGTTCGCAAAACGAAAATTCTGCCGTTAATCTAGGTGTCTTACCAGTACAGAAGTCGAGCATGTGCACAAAAAAAATTGTGATGATGTCGGAGGGGTACGCTTTCAGGTGTTGCGTAAAGAGTGTACGTGCTCGCTCATATTCAAAGTTTACCCAAGCTATAAATGCCTTATGGATCAGTAACAACTCCGGGGGTAAGTTCGATCGTTGATGCATCCGATTGAGAAACAGTTTGAACTTGTAAAGTTCTTTCATCTCGCAACTCGTGATTGCATCGAATCCTAATAGAAGGTCTTTGTACAGTTCCTGAGTCTCGGTGACCGGCATCAGATGCTCGGGTATACCTCGCAGGGACAGGAATGGGCCGTTGATTTCAGGCCACAGTGCCGAAATCCCATCAGTCTTCCATTGGGCGACCATAAAACAATCCTTGGATATAAGTTGGCGAAAAGGGCTGGCCTATCTCGTTATGCCTGTTTCATCTATGCTTACGCAAAATCATGGTCATATGAAAATGAGCGATTACTCATGGATGAAAAATGACGCTGACCCAATTGGAAATTTTTGTCGCTGTCGCAGAGCGGCGTGGCTTCACCCTCGCAGCCGCTCAACTGAAAATATCCCAATCTGCGGTTTCTCATGCAATAAGGGCTCTGGAGCAAGAGTTGGGTGTCGAACTGCTACTTCGGCATCAAGGCCAGATTGAACTGACAGACATAGGGGCGCGAATCCTTCTGCGTGTGCAACCTATGCTTGGTCTGGCGGATGCAATTAGGCAGGATGCCAGCGATGCCCGCAGCATGAAACTTGGCACCCTGCGAATTGGTTCATTTGGCCCAACCTCATCCCAGCTTTTGTTGCCGCGGATTCTTACAGACTACCGCCGCCTTTACCCCAATATTGAAGTTCATGTGAGCGAGGGGCCTGATCGCCAAGTGATGGAATGGTTGTTAGACAGGGAGGTGGACGTAGGATTTGTCACCTTACCTGAAGCCCAGTTTGACACCTGGCCTTTACTCGAGGACCAAATGGTTGCCGTGCTACCGATTGCGCACCCTCTCGCTTCAAACGAAAGAGTGACATTGGGGGACTTATGTTCTGATCCGTTTGTACTAACCGAGGCTGGTTCATCCGAACTGGTCTCGCAGCTCTTTGCTGCTGTCAAATTGAAGCCGCGTATTCGCTACAAGACCTCTCAGTTAATGAGTACCTTGGCCGCGGTGGCTCGCGGAGATGGGGTAACGATTGTGGCTGAGTCTTCGTTGCCCGACGATAGCGAGAAGCTTTATGTGGTTAGGACACTCGATCCGGCAGTCAGGCGCCAAGTCGGAATTGCGGTGCTGGATTGCAGCGAGACTACTGCTGCAGCTCAAGCATTCATTGAGTTGGCAGAGAAGATTTACCGGAGTCGTAAGAGTGATTTGAAGGGAAATGGCTTATAAAGAGGGAGCCCCTCCGGTCATTTCAATGCTGTCGAGCGGGTTGATTTGCTGCGCGATGCCGTGCTGTAGCCCAGCCTGCCTAGCTGCGCATTACCTTATTCCTATCAATTTCGTATCCAGCATCCTGGAGCGCCCGGCTGAAGGCTTGCTTCCAACCATCGTCGTTGATCGACGTCCAGACCGAGGGTACGGTCTTCAGGATTAAAAACGGTCCCGTTTGGGGCCCCTCGGGGCTCCAAACGACGTCCTTCTCTAGCAAAAGGCGCAATTACAGGTGGAAGTGGCCCGCCGCCTCCGGCTGGTAAAGCACTTTCCTGATTTCAATCCGGCGGGTCCGATCAGAAATTCGCCATTCGATGGCGTCCCCCTCCTGATAGCCCAGGATGGCGGCGCCGATGTCGGAATACACGGAATGCTTGCCTGCGGTGCTGTCCGCGTCTTCAGGGTAGACCAAGGCCACTTCGATCTCTTCTTCGTCCAGTTGCAGCAAGGCCCTAGAGTTCATCGTGACGACATTGCACGCCACCTGCTGCGGCTTGACGACAATGGCTCGTTCAAGCTCATGTTCAAGTTCAACAACGGCCGGGCCTTGCTCGAGCGCGATTAGGCTTTCGAGCCTGGCCTTGTCGATTTCAGTAATGTAGATCCTGGTGGCGTCGCCAGCGGCACCTTCGCGCAAGAGCTGGAGATAGCGCCCCGCCGTCATGGAAAATGACTTCAATGTCGGCGTTTCGCCTTCAAGCAGAAAGCCGCTGCGCAGAAAGGCGTTCAGCGAGCGCGCGTTGTCCGGGTGGATCTTGGCGATGAGCTTCTTGGCCCGCATGTCGAGGAAGGCCAGTTTCATGCCTTCGCGGATCGTGCGGGCGCCAAGGTTCTGGCCCCATTTATCGCTGTCTCCGATGACCAGGACTATCTCGCAATCTGAGCCGGTCTTGATCAGACGGACAAAGCCCACCGGGGAGTCATGTCGGTCATAGGCCATGAAGAATCGGCCGCCCTGGTTGAATAGATGGGTCAGGATCGGCGATTGAGTCCGATCGATGGCTTGCTCGATGGAGCGGGAGACATGACGCGAATCGCTCAGATAGCAGGTGACGCGTTCATCCTCCAACCAATCCATCAGCGTCAGCGCGTGCGCCCGAGTAATTTCAGGGCACAGCGAAATGAAAGGCTTGTTCATCTTCATCACACTTACTTGTAAAGGATGGAAGCCCGTCATGGCTTTGGCCATGACGGCTCTTTGGGCAACCGACCATATTAAGGCATAACGCGGGTAATGCCGAACCCTGCCCCAGCCAAGCACTCTATGAAGCCGACAGCGCTGCTCCTTCTGGCCCTGGGTCCGACCCAGAGGAAATGTACGTGGATGTCGTATCATTACTGGGTGCAACAGTTTTAACTCTCTAAATTCATAGGATAAACTTCAAGTCCTCCAAAAGTCTCGATGAGTTGATCTATGCCTTAGCCGGATATTTTATTTGCGCTGGTCATCCCGATAAGTCCTAGTACTTGATCTGAGATTAACTACTTGCAGCCTAGCCTGACAGAATACTATTGACCGACTTGAACAATAGAAATGAATAAGATTTTTAATTAATTAACTCTTTTGAAACGATGATTTAGTAGACGGATCAAGGTGTTTGTTATCCCGGTCTCAAGGCTGGCATAACGCCATTTCGGCGTCGTTGGGGCGCCTTTTTTTGTGTTATGATCCTGCGCAACTTTGGGCTGGCACCAGGTTCGATAGCGTTTGTCTATTTTGCCGCGCCCCCGGTTTTTCTGGCTTGGCCGCTGTTTCGGGCGTGCTTTGAGCCAACTGCTTCAAGGAAGAGCGATTTGAACGTTTGGCAATGGCTACCCCTTCTCGGCAGTGATGACCCTGCGGTTCTGAAACTCTCGGTCAGTGGTGTGAGGCATTCCGGCTATCTATGGCGATCTCGGATAAACGACTCATCCAGTCTTTTAATTAATTTTTGCGAGAGTTGGTGATGGCTTATTTTCCCTGTTTTTTATCTGTCGTTTTTGTCGTTCGTAATCAGGGCGATAAAATAGAAAAAATACTGTCCGAAGCTGCCGAAGTCATTGCGAAAACAGTCAGTGACTATGAGCTGATCGTTGTTGATAACGCGTCCGATGATGACAGTGTCATGGTCTTGAAGGGCCTGACGAGCGAGAAAGGCCTAGCCAACTTGCAGGTCTATGCATTGACCAAGGAAGTGGACACCGACACCGCATCCTGGGTCGGTCTGGAAAATGCCTTGGGTGACTATGTTGCGGTCATCGACCCGCTGGTGGACGACATCAACTTCGTTCCACAGATGCTTGATCAAGCGGTGAGCGGCGCCGATGTCGTCTTTGCCCACAACGAACAAAAGAGCACCCAGAGCCTGGCTTATCGTTGGGCGAATGCGGTGTTCCACAGCATGTACAACCGCTTCAACGGGGTCCATCTCGCCAAGGAAGCACCTCAGTACCGCATCCTGAGCAAGCGCGTAATCAACTTCATCCTGCAACACCCCCAGCCTTCGATGACGTACCGCCACCTGCCGGCCACCGGTGGTTTTGCCCGGGCCTATCTCAAGTACAGCGCCGTGCCCCAGGCTTCCAGCCCCAAGCGCCTGGGCGACAGTATTGATCGCGGCGTGCGTTTGCTGGTTTCCACCACGCGAGCGCCCATGCGTCTGGTGACCTACCTTTCGCTGTTTGGTGCGGTTGCCAACCTGGTGTACTGCGTCTATGTGATCTCGGTGGGTATCTTCAAGGCTGATGTAGCACCTGGCTGGATCAGTTTCTCGTTGCAACAGTCGGGCATGTTTTTCCTGATCTCACTGGTGTTGCTGGTACTGGGTGAGTACATCCTCAATATGGCCAGCCTGTCGAATGAAGGGCCGCTCTACCATGTAGGCCAGGAGTTCACCAGTGCACGCATGACCCGGCGCGAGAAGCTGAACATTGAAGAGGTAGCGTCGGGTTCGGTCGTGCCCAAGGCTCAGCCCTCCGAACGAGTTTCCTGATGTCGAGCGCCCAAGCCAGCCAGCCTGAGCAGGATGCCGTCATCATCGGTGGGGGCTTTTACGGTGCAGCCATTGCGGTTTACCTGGCCAAGCAACGGGGCTTCAAGCGGATCCTGTTGATAGAGCGCGAGCCGGCACTGATGATGCGCGCCAGTTACAACAACCAGGCGCGTGTGCATAACGGCTACCACTACCCGCGCAGCTTCACCACGGCCTATCGCAGCCGGGTCAACTTGCCCAAGTTTGTCCAGGACTGGCCACAGGTGGTCAAGCAGGACTTTACCAAGCTGTATGCCATTGCCCGGCGCAACTCCAAGGTCACGGCCAAGCAGTTCGAGCGTTTTTGCCGGGACATCGGTGCGGACCTGAAACCTGCCGATCCAGCGCTGCGCGACTTGTTCGAACCACGCTTGATCGAAGAAGTATTCCTGGTCGAAGAATATGCGTTCGACACTACTCGCCTGGCAGCCTGGGCAGCTCGCGAGCTGGCAGAAAGCGGTGTGCAGATCCGCTACCGGACACGAGTCACTTCGATTTCCAGGGGCACCGAGGCGCCTTTGCAAGTGGTCACCCAAACCTCCCTGGGCGAGGAAGCGCTGACGACTTGTCGGTACGTCTTCAACTGTACGTACAGTGGCCTCAATCAGTTTGCAGGTGATTTCGCGGGGGTCAGTACCGGCCTCAAGCAAGAGATCACGGAAATGGCCTTGATGCAGATGCCCGAATCCCTCGAAGGGTTGGGGGTCACGGTGATGGATGGGCCGTTCTTTTCACTGATGCCGTTCCCGGCCCGTGGGCTGCATACCTTGTCCCATGTACGCTATACGCCGCATTTGCACTGGAACGATGAAAAAGGCCTCGATCCCTATGAGAAGCTGCGGCTATATGAGCGCGATACACGGGTCGATCGGATGGTCAGGGACGTCGGCCGGTATATCCCTGAAGTGCTCAAGGCCCAACACAAGGATTCGCTGTTCGAGGTCAAGACCATCCTGGTGAAGAACGAAGGGGATGATGGACGCCCGATTCTTTTCGAGAAGCATGCCGAGTTGCCAGGTTGCTTCTCCGTGCTGGGTGGCAAGATAGACAACATTTACGATGTGCTTGAAAAACTCGATACCGAGAGTTTTTCCCATCAAGGTTAATAAAACTTCAGGTTTGGAGCGGAAAAAGATGAATTCGCTTATTGGTTTCTCCGGGTTTGTCGGGGGCACGCTTCTTAAACAGGCTTCATTCGAGGACTTGTACCGGTCCACCAACATCGGTGAGATAGAAGGAAAATCCTTTGAACTTGTGGTCTGTGCCGGCGCCCCGGCGCAAAAATGGATTGCCAACCGCGAGCCTGAGGCCGACCGCGAGAAGATCGAAGCACTGATCGCCCACCTGAAAACCATCCAATGCAAGACCTTCGTGCTGATCAGTACGGTGGACGTGTTCAAGAGCCCCATCGGCGTCGATGAAGACACTCCCGTCGATGAGTCCGGCCTACATGCTTACGGCCTGCACCGTCGGCTGCTGGAAACCTTCGTTGAAAGTCATTTTCCGAATCACTTGATCGTTCGCCTGCCGGGGCTCGTCGGGCCTGGACTGCGTAAGAACGTGATTTTTGACTTCCTCAATGACAACAACCTGCAGGCGATCGATAGCCGGGGCGTGTTCCAGTTCTACCCGATGATCAACCTGTGGTATGACATTCAGACCGCACTCGATGCGGGGCTCAAGCTGGTCCACCTGACTGCTCAGGCAGTGAGTGTCGCCGACATTTCGCAGAAGGGCTTTGGCAAGCCTTTCACCAATACCCTGGCCAATGCTGCTGCTACCTATGACATGCAGACCAAGCATGCGCAGCTATTTGGTGGCACTGGGCGCTATCAGTACAGTGCTCGTGAAACCGTGCAGGCCGTACGGGCCTATGCGCAATCGGAGCCGCTTAAGGCCGCATCGGGAGCACAGGCATGAGGCTGGCGATTTCCAATATCGCGTGGGAGACCACCGAGGACGAAGTCATCGCTGAACTGCTTGCGCGTTTTGCCGTGGATGCGATTGATATTGCACCGGGCAAATACTTCCCGGAGCCTGCCAAGGCCACGGACGCAGAGATTGCGCAGGTCAAGGATTGGTGGGCGCAGCGTGGGATTGCGTTGACCGGCATGCAGGCACTGCTGTTCGGCACCACGGGCCTGAATGTATTCGGCTCCGAGCAAAGTCAGGCGGCCTTGCTGCAACACCTGGCGGGCGTGTGCCGCATTGGCGCAGGCCTGGGTGCAGCACGGATTGTGTTTGGCTCGCCAAAGAACCGTGATCGCAGTGGTTTGACTGATCAACAGGCGCTGGACGCTGCTGTATTGTTCTTCCGGAAACTGGGCGATATCGCCCAGGCGTGTGGTGTCACGATCTGCCTGGAGCCCAACCCCACCTGTTACGGGGCGAACTTCATGACCACCAGTGCTGAAACCGCAGTGGTGGTACGGGCCATTGATCACCCGGCTATCCGCATGCAACTGGATACCGGCGCGTTGGCGATCAACGGTGAAGACCCATTTACTGTGCTTGAGGACTGTGCCGAGTTGATCGGGCATATCCACGCCAGTGAACCGGACCTGCTCCCGCTGGGTGACGGCGGTACTGACCATGAAAAAATGGCACGTGCCGTGGCCCACTACTTGCCCGAGCATGTGGTCACCATTGAGATGGTGGCGACCAAGACCGAACCCCATGCGCAATCGATCGAGCGTGCGCTGCAGGTTGCTCGCCAGCATTACCGCACCTGCGACGAGGTGACGGCATGAGCATCAAATGGATCATCTTGATCCTGGGTATCCTGTCGAACGCCTCCGCCAGCGTCCTGGTGAAGATGGCGATGATGCCCCCGCGCAAATTCCCTTCCTTGAGCGACCCGATGGCGGCACTCAGCAACTGGCCGTTCTGGGTCGGGCTGGTCCTGTATGGTGCTGCGTTCCTGCTCTATGCCGCAGCATTGGCCCGTTTGCCGCTGAACGTGGCACACCCGGTCCTGACGGCTGGGGCTATTGCGACGGTCGCCCTGTTTTCCCTGCTGTTTTTCCGTGAGTCCTTCCACTGGACCACGGGAGTCGGCATCGCCCTGGTTATTGCTGGCGTAGGGCTGATCACAGCTCGCGTCGTTTGATGGAAATTAAAATGAATTCTTCTGATATTACTCCCGATGTACGTGCCGGTTGGCAGGTACCGTCCTTTGACACACCACTCTGGTTGGGCCGCCAGCACCCCTGGTGCGTGGTCATTCCGGTCATCAACGAAGGCGAGCGGATCAAGAACCTGCTCGCCCGTATGGCGGCATTCAACATTGCGGACATGGCCGACATCATCATCGTCGATGGTGGCAGTTCTGATGGCTCGCTTGAGTTGCAATCACTGCAACAGGTGGGTGTGCGCGGCCTGCTGGTCAAGACTGCCCCTGGCAAGTTGAGCGCGCAGTTACGTTGCGCCTATGCTTTTGCCCTGGACCAGGGTTACGAAGGTATCGTGACCATTGATGGCAATGACAAGGATGATCCAGAGGCCATCCCGCGCTTTATCGAAGCGCTGCAGCAGGGTGTGGATTTTGTTCAGGCTTCGCGTTTTGTCGAGGGCGGTGTCGCGGAGAACACCCCCAAGTCCCGCGATTTTGCGATCCGTTTTATCCATGCGCCGATGCTGAGCCTGTTTTCCGGCTTCAAGTGGACAGATACCACCCAGGGCTTTCGTGCCTATAGCCGCAAGATGCTGATTGATCCGAAGATGGCAATCTTCCGTGATGTGTTCAATACCTATGAGCTGCTTGCCTACCTGTCGTACCGCGCGCCGAAACTGGGCTATCGCTGCGTAGAACTGGCGACGGTGCGCCGCTACCCCCAAGGCGAAGTACCTACCAAGATCAGCAGCGTGAAAGGCAACCTTTCGGTGCTGGCTGTATTGTTTCGAGCCTGTTTTGGCAAGTACAACTAAAGATCTGGTAGTTAAATGTTCAAGCATCTGGAAATGAATGAAAGGGTTTCTTCAGTACTGGCGACCGTGGTTATTACGGCGTTTGCACTGTTGCTATGTCTGGGTATCTCGACCGCACCCAAGTATGCCGACTTCATCGTGGGCTACATCAGTTGGACCGCAGATACCAAGTTTCAGGACCAGGTGGTTGCTCCGGTATTCATCGCTGTTCTTTTCTGCGCGTTGCTGTTTTTTACGTCCTTGATGGGGCGTCAGAAGAAACAATTCGGTAGCGACAGCGCGCTGGTTTTTTCCAACCAGCTGTTGTGGTGGTCGCTTCCGGCGATTACCGCTATAGCATGCATGGTGCTTGGGACGGACTTCGAGCCGAAAGTCCTCTACTGCTCGGTGTTTGGCGTCTCGTTTATTGCTTTGGCGGTTACAGTTGGCGCGGTCAAAAAAGTTAATGTCGACCCTCGGGTATTCGGCCTGGGGGCACTCGGCATCCTGTTGCTGGCGCTGGTACAGCTGGAGGTAGTGTTGGCTCTGGGCCGTGCGCCAGCTGCCTGGACCAATGGGGTTGAGCTGTCCAGATACGCCAAGCCTACCTATGGGATAGCCATCGTCGGATGGATCCTGGGTATGGCGTACATCGTGTGGAGCCCCAAGGGTTTTGCACGAATTGCCTCGTGGCTGGTGATGGCCGGTCAATTGGGATTGTCGACCTTTTACCTGGCGCTGTACCCCGCTCGAATACAGGAGCCAGATGGCAGTATTTCCAAGTACGAGACCACGGTCTGGTTGAAGGTACTGGTTATCGCAATGCTGGTCTGGGGCGTGGTGGATGTACTGCGGCGTTTCCGTCGGTATACATCAACTAGCGACATTGCCACGTTGCTGTCGCCTATCGCATTCTTCGGCTTGTTGGTGGGCTTGAAAATGGGCACGACCATTTTCCCCAACATCAGCGCTGACGACTATCACTTCGGTGAAAGCCTGTTGGGCTGGTGGTCCTACCTGCAAGGTGCCATTCCCTACATTGACTATATTCCTGCCCACGGCGTCATCGGTGATGACCTGACCCAGTTCTTGTCATTTGTGTTTTATGACGGTTCTGCCGGCAGCATTATTCATGTCGGTAACCTCAGCATCGCGCTGTTATCGTTTGCTGCATTCCTGTCGCTCTATTATTTTTCGCGAAGTATTGGGCTGGCGTTCGCCGCCATCTTCTTCCTGACGGCCAACATTATCTGGCTGTTTCTGATCCCGTTTCTCTGCCTGTGGCTGAGCCCGTCGTTGCGCCAGCGTCCCGAGCGCTGGCTGTTGGTCTGGATGGTCACGGCACCGCTGGTAGTCCTCGGAATTCCGCCACAAGGGCTGCTGCTTGCGGCGGCATCTGGGGTGATGGCTGCTTATTACGCCTGGCACCTCTGGAAAGCGCCACGCCCTCGGAAACTGAAGGGCATTTTGATCGCAAGCGTGGTGCTTCTGGTGTTGGCGGTGGTTACGCCAGCGGGGATCATGCTGTTGGGGGCCATCCGTTATGTCTTGGAAAACGGGCCTATCAATCAGGTGGCTTACGGCGTGCCATGGGCGTTGAGCTGGGAGGGCGCGCGCAAAGGCTTTGTGTTTGAAGCGTTGCGTATGTCCTGGATTGCTATTCCGCTGGCGTGCCTGCTGTTGGTCCATCGCTGGTTCCAAACGCCCGAGCGTCGTCTCGACGCCTTGCTGCCGCTGTTGGTCGTGTTCCTGTTTGCGTTGTTGCTGATCCCTTACTCGATGGGGCGCGTCGATCCAGGCGGTATGTCTCGTCCGGGGCTGGCGGCAAGCTTTGGCTGGGCGATCCTGCTGCCTATCGCGTGTTGGGGCATGCTCAGTGCGCGCAATAAAGTGGTGATGGTTGTTCTGGCCGCGAGCATGAGCGCATCCTTGGGGTTCACGCAGGTGTCGATCAATAACCTGGTCAAATTCACCACGGCCGTTATCAGCACGCAAGGGTTGGGAATCAGTGATGGCGTGGCGGCAGGCCTGCCGAATATCGGCCGGTCCTTTGTACAGCCTCCTCACTGGGACAGGCTGACCCGACTGTCGCGAGTATTGGCAGACAATGTTCCGGCCGGCGAAACCTATCTGGACCTGACCTCCCGCAACGCCCAGTACTTCTACCTGGGCTATCGACCACTGCTGCCGGTCACGGCGGCGTACAACATGGTGTCGCCAGCCCAGCAATTGCGTGCTATCGAGACCCTCAAACAAGACCTGCCGACCATCGCCTTGCTGGAAGGAATGAACATCATCCACGACGGCGGCGGGCTGGCGTTGCGTAACCCATACCTGTACCGGTTCATTGTCGATCATTACGAGCCGTTCTATGTGGATGGCTTCATTCTCGGGCGCAAAAAGGGCAGCGCCTCAGCGCCAGTCACCAGCATCGAGATCCCTTTGATGGACTTCACCGATGCGAACTGGAGCCACGGCATCAATCGCGCTGTCGCAGCGCTCTATGTGTCCGATCCGGGTATGTTGGCGGCGTTGAAGGTGGGTGATCATATTCAGGTCAACCAGAGCGAAATTCGCCGGATTCGCGAGATACGTGTCGCGGGTCAAAGCGTATGGCTGGAGGGCTCGGCGTTGCAGGTTTCGGATGCCGACCCGATAAGCCACCCACGCCTGATCGAGCCTCGCCCCGAAGCGATCGCCGAATACCAGGCAGCCTTGCTGCAGCGCGCTTTTGCATCACCGGACCTGAAGAAAATTCCGGTTGCCTGGGGCCGTTCCCAAGTCTCCCTGAGCAACAAGATGGTCCTGATCAACAATCTGGATAACGTAAAGCCAAGCCTCAATCAGTTGGTGGCACAAGAAAACAGCTACCGAGTGGATGGCGGTGATCCGTCGATGAGTTTCGATTTGTCTGCGTTGAATCTGTCTGGCCACGACGCTGGCCTGCTCAAGTTCGAGTTCCGCTGCTCAGGCCGCGCCGCCGAGCCGCGTATGCAGGTGTTCTGGTGGGGTGATGGGCAGCAGGGGCCGCTCGAAGCCTCCAGTGTTCGTTTCAATGCAGAGGACGGGACGTTGATCGTGCCATTGGATGCGTCACCGCGCTGGTTGACGTTGCAGCACGTGAAGGGCATCCGGATTGATCTGGACAATGCTGGCGCCTGCAGCAGTTTCAAGGTCGATAACCTGGGGCTGTATCAGCGACAGCACTGATGTAAGTTGCGCTAAATCCACAAGACCCGATGTCCGTGGCGGACATCGGGTCTTGTCGTTTCAGTACTGTGGGGTACTGCTCAGGTCCACCAATACCGCACCAAATGAAAGAAAATCGGCGCCGCAAAACACACCGAATCCAACCGATCCAGCATCCCGCCGTGTCCTTCGATCATATGCCCCCAGTCCTTCACCCCTCGGTCGCGCTTGATCGCCGACATCACAATCCCGCCGGCAAAGCCCAGCAGGTTGATCAGCAGGGCAATCAGGAATGACTGCCAAGGGTTGAACGGGGTGGTCCACCACAGTGCGGCGCCGATCAGGGAGGACAGCAGGATCCCGCCGACAAAGCCTTCCACGGTCTTCGACGGTGACAGGTTGGGCGCGATTTTGTGTTTGCCGAACAGTTTGCCGCACACGTACTGCAACACGTCCGAGAGCTGCACCACGATCACCAGGTAGGCGATCAGCAGCAGGTTGCGGCCCTCGTAGCCGACGATGTCGAGGGTCAGCAGGGCGGGTACGAAGGAGACGCAGAACACCGCGATCATCAGCCCCCACTGTACTTTCGATGCGCGCTCCAGGAAGTGCGTGCTGTCGCCGCCCAGCGAGGCAAGGATGGGCAGCAGGAGGAACACGTAGACCGGAATAAAGATCGAGAACAGGCCGTACCAGTCAAAGTAGATCAGCAGGTATTGCAGGGGCAGCGCCAGGTAGAACGCGGCGACCAGTGCGGGGTAGTCGCTGCGGCGGGTGGGCGTAAGGGTGAGGAATTCGCGCAGGGCGTAGAACGACACGGCGTAGAACAGCAGGATTACCGCGCCGGTGCCGAGCCAGAAGGCGACGCCGATCACCACCACCATCACCCACCAGGCATTGATGCGGGCGTTGAGGTTGTCGATCACCGCATTGGGTGTGCCACGGGTGCGCAGCTTGAGGATCAGGCCGATCAGCGAGGCGAGCACCAGGATCATGCCGATGCCGCCGAACAACATCAGGGTTTGGCTATCCATGTCAGGAATGCTCCGGGGCGAGGGCGAGCAGGGCGTCGCGGCTGCGGGCAAGAAACAGGGCCTTGTCTTCACCGTCTGCAAGCTGCAGCGGTGCGCCAAAGCTGGTGGTGCACAACAGCGGCAGTGGCAGCACACGGCCCTTGGGCATCACGCGGTTGAGGTTGGCGATCCACACGGGGATCAGTTGCGCCTGTGGGTAACTTTTTGCCAGGTGATACAGGCCGCTCTTGAAGGGCAGCAGGCCATCCTCCAGGTTGCGCGTGCCTTCGGGGAAAATGATCAGCGAATCGCCGTGTTCCAGGGCTTCGAGCATCGGTTGCAACGGGTTATCCACAGGGTCTTTGCGTTCGCGGTCGATCAGCACGCCGTTGAATACCCGGTTGATGATGTAGCGGCGCAGTGCGCTCTTGTTCCAGTAGTCGGTGCCGGCCACCGGGCGCGTGGCCTTGCGCAGGTTCTGCGGCAACGACGCCCACAGCAGCACGAAGTCGCCGTGGCTGCTGTGGTTGGCAAAGTAGATGCGCTGCACGGGTTCTGGGGCGCAGCCCAGCCACAGGCTGCGGGCGCCGGTCACTGTGCGGGCCATGGAGGTAATCAGGGTCGCGACCAGGGGTTCGAACATAAGGATTCCTTATCCGGCGAAGGGCAGCCACGGGCTGGCCAGGATGACGGCCAATGTCAGTAACACTTGCGCACCCAGCAGGTAGGCCTGTTTGCGCAGCAATTTGAGGGCGCCACGCCGGCGTTCGGTCCAGGGCCGGCTTGCGCGGTCGGCGGGTTGCAGGCCCAGGGTTTGCAGAGTCTGGTCCAGCTCGCTGGTGCGTTCTATGTCCTTGGCCATCAGCGCAAACAGGTCGGCGTCGAAGGCCACCCGTAGCGCCCAGTACTTTTGCAGCAGCCCGAGGACAATCATCCACAGGCTGAGCAACAGGCAGATCGGCGTGATACTGACCATCAACAATTGCGCCAGGCCAAACAGTACCCCGAGCAGGGTCAGGCCTGTGGATAACTGATCCAGCGAACGGCCGCGGCGCAGCAGGCTGGCGACTACCTGGAGTTGCATATCAGCGGGCATAGGGCAGTGCTCCCAAGGCTTGGCGGTGATCGGCATGCAGGACCACATCCGATCGTGCTGTACGAATAATAGCCAGTGCCTCGTCCACCGTGGCCGCCCGTCCGCTGTGCAGCAGCCAGGCCGCCACGGCGCTGGCGCTGCGGGAATAGCCGAGGGCACAGCACACCAGCAACGGGCCGTGCTCGCGCAAGCGCTCGATGGCTTGGGCCGCCTCCAGGCACTGTGCCGGTGTGGGTGCGGTCAGGTCGAGGACGGGCAGGGCATGGTAAGCGCGGCCCTGTGGATAAACAGGCAGTTCGGCACACAGATCGACCACCGCATTGAAAGAACTCAGCTGCGCTGGCGTCGGAATTCGCCCCAACCATACGTTATCCACAACCCGGTCAGGCTGCGGATGCTTGCGCGTCCACAGCCGCGAATTGAGCCACGCCGCCGCGAGATAAGGCGCATACAGCCAGCGTGCTGCCGGGCTGAGGCGGCCATCGGCGCGTTTCTGAAAGCCTGCGGCGCCCAGCAGCCAGTAGTTGAGCGCCACCAGCAACACCGCGACGGCAGGCCACAGCAGCCATAGCCAGGCACTGCCCCCGGTAAAGGCCACTATCGTCAGCACCAGGGCGCCCATGGCGTAGCGCAACCCCAGGCGCCAACGTTTCGGGTCTTTGGCCGGCCGCGCATGCAACAGCGGGCTGGGTTGATCCACCGGCCATAGCCACACACACAGCCAGCCGGCCAGGGCGCCTGTGGGTAAGTCGATAAAGTGGTGTTGGTAAGTGGTCAGCACCGAAATGCCAATCAGCGCGAACCAGCCATGCACCAGCCAGCGCCACAGGCCTTGGCTATGCCGCTGGTACATCACCCACAGGATCACCAGCAAAGCGATATGCAGCGAGGGTGCCTGGTTGAACGGTTTGTCGAACCCGGCCAGTACCGCAAACAGCCAGCCGAACACGCCGTCCATTTCCGGGCGCTCAAAGGTGAAGCGCAGCGGCCATAGCAGGAAGCAGCTCACGGCAATCACCTGCGCACTGAGCAGACGCAGGGCATGTTGTTTGAGCTCATGGCGGCTGTTAGGCAGCAGCAGGGAGAAGCCGTAGAGCAGGTCGATCGACCAGTAGGGCACGATGGTCCAGGCCCAGAACGGCATATGGGTTTCCCAGCCGAATACCAGGGTGCCCACGTCGCTGCGCTGGCTGGTGACCCAGGTGGCAAAGCCGTAGGTGCTGAAAAACAGCGGCGCCAACAGCAGCAGCCAGAGCAGGGCTGGTTTGAAGAGACCTGGTTCGCGCATGGTCAGATCTTCTGCGCCAGCGACACGCTGAAGATGCCCCACTCATCCACACGCTGGGTGATCTTGCGAAAGCCCGCGGCTTCCACCAGTTGATCCATTTCCGCCTGGCTGCGACGGCGCATCACCCAGGCCTGGCCCTGGCGATGGCTGGTCAGGGCGCGGGCGATCAGTTCCAGTTGCGGGTGCCACGGTTGGCCGGTGTACACCAGGTATCCGCCGGGCTCCACGGCTTCGGCCAGCCCTGCCAGGGAACCACCGACCATGGCGTTATCGGCAAACAGTTCGTACAGCCCGGACACCACTGCCAGTGTCGGCGTGGGCGCCAGTGCGGCGAGGTCGGCCCGGTCAAAGGCATCGCCTTTGACGAACTGCGCAATCTCCCCCAGGCCTTTCTCGCGGATCAGCGCGCCACCGTCGCGCACGTTGATATCGCTGTAGTCGCGCAACAGGATTGACTCAGGCAGCGGCGAAACGCCCTGCAAGGCTTCCAGAATGTACCGACCATGCCCTGCGGCAATGTCGACGATGCGCACTTCGCGCCCGTCGTCGCGCAGCTTGGCCATGGCCAGGCGCAACAACTCTTCAACATGCAGTTTGCGCTGGCGAATCCCGCGCCAGCCGATGGAGTTCAGGTAGTTGGTATCAATCATCCGCCCCAGCGCGCCCTTGCCGGTGGGGGTATTGCGGTACACGTAGTCCAGGGTACTGCCCGAGTCGAAGCCGGTGTCGAAGCCCAGCTTCACGCCCTCGGACAGCTTGCGGCCCAGGCCCATGCTGGCGCGGGTCATGCGCCAGTACAGGTCGCGCAGGGAGTTGTGCGGCAGCGGCGCGGCGAGGGATTCGGATTCGGCGCAGGTCGCGCCGATTTTGTCGGCGTCCAGCAGGCTGGCACGGTCCAGCGGATGGGCGAAGTTTTGCAGGATAAAACGCCTGGCGCTGGCCAGTGCCACGGCGCGGTCACGTTCGCCGAGGGTGTCGTGGAAAAAGCCGGGCAGGATGTGCAGTTCCTTTTTCAGGCTGCCAAGCCGCTCGAAGAACTGTTGCTGGGGTTTGCGGTGCACCACAAAGTCCGAGCCGGAGATCAGCAGTTGGGTCGGCACCTGGATCGCCTGGGCATCGGCGACCACGCGGTCGGCCGCTTCGTACAGGCCCAACAGCACATTTACCGAGATCGCCTTGGTGATCAGTGGGTCAGTGTCATAGGACGCGACGCGCTCGGGGTCATGGCTGAGGAACTTGGCCTTGACGTAGCTGTTGACGAAAAAATTGCCGCGAAAGCGCCGCATCAGCGCCAGGCCCGGGCGAGCGAAGGGCACGTAGAGCTTGACCTTGAACGCCGGGGAGGCGAGCACCAGGGCCCTGATATTCGGGGCGTAGTCGTGGACCCAGGTGGCGGCAATCACTGCGCCTACGCTCTGGGCGATCACTGCGAGGTTTTCTGGCGCGATGCCATAGGTGGCGCCGATATGGTCGCAGAAGGTCTGCACGTCCCGCGCGCTGGTGGCGAAGCTCGGGCTGTCGCCACGCTCGCCGGGGGACTGGCCATGGCCACGGGCGTCCCAGGCGAAGAAATCGAACTGTGGCAGGTCCAACTCGTCCACCAGGTGCGCAATGCGCCCGGAATGCTCGTGGCCACGATGGAACAGCAGGATCGCCTGGCGTGGCTCAGGCCCGGTGGCACTGGTCGCGGGCCAATGCCGATAGAAAAGCTCTACGCCGTCATGGGTACTGAAGGTGTGCTGTTGCTGTTCGCGCATCGCAAGATCCTTATGCCGTCGGAGAGATGTCGGATTGTTCTTTGAGGCCCTGGCGCACACGGTTGACTAGGGTGTAGGCGAGCAATGCCGCCACCAGCCACATCACCCCGTCGACCCAGCCGGTGCCGAGCCAGCCCAGGGCCACGCCGGTGGCGAGTACGCCAAGGACAAACGCCCGATCACTCTTGCCCATGGGCCCATCGTAGCGGCGCGAGGCACCGACCATCGGCCCGAGTACGCCGGCGTATTCGCTGAACACCGCCAGCAGCGTCACCAGCAACACCGGCGCCAGGCTGACCCCGGGGAGCAGGGCAAATGGCAGGATCAGCGCGCTGTCGGCGATCACGTCGCACAGTTCATTGAGGTAGGCGCCCAGGCGTGATTGCTGGCCGAATTCCCGGGCGAGCATGCCGTCGATGGCATTGAGGGCCATGCGCAGGATCATCCACAGCGGGATCAGTACGAACACCCAGGCGTGCTGGGCGAACCCCGCGATCAGCAGGCCGACGAGCAACGACACGATCCCGGCCAGCACGGTGATCTGGTTGGCGGTGGTGCCGTTGTCATACAGGCGCTGTACCAGAGGCCGCAGCAGGTTTTGAAAACGCGGTTTGAGCTGATAGATCGAAATCATGAGGGTGACGCTTCCTTGTCCGTGATCCCACGAAAAATCTGCTGTGAGTGTGACGATAAATCGCGGTGCGCACTAGTGATGGCTCCTACAAGGATTCAGGAAACCAGGAAAATTTTCACGGCGCTGTAACGCCCCTGCGGCACCTCACTCTAGTGCTGTGTCGGGACTGGACAAACCGTTCAGCCGACCCCCTACAGACCCATGAGGAATACCACAATGAACTTCAAGAACGCTGTTTCCGGTGCTGCCCTGGCCATTGCTGCCGCCACGATGTTTGCCGGTGTCGCGACCCAGGCGCAGGCCGCCGATGAGGCGAACGTGCATTGCTACGGCGTGACCTCCTGCAAAGGCATGAACGACTGCAAGACCGCTGAAAACGCCTGTAAAGGCCAGGCTGTCTGCAAGGGCCATGGCTTCAAGGCAATGACCAAGGCCGCTTGCGATGCGGCTGGCGGCAAAGTCGGCGAGTAACCGCGAATACGTGATCCCGCAGCGGTGTGCACGTCGCTGCGGACACTTTCCAGGAGTTCGTCATGTCGGTATCGGTTCCTTGCCTGGGCTACGGCCTGGGGCTACGCAGTCATTACTATCAACACATCATCGAGCAGTCGCCGGAGGTGGACTGGTTCGAAATCGTCTCCGAGAATTATCTGGTCCAGGGCGGCAAGGCCCTGTACTACCTGGACGCCATCGCCGAGCGTTATCCGCTGGTGATGCATGGGGTGTCCCTGTCCATTGGCGGCCCCCATCCCCTCGATAGGGACTACCTCAAGCAACTCAAGCAATTGGCCGACCGGGTCAAGCCGGCATGGGTCTCCGATCACCTGTGCTGGAGCCGGGGCAACGCCCATCAACTGCATGACTTGTTGCCGCTGCCCTACACCGAAGAAAGTCTCTACCACGTCGCCACCCGTGTGCGGCAGGTACAGGCGGTGCTGGAGCGGCCGCTGGTATTGGAAAATGTCTCCAGCTATGTGCGATCCAAGGCCGATGAATTCACCGAGTGGGAATTTCTCAGCGCCTTGAGCCACCTCAGCGGTTGCGAGCTGCTGTTGGACGTCAACAACGTGTATGTCAGCTCGCGCAACCATGGCTTCGACGCCTGGACCTTTATCCGCAACCTGCCGCCGCAGAGCATCCGCCAACTGCATTTGGCCGGGCATATGGATTACGGCGACTACGTGGTTGATACCCATGACCATCCGGTGTGTGATCCGGTGTGGCAGCTGTTTCAACAGACACTGGAACACCTGGGACCAGTGGCGACGTTGCTGGAGCGCGATGACCATTTCCCGCCGTTTGCCGAGCTGCTCGACGAGTTGGGCAAGGCCCGTGAGTTGGGGGCGGATGCCTTGGCCCGGAGGTCGCTATGCGCCTGACCGACTGGCAACTGGCGTTTGAACGGCATTTATTGGCAGACGCCGACGACACTGGCTTTGCCGGCACCTTGATCGGTGGCCCGACACTGGATGTCGACACCGGCCTGGCGATCTACCACAACGCCTATCGGGCCCGTTTGCTGGAAGTGATGCAGGGGGATTTTCCGGCGGTGTGGCATTGGCTGGGGGACGACGAGTTTGCCGGGCTGGTGGTGGCCTATGTGCAGTGCTATCCATCCACGCATTTCAGCCTGCGCTGGCTGGGGCAACGGTTTGCAGACTTTATCGACGAGCATCTGGTCGCCGAACAAGCCGCCCCCCTGGTGGAGCTGGCGCGCCTGGAATGGGCCTTTACCCTGGCGTTTGATGCGCCTGCGGGCCAACCCCTGACTCTTGAAGACATGGCCCTGCTGGCGCCCGAGGCCTGGCCGTTATTGCAGGTTGAGTGGACGCCGGCGGTGCAGCAAGTGCTGTGTCGCTTCAACAGCCTGCAGATCTGGCGTGCGGTCAAGGCGCAGGCTGGGTTTCCCGGTAGCCAGGCGTTGCCGCTGGCCGAGGTGTGCCTGATCTGGCGTAACCAACAGGTGTGCCGTTACCGGAGCTTGGAGCCTGCCGAGGCGTACGCCCTGGCCGGGATGGCCGACAGCGGGTGGAGTTTTTCAGAACTGTGCGCGGAATTGGCAGTCACTTATCAAGAGGGCGCGCCGCTGCAAGCTGTCACGTGGTTGAAACAGTGGGTTGAGGACGGTTTGCTGCAACGTCGGGCACCATAAAAGGGCGTTATCGAACCGATAGCCTGCTACTTTTTGTGGATGGTCTACCCTCATTTCGGACGTCTGAAACAAGGGGGGACTATTCATGCTCGCGCAACTTCCACCGGCCTTACAGAATCTTCAGCTACCGCTGCGTCTGCGACTCTGGGATGGCCATGAATTCAACCTGGGCCCGGAGCCCAGCGTTACCATCGTGGTCAAGGATCCGGTGATGGTGACGCAACTGACCCACCCCACGCTCGATTCCCTGGGCGCTGCTTTCGTTGAAGGCAAACTGGAGCTGGAAGGCTCGATCAGCGATGTAATCCGGGTGTGTGACGAATTGAGCCACGCACTGCTCGAGGAGGACGAGCACGCCGGCCCGGTGCGTTCGATTCACGACAAGGCTACGGATGCGGCCGCGATTTCCTACCACTATGACCTGTCGAACGAGTTCTACCAGCTCTGGCTGGACCGCGACATGGCCTATTCCTGCGGTTACTTCGAGACCGGCAGCGAATCCCTCGACCAAGCCCAACAAGACAAATTCCGCCACCTGTGCCGCAAGCTACGCCTGCAGCCTGGGGAGTACCTGCTGGATGTCGGTTGTGGCTGGGGCGGGTTGGCGCGTTATGCGGCCCGCGAGTTCGGGGTCAAGGTGTTCGGCATCACCCTGAGCAAGGAGCAATTGGCACTGGCCAAGGAGCGGGTAATCGCTGAGGGCCTGGAAGACCTGGTTGAGTTGAAATTGCTCGACTACCGCGACCTGCCCCAGGACGGGCGGTTCGACAAAGTCGTCAGCGTCGGCATGTTCGAGCACGTTGGCCACGCCAACCTGGCGCAGTACTGCCAGACCCTGTTCGGCGCCGTGCGTGAAGGGGGGCTGGTGCTCAACCACGGCATCACCGCCAAACATACTGATGGCCGCCCGGTGGGGCGCGGTGCCGGCGAGTTTATCGAGCGTTACGTGTTCCCCAATGGTGAGCTGCCGCACCTGGTGATGATCAGCGCCGAAATCAGCGAAGTCGGCCTGGAAGTGGTCGACGTGGAAAGCCTGCGCCTGCATTACGCACGCACCCTCGACCACTGGAGCGAACGCCTGGAAGACAACCTGGAGGCGGCGGCAAAAATGGTCCCGGCCCAGGTACTGCGCATCTGGCGCCTGTACCTGGCGGGTTGCGCCTATGCGTTTGCGCGTGGGTGGATCAACCTGCACCAGATCCTGGCGGTCAAGCCCCATGCCGATGGCAGCCATGAGTTGCCGTGGACGCGGGAAGATCTCTACCGCTGAGCCAACCGATGGCTGAGTGTGGGAGCTGGCAAGCCAGCTCCCACCTTCTGTCCGGCGCAATTTATAAGATAGGGGAAATCAGCCGCGCCACGCGCATGCCCAGTTGCTGCAGGCGGCGGGTCTGCTGGCTTTCTTCCTGGCTGGTTTCGTGGGCCTGGGCGAAGTCATCCAACAGCATGTGTTCCACCTCGCTGGCGAAGGCTTCGTCGACTGTCAGCAACATCACTTCGAAGTTGAGGCGGAACGAACGGTTATCCAGGTTCGCACTGCCGATGGCGCTGATTTCCCGATCTACCAGCACCACTTTCTGATGCAAAAAACCCGGTTTGTAGCGGAACACCCGGACCCCGGCGCGAACCGCTTCAATCGCGTACAGGCTGGAGGCGGCGTACACAATGCGATGGTCGGGGCGTGACGGCAGTAGTAAGCGCACGTCCACGCCACGCAACACCGCCAGGCGCAGCGCGGCGAATACCGCTTCATCGGGGATGAAATACGGGCTGGTGATCCACACCCGCTCAGTCGCCGCATGAATGGCTTCGACGAAAAACAGCGAACAGGTTTCATACGGGTCCGCCGGACCGCTGGCCAGTAATTGGCAGAGCACGCCGTCATCGGCATAGGTATCGGGCAGGATCAGCGGCGGCAGTTCGCGCGCGGCCCAGAACCAGTCTTCGGCAAACGATTCTTGCAGGCACGCCACCACGGGGCCGCTGACTTGCACATGGGTGTCGCGCCAGGGGGCGAGCGGCGACTTCTTGCCCATGTATTCGTCGCCGACGTTATGCCCGCCGACAAAACCGGTCAGGCCATCGACCACGACAATCTTGCGGTGGTTACGGAAATTCACCTGAAAGCGATTGAGCCAGCCGCTGCGGGTGGCAAACGCCTTGATCTGCACCCCGGCATCGCGCAGCGATTGCACATAGCGGTGGGGCAGGGAGTGGCTGCCGATGCGGTCATACAGCACGTAGATGGCTACACCTTCGGCGGCTTTGGCCTTGAGCAGTGCATGCAGTTGGCGCCCCAGTTCATCGTCATGAATGATGAAGAACTGCACCAACACGGCAGTCTTGGCGGCGCGGATGGCGTCGAAGATGGCGCTGAAGGTGGCGTCGCCATTGACCAGCAAACGCACCTGGTTGTTCGCCAGGCACGGCATGCGTCCCAGCTTGGGCATGGCGCGCAGGGAGGCGTAGGCCTGGGAGTTACGCGCAGCCAGGGCTTCTTCGACCCAAGGGCGCCAGTTCAACTCAGTGATTGCCTTGTGCATTTCCTGGTTGGCCTGGCGCCGCGCCTGGATATAGGCGTCGAAGCTGCTGCGGCCAAAGATCAGGTAGGGGATCAGCGTCAGGTACGGCATGAACATCAGCGACAGTGCCCAGGCGATTGAGCCTTGGGCGGTACGCACGGTGAGCACCGCGTGCAGGGCAGCCAGCGAGCCGAGAAAATGCAGGGTTGCGATGAAGTAGCCAAGCAAGTGCGGGCCGAAGAAATCCATGGGCAACGGTACTCCTGACAATCCAATGCGTAACAGACCATGTTCGGCGGCGATTGTCGCTATTTTATTGAGCATGCAACGCCGACCACTTTACGACGTCTAACGCCGACAATTACCCAGGAGTTACCCGATGAATGCTCGTCTGCTTGGTTTGGCCATGGTTGTTGGTTTGACGCTGCCGGTGGCAGCGCAGGCGCAGATGTTGGCGCCGGGCTTGTGGGAATTGACCACCAGCAATATGAAAGTCGATAACCAGAATCTGCCGGACTTGTCGTTGATCCTCGGTCAACTGAAGCAACAGATGACCCCGGAACAACGCGCAATGCTGGAAAAACAAGGCATCACCATGGCTGGCAAGGGCGTGCAGGTCTGCCTGACCCCGGCCCAGGTGGCCTCTGATTCCATCCCGCTGACCGACCCGCAGTCGGGTTGCAAGCAAGAGGTCACAGACAAGACCGGCAACCAGTGGAAATTCCGCTTCAGTTGCCCGAAAGCCCAGGGCACTGGCGTGGCCACGTTCCAGAGCCAGAAGGCGTTCACCACCACGGTCAACGGTACTTTCAATGCCACCGGCGTGCAGCAGAACGGCAGCCTCGACACCCATGCGCAGTGGCTGGGCAACGACTGTGGCACGGTCAAACCCCGGGCCTGAACGGCTCCTGGGTTTTAGCGCAGAAAATGCAGGGGCAGCCCCTGGCAACTGTCGATCACCTGCCCCTGGTGCCAGGCCACATGGCCTGACACCAGAGTAGTGCTGACGCTATGGCGAAAGCTGCGCTCGGCAAAGGGTGTCCAGCCGCAGCGGGCGAGGATCGGTTGGCTGCTCACCGGTTTGCCTTCGGGCTCGGGTTTGATCAGCACCAGGTCGGCCCAGTAGCCCTCGCGCAGGTACCCCCGGTCGGGAATGGCGAACAGGTCGGCAACGCGATGACTGGTTTTCGCCACCAATGTGGTCAGGGGCAACAGGCCGTCCGCCACCAACTCCATCAATGCCGGTAGCGCATGTTGCACCAGGGGTAACCCCGCTGGTGCCTCGCGGTACGGCCGCTGTTTTTGCTCCCATGTATGAGGCGCGTGGTCGGTGCCGATCACATCCAGGCGATTGCTCAGCAGTGCCAGGCGTAGGGCATTGCGGTCGGCCCGGGTTTTGATCGCCGGGTTGCATTTGATCTGGTGGCCGAGGCGGGCGTAGTCGCGGTCGTCGAACAGTAAGTGGTGCACGCACACTTCTGCCGTGATGCGTTTTTCTGCCAGCGGTTTATCTTCAAATAACGACAGTTCCCGGGCGCTGGTCAGGTGCAGCACATGCAAGCGCGTGCCGTGGCGGCGCGCCAGCTCCACGGCCAGGGACGAGGAGCGATAGCAGGCTTCGGCATCGCGGATCAGCGGGTGGGCGACGGCGGGGATCGCCTCGCCAAACCGGTTTCGCAAGCGTTGTTCATTGGCCTGGATGCTCGGCGTGTGCTCGCAATGGGCGAGGAGAATGGTCGGCACCTCAGCAAATAAACGCTCCAGGACGCGTGGATCATCCACCAGCATATTGCCGGTGGAGGCGCCCATAAACACTTTGACTCCGGCGACCTGCCGCGGATCAAGGGCAGCCACGGTGTCGAGGTTGTCGTTGCTGACACCAAAGTGAAACCCGTAATTGGCTACCGAGTGCAGTGCGGCGCGGCGTTTTTTGTCGGCCAGAGCTTCCAGGGTCAAGGTCGCGGGCTGGGTGTTGGGCATATCCATGAAACTGGTAATGCCCCCGGCCACTGCGGCGCGGGACTCGCTGTAAAAACTGCCTTTGTCCGGCGCGCCAGGTTCGCGGAAATGCACCTGGTCGTCGATCATGCCCGGCAGCAGCCATTGGCCTTGGGCATCAATCTCAATCTCGGCCGTTTGCCCCTGGATGCAGCTGGCGATTTTTTCGATACGGCCATTGGCGACCAGCACGTCGGCATCGAATTCCTGGCCCTCATTCACCAGGCGGGCGTTGCGGATCAGCAAGCGGCTCATGTTTAGAACTCGTTTTGCAGGGCTTTGTAGCCGCGCACCAGGTCGACATTGGTACGCGCCACGTCTTCGGAAAACTCCGATGCGCTGATGCTCACGGGCGGGAACTGCGACAGATCGGTGTTGGGGCCGATGCGCGTGGTGGACGGCACATAGAACGCGGCGGGCAAGTCGCGGCCATCGACCACCGAGTTATGCCGCACCACGCAGCCATCACCGACCACACAGTTGAACAGCACACTGTTGAAGCCGATAAACACCCGGTCGCCGACAGTGCAGGGGCCGTGGACAATCGAGCGATGGGCGATCGAGCTGAACTCGCCGATAGTCACCGCCGCACCGGATTTGGAGTGGATCACCACGCCGTCCTGGATATTGGAATTGGCGCCGATGGTGATCGGGTCCATGTCGCCGGTGGCATCGACTTCGTCGGCGCGGATCACCGCATAGGGGCCGACAAATACATTCTCGCCGATGATCACCTTGCCGCAGATGATCGCGGTTTTATCGACGTAGGCCGACTCGGCAATGACCGGCAGATCGCCGGAAGGGTTCTTGCGGATCATGCTGTAGGTTCCTTGAGAGGCGCGGTGATGATGTGCACTTGATCGTTTTCGATAGCGTTGTAAAAACAGGTGGGTCGGCCGGTATGACAGGCAGGGCCTTGTTGGTCGACGATCAGCAACACGGCATCGCCGTCGCAATCCAGGCGTGCTTCGATCAACTGCTGCTGGTGGCCAGAGCTTTCGCCTTTGCGCCACAACTGCTGGCGCGAGCGTGACCAGTAGCAGACCTGGCCGCTGGCGAGGGTCTCGTCGAGGGCCTGGCGGTTCATCCAGGCCAGCATCAACACTGCACCGCTGCCGTGTTGCTGGGCGATGGCGGCGATCAGGCCGTCACTGTTCCACGGCAGGGCATCCAATACGGGGGCCAGGGGAAAACGGCTACCCACGGCTGCCGCTTCCAGGTCGAGCATCGTCAGTTTCATGGGGTGCCCGAGGCGCCTCTCGTCCAATGGCTTTCGGCCACGGCGTCATGGGCGTGCAGGCTTTCGGCGTGGATGACTTTGAGTTGGATGGCTTGCACCGCATCCGAGCGTTTCAGTGCCAGGTTCAAGCGGCGCGCGGCGTCTTCGCAAAACATCAGGTTCTGGCCGTTGGCCAGGGCGAACGCCTGTTCATCGGCGCGCTTTACAGCGGTTTGTACGGCGGTGCCGAGGGCTGCTTCGGCCTGGTCGATCAAGGCTGTCAGGGGCAAGGCTTGGACGTCGGGTTGCAGATGGACCTGCAACAGCGCACTGCTGCGTTGGCTATGGGGCGTGGCGACGATGCCATTGGCGCTGCCAAGCCAGGCCAGTACATCTTCGTGTTGCAACGACTTGTTGCCGAAGTGATCGACAAATTGCTGTTGAATCAACTGCCTGGCGAGGGCCGCAGAGCATGGGCAGGTGGAAGAGTAGGTCACGTCAATTTTTAGTTCCACGTGGAACATCTGTTTTTCCAGACGCGCTTCGATGGTCACCGGGTAAGTCTTCCAGCCCGATAGCGGGCTGACCAACGCCGGGCGTTTGAGCAGCAAATCGGTGTGAATCCGCAGGTAGGCGCTGCTCGATAACCCTTCATGGCTATCGAGAAATCGCTGCAACACCTGACGCAGCTGCGCCGGTTGCAGGTCTTGTTGCTCGAGCATTTCCAACGCCAGGTACAGGCGCGACATATGAATTCCCCGCGCCTCGCCGTCATCCAGGCTCACGCCGGCATCGGCCTTGGCACTCAAACGTTGGCCGTCGATCAGGATGGGAAGAGCAATGCCGCACATACCCACCCAGTCGAGGGGCAAGGCTTGGCGAGAAGCCTGCGCGGCGATATCGGGCAGAGTCAGCGCATTCATGAGCAGGTCCATCGTTGGAGATAATCCGACATGTTATAGTATAACAATTAGATCGACGATGATTTTTCTACGACCGCTCTAGCACCCGCTGATACGGCTGCAGGTGAACTTGGCGCTGGAGCCTCCGGAACTGGAGAACCGGTTGATCGTGGTCCAGCCCACACGCCGTGTGTAGCCGACCCACGCCTCACCGTCTGAGGCCAGCCCGGTAAAGAACGTCAATTGGCCGTAGCGGCTATTGGTCTGCGCCCAGTAACGCTTGCCGATCACCTCGAATCCGCGCAAATACGTGGTGTTGCCTGCGGTCGCGACACTGTAGGCATTGCCCTGGGCATCGACACAGGCCAGCAGGGTGGCGCTGCGGGTGCACGTGGCCAGGGGGCTGGCTACTTGGGCGCCGGCCTGGGTCGCTACCAGCAGCAACACACCGCATAACAGGGATTTCATCGCGTTTCTCGGGGCCTGGAGGCGTTCAAGGATTGCGCCCTTCGTCGTGACGGGCAAGAGGGGATTAGCTTATTTGCATTGTTATACTATAACATCAAAATACAGCCTGACCCGTGAACCGACCTGATGACTGAACAAGACCTGCTCGCTCAACCACCTGCTGATTATATGAACGAGGCCCAGCAGGCCTTTTTCCGCGAGCTGTTGTTGGCTCAGCGCTATGACCTGCAAGCGCGCATCGAAGCCGAGTTCATCGTGCTGCGCGAGCAGGAGCCCCATAGCGATCCCGCCGATGTCGGCAGCGCCGAAGAACAGCGCCAATGGCAACTGCGTCTGCTGGAGCGGGAAAAGAAGCTGCTGGACAAGATCGACGAGGCCCTTGAGCACCTCGCCCGTGGTGAGTACGGCTGGTGCCGTGAGACAGGCGAGCCGATTGGCCTCAAGCGCCTGTTGCTGCGGCCCACGGCCACCCTGTGTATTGAAGCCAAAGAACGTGAAGAGCTGCGCGAACGCCATCAACGGGCGATTTGACCGGCCAACCTGATGAGGAACACCCGATGACCGACCGTCTACCCGTAACCGTGCTGTCCGGCTTTCTCGGCGCCGGTAAAAGCACGCTGCTCAATTACGTCCTGCGCAACCGCGAAAACCTGCGAGTGGCGGTGATCGTCAACGATATGAGCGAAATCAACATTGATGGCGCTGCGGTACAGCGCGACGTCAGCCTCAATCGCGCCGAAGAAAAACTGGTGGAAATGAGCAACGGCTGCATCTGCTGCACTTTGCGCGAAGACTTGCTCGTTGAGGTCGGAAAGCTCGCCAGGGAGGGTCGGTTCGACTACCTGCTGATCGAATCCACTGGCATTTCCGAACCGCTGCCCGTGGCAGAAACCTTCACCTTTCGCGATGAAAACGGTCAGAGCCTGGCCGACATTGCGCGTCTGGACACCATGGTCACCGTGGTCGACGGCATGAACTTCCTGCTCGACTACCAAGCCGCCGAAAGCCTGGCGTCACGGGGCGAAACCCTGGGTGAAGATGATGAACGTTCCATCACCGACCTGTTGATCGAGCAGATCGAGTTTGCCGACGTCATCCTTATCAGCAAGATCGACCTGATCAGCAGCCACGAACGTGAAGAACTGGTGGCCATCCTTGAACGCCTGAATGCCCAGGCGCGCATCATTCCCATGGTCATGGGCGAAGTGCCGCTGGCCGAGATCCTCAATACCGGGCGTTTTGACTTCGAGCGCGCGGCCCAGGCGCCGGGCTGGCTGCAGGAACTGCGCGGCGAACATGTGCCGGAGACTGAAGAATATGGCATCGCCTCCACGGCCTATCGGGCGCGCCGGCCATTCCATCCTCAGCGTTTTTTCGACTTTATCGACCGCCCGTGGGTCAACGGCAGGCTGCTGCGCTCCAAGGGATTTTTCTGGCTGGCCAGCAAACATCGCGACGCCGGCAGTTGGTCCCAGGCCGGTGGCTTGATGCGCCATGGTTTTGCCGGTCGCTGGTGGCGCTTTGTGCCCAAGAGCCAATGGCCCGAGGACCAGCAAAGCGTCGCGGCGATCATGGAGAACTGGCAACCGAGCACCGGCGATTGCCGCCAGGAACTGGTGTTTATCGGGCAGAACATCGACTTCGTGCGCCTGCGCGCGGAGTTGGATGCGTGCCTGCTGACCGACGATGAAATGGCCCAGGGCGTCGAAGGTTGGCGCCTGCTGGTCGATCCTTTTGGCCCTTGGTATGAGGAGGCAGCCGCCTGATGTTGGCCCCTGTGATTCAACTGCGCCCGGTGATTCGCCAGACCCGTGGTGAAACCCCGTTGGCGCTCGCCGATATCCTCGATAACGGGGTGAACCTGGCGCTGTGGCAGCGCCAGTTGCCGCTGCATATCGCCGAGTTTGGTGCGTTGCTGGTCTCGCTGAACGAGCCGCTGGCAGAATCGCTGGTGGTTGAGTTGGACAGTGAAGATGCTGAGCCCAACTTGCAGGGCTTGGCCGCAGGTTGTCGTGACCTTGAAGGCTACGACGGGTTTATCGCCGATGTGGCATGGCTGGTCAGCGCCTTTGCCTGCCTGCTGGGCGCCAAGCGTATTGGCGTGCGGTTAAGGCTGTTGGACAAGGCCATGTGCCCGCGTTTTCACGTCGATCATGTGCCCGTGCGCTTGATCACCACCTATGCCGGTATCGGCAGCCAATGGTTGCGCGAAGGGGTGATGGACCGACGTCAGTTGAGTCAGGCGGACGCGGAGCCCACCGAGCGCATCGAACAGATCCACTGCGGTGAAGTCGCCCTGCTCAAAGGCGAAAAGTGGCGTGGCAATGAAGGCTACGGCTTGATTCATCGTTCGCCGGCGCTGGCCGCCAATGAACGACGGCTGATTCTGACGCTGGATTGGCTGGCATAACCGGGTAGGATCAATCGTCTCTACACGGCCTGAATAATGTCCACGATGCTGCAGAATATTCCCACGCATGTGATTGCCGGCCCCTTGGGGGCTGGCAAGACCAGCTTGATCAAGCACCTGTTCACCCAGCGCCCGGCCAATGAGCGTTGGGCGGTGTTGATCAATGAGTTCGGGCAGATTGGCCTGGATGCTGCGCTGCTGACCCTGGATGACGACGGTATTGCCATCGGCGAAGTGGCCGGTGGCTGTTTGTGCTGTGTGAATGGTGCGCCATTCCAGATAGGGCTAGGTCGCCTGCTGCGTAAGGCCAAGCCGGACCGCCTGTTTATCGAACCCTCAGGGTTGGGGCACCCGGCGCAATTGCTGGCGCAGTTGCGCCAGGCGCCCTGGCAAACCGTGCTGGCCGTCCAGCCTTGTGTGCTGGTCCTGGATGCCCAGGCACTGGCGGCAGGCAGACCGTTGCCCGACGCGCAACGCGAGGCATTGGCCAGTGCCGGGTTGCTGGTGCTGAACAAGGAAGAAGGGCTGGATGCCGCGCAACGCAGCGTTATCGAAAACACATTACCAGCCTGCGAGGTTTACTGGACTCGACAGGCGCAACTGCCATTGGTCCGCCTGCCAGGGTTCGGCGCACAGGCTGGAGCGCCTGTGGATAACTTTGAAATGCCCAAGGGGTTGACGCAAATCCCGGCAATCTGGAGCGATCCGTGCGTGCCGATTTGCCTGCACCAGGCGCAGGCAGGCGGCTGGAGCATCGGTTGGCGCTGGCACCCGAGCCAGCAGTTCGATCCCGCGTTGCTGCGGCAATGGTTGCAGGGCCTGGACTGGCGCCGTGCCAAATTGGTTATCCACAGCGCCGATGGTTGGGTTTCGGCCAACGCTGTGGATAACACCATGCTCACTTGGCAGCCCAGCGAATGGCGCCGGGACTCACGCATCGAGCTGATCTTCAGCGAAAAGCAGGACGTGGCAGAACTGCAAAAGGCCCTGGCCGCTTGCCGTCAGTGACGGCTCTTGCCGTGCTCCTGACGCCACTGGCTCAGTTCAATCACTTCGGCGCTGGGCGGCGGGGTCTTTATTTCAAACGGGTAGGGCGCCAGTTCGATCTGCGCACTGTGGGCCCCAAACTGGGTGATGGTGCCAGGGTGGCGGGCCTCACCGGTCACGGTGAACTCAAAGTTGTAGACCCGCGCCAAACGCCGGCGGCCGCTGGCGTCCTTGACGAAGCCGATGCGTTTCAAGGCCACGGCGCCGTCGAGCAATTCGATGTCGAGCTTGGCGCAATGCTGTTTGACCCTCTCCAGCGCACGCTCGCGCAAGCCGTGGTTGTGCCACACCCAGGCGGCAGCCGCCGCCACTAGCATCAGCACAAAGATATTTCCCAGGGTCAGCATGCGATTTGCTCCAACAAAGTAAGGCCAGCTTAACTGTGTCTCCGGTCTGTCGTACAGGATGCTTTTAGTCGCATACTGCGCGGCCAGAATTCAACGGTTTTACGGAAGTTTCCTGCATGAAACGCACACCTCATCTGCTTGCGATCCAGTCCCATGTGGTCTTCGGCCATGCCGGCAACAGCGCCGCCGTATTTCCCATGCAGCGAGTGGGGGTGAATGTCTGGCCGCTCAACACCGTGCAGTTCTCCAACCATACCCAGTATGGCCACTGGGCGGGAGAAGTGTTGGCGCCGCAGCAAATTCCGGCGCTGGTGGAGGGGATTGCGGCGATTGGCGAACTGGGCAACTGCGATGCGGTGCTGTCCGGCTACCTGGGCAGCGCCGCCCAGGGGCGGGCGATCCTGAGCGGTGTGGCGCGGATCAAGGCGATCAACCCCAGGGCCCTGTACCTGTGCGACCCAGTGATGGGCCATCCGGAAAAAGGCTGCATCGTACCCCAGGAAGTCAGTGATTTTTTGCTGGACGAAGCGGTGGCCATGGCCGACTTCCTGTGCCCCAACCAACTGGAGCTGGACAGCTTTTGCGGGCGTAAACCGCAGTCGCTGTTCGATTGCCTGGGCATGGCGCGCGCCCTGCTGGCGCGTGGGCCCAAAGCGGTGCTGGTCAAGCACCTGGACTACCCGGGCAAGCTGGCGGATGGTTTCGAAATGCTGCTGGTGACGGCCGAAGGCAGCTGGCACCTGCGCCGGCCGCTGCTGGCATTTGCGCGCCAGCCGGTGGGGGTGGGCGACCTGACATCGGGCCTGTTCCTGGCGCGGGTGCTGCTGGGCGACAGCCTGCTGGCCGCGTTCGAGTTCACGGCGTCGGCTGTGCATGAAGTGCTGCTGGAAACCCAGGCATGCGCCAGTTACGAGTTGGAATTGGTACGGGCCCAGGACCGCATCGCCCATCCGCGCGTGCGCTTTGAAGCCACGCCGATCAGTCTGTAACACCCAAAATCCCCCTGTAGGAACTGGCAAGCCAGCCCCTACAGGGGGATTGTGTTTTACAGCGCGTCGGCTTTGATTTCCTGGTAGCGCTTCTCCAGCTCCTGGCGAATCTGCCGGCGCTGTTTGCCCTGGATAAACCGGCGCTTGTCTTCACTGTTCTGTGGCTGCAACGCTGGCACGGCGGCCGGTTTGCGGGCGTCGTCGACGGCAACCATGGTGAAGAAGCAACTGTTGGTATGGCGCACCGAGCGCTCGCGGATGTTCTCGGTGACCACCTTGATCCCCACTTCCATCGACGTGTTGCCGGTGTAGTTGACCGAAGCCAAAAATGTCACCAGTTCGCCCACATGAATCGGCTCACGAAAAATCACCTGGTCCACCGACAGTGTGACGACATAGCGGCCGGCATAACGGCTGGCGCAGGCGTAGGCCACTTCGTCGAGGTACTTGAGCAGGGTACCGCCGTGGACATTGCCTGAGAAATTGGCCATGTCAGGGGTCATCAATACCGTCATCGACAGCTGGGCGTTTCCGGGTTCCATAGCACACTCACGGTTGTAGGCATTGGTTGGGGGGGGGCACCTCTGCGGATGCTCGAATCATTACAGCGCCATCCCTAACGGGACGCCGGGACGGGGCTTGCCGTCACGCCCAGGGCGATCTGTTTCCATATATTGCACCGGCTTTCTGCCGCAAGTCGCGGTGTTACCCTTGAAAAGCCCATTTCAAGGGCATTTCTTACGAATAAGGCAGACTTTTCCTTCCGCATATTGCGCGCCGTTGTGGCGGCTGCCTGGAATTCGGGACAGTGCCAGTACCCTCAAGGAGCCCCTCGCCATGCACGCCATCAGTTTTATCCAGGACTTGGCCGTGATCATGCTCGTGGCAGGGGTGGTGACCATCCTGTTCCATCGCTTCAAGCAGCCGGTCGTCCTGGGGTACATCGTCGCCGGCTTTATCATCGGCCCGCACACCCCGCCTTTCGGCCTGATCCACGACGAAGACACCATCAAGACCCTGGCCGAGCTGGGGGTGATTTTCCTGATGTTCTGCCTGGGCCTGGAGTTCAGCCTACGCAAGCTGTTCAAGGTCGGCGCCACGGCGTTTATCGCGGCCTTCCTGGAAATCATCCTGATGATCTGGATTGGCTATGAAATTGGCCAATGGTTCGACTGGAACACCATGGATTCACTGTTCCTCGGTGCGATCCTGGCGATTTCCTCGACCACCATCATCGTCAAGGCGCTCAACGACCTGAAGATGAAAAACCAGCGCTTTGCCCAACTGATCTTTGGCGTGCTGATCGTCGAGGACATCCTGGGCATCGGCATCATCGCCTTGTTATCAAGCATCGCCGTCAGCGGCACGGTCAGCTCCGGCGAGGTATTTTCCACGGTCGGCAAGCTCTCACTGTTCATGATCGTGGCCCTGGTGATTGGCATTTTGCTGGTGCCACGCCTGCTGGCCTACGTGGCCAAGTTTGAAAGCAACGAGATGCTGCTGATCACCGTCCTGGGCCTGTGTTTTGGCTTCTGCCTGCTGGTGGTCAAGCTGGAGTACAGCATGGTGCTGGGCGCCTTCCTGATCGGTGCGATCATGGCCGAGTCCCGGCAGTTGCTGAAAATAGAACGCCTGATCGAACCGGTTCGCGACATGTTCAGTGCCATCTTCTTCGTTGCCATAGGCTTGATGATCGACCCGCAGATCCTGCTGCAATACGCGTGGCCAATTGCGGTGATTACTGTGGCCGTGGTGCTGGGCAAGATGCTGTCCTGTGGCCTTGGCGCGTTTATCGCCGGTAATGACGGCCGCACCTCGTTGCGGGTGGGCATGGGCCTGTCACAGATCGGCGAATTTTCTTTCATTATTGCGGCGCTGGGGATGACCTTGCAGGTCACCAGCGACTTTCTCTACCCGGTGGCGGTGGCCGTTTCCGCCATCACTACGTTGCTCACGCCATACCTTATTCGTGGCGCCGACCCATTGTCCTTGAAGATCGCGGCTGTGATGCCACAGCGTCTGAGCCGGGTGTTTGGCATGTATGGCGAATGGCTGCGCAGCATTTCGCCCCAGGGCGAAGGCGCGATGCTGGCGTCGATGATCCGCAAGATCATCTTGCAGGTAGGGGTAAACCTGGCGCTGGTGGTGGCGATCTTCTTTACCGGCAGCTTTTTCGCCGCGCGCATTGGAGGGTATCTGGAAGGCTGGATCAGTGATCCGAGCTGGCAGAAGGCATTGATCTGGGGTGGTGCGTTGCTACTGTCGCTGCCGTTTCTGATTGCCGCGTATCGCAAGCTCAAGGCGCTGTCGATGCTGCTGGCGGAAATGAGCGTGAAGCCGGAAATGGCTGGGCGCCATACCCAACGTGTACGGCGGGTGATTGCCGAACTGATCCCGATTCTCTCGCTGCTGGTGATCTTCCTGCTATTGGCGGCCTTGTCGGCCAGTATTTTGCCGACCAACAAGTTGCTGGTATTGATTGCGGTGGTGACGGCCGCAGTGGCTGCCGTGCTCTGGCGCTGGTTCATCCGCATCCATACGCGCATGCAAGTGGCCTTGCTGGAAACCCTGGATAATCACAAGGACACGCCGGAGCATTGAGCGTATGTGGCGAGGGGGCTTTGCACACCGCCCCCTTGTCACTGGTTTTGGCTCAGCTTTCCAGCCACACGTCCCGCGCCCAGTGCCACACCGATTCCCATGACTCTTCGGTTACCAGTTCTTCTTCGCCGGACCACAAGACCACCGTGCCGTCTTCTTCGACGCAGTAGTAGTCGTCGCCATCCTGGCAAATCGGGATCAGTTCGCGAGGCACGCCGATATCCCAGGCATTGGCGGCGACTTCCGGCAGGTAAGTGTGGGACTGGGGGTCGGTGATGGTCACCGGTTCCAGGCTGCCATACACCACATCGCTGACGGTCAGCAGGAATTCCTTGAACACAAACGGGATGTTGATAAACAGCTGTTCTTCGACTTCCACCAACTGGTCTTCGTCGGGCAGTTCCAGAGGAACCGGTACCGGTTCGTTGGCTTCACGCAATTGTTCGATAACTTCTTCCACGGCCGGGATCCTCATGCTAAATGGCGCGGTTTATAGGGGCGTTTTATACAGTAGCTCGCTATAAGTGCAACCGCGAAATAGAAAACCCGGGGTTATTGGTTAAAACTGCTTTTCCAGCTTTAGGCTGATGCTGTTTTTATCGTAGGAATAAAGCCAGTCGACATTGCTGACGACCTTGTTGTACTTGACCGTCAGACTGGGCACCACATCCATCACCGCCAGGCGTGGGGCGCGCAGGATAAAGGTGTAGCCCTGTTCATCGTCGTTGCGTCGCTCATCGACAATGGCGCTGTAGGCATCGTATTGGCGCTGGCGGTATGAGGCGAACAGCACAGCGCTGACGCCCACCTCGAAATCCTTGGCGACGCCCAGTCGCACACCTTTTTGCAGGTAAGCCTGGGTGCTGTCCCGGGCGTTGCGCTGGCTCAGGTCCACGCCGCCGAACAACGTCCAGCGCTGGGGCAGGGCCTGCCACAGAGTGGCGTAGAAAGAACTGATGCCGCCGTCGAGGTTGCTATTGATTTCGTGTTTGTAGGCCATGTCCTTGTATTCGCCTTCCAGCTTGAACATCCGCGTGGCTGACAGCGTGTGAATCCATTCGCCGCGCAGCCCCCAGGCGCTGTACATGGCGTTGTCGGCGATGGTGTTGAATTCATAGGATGGCCCGAGGGCGTACTGGTTTTTCGCATCGTGATAGCTGTAGCCGGCGTTGTTGATAATTGTGCTTTCGTTGTACTTGCTCTCCTTTTCATACGCCTGGCCGTACAACAGCGAGCGCATGAACACCCCGTGATGGCCGCTAAGGGCGATGCGCTTGTTGAGCGTTGCCTCGTAATCGGTGCCGTGGGCAGACACAGCCTTGGGCAGCGAGCGTTGGACCAGAATGGTTTCTTCGGCAGTGACATAGCGATACGTCACTGTGCTTTCGGGGGACTGGTTGAGATTTTTGCCCCAGGTCGGGCCGATGGCGAAGGAGCCTTGCCAGTCTTCACGGTGATCCAGGGCCTGCTTGAAACTGTCGACGGTCTTGCCCAGGCCCATGGCCTGCGCGTCGGAGGGGCTGAGGCCACTACTGATCTGCTGGAATACGGCGTTGGACTCGCCATCCTTGCGGTTTTCGAACAGCACCCGCGCCAGCTCCAGGCGGCCCGGCAGGAAGTCGGACTGTATCGCCAGCAATTCGTGGTAATAATCTTCGGCTTGCTCCAGGTCGCCATCGGCGCGGGCCAGGCCACCCTTGGCATAGGCGGTGAGCATCGGGTCGTGGCCGGGCAGGGCGGTGTAGCGCTTGAGGTAGTCCCTGGCTTGGGACCAGTTATGGCGCGAGATCGACACATACACTGCACGGCCCAACTCATCCAGGGTGTTGCCCACGGTGTAGTCCTGACCGTCGATGTTCAAGAGTGGCGCGGCGACGTCGCTGGGCATTTCATCCTTGAGCAACTCGCGCTCTTGCTCATTGGCGCGGTACTCGATGGTCTGGTTTAGGCGCAGGCTGGTGTCCTGGTCGGCAGCAAATACCGTAGGGGTTATGGACAGCAGTAGGAAAAAGGGCAAAACGTGGAGCGTGAGGGATCGCTTGCAGTAGGGCTGGGGCATTACCGGGCTCTCGGGATCGCTTCAAAACGCCCAAAGCAAGTGCCTGGGGGCAGGCACTTGCTTAGGTGGTGCTACAACAGGTTCAACCGGCGATTACTTGGCGACACCACCGAAGGCGGTGTCGTAGTTGCGATCGGAGAACTTGGCGATACCGGCCAGCGACGCGGTGGAGCCTGCGCCGAAGAAGCTGCCTTGGGTGGTGCCGGTTGACAGGCTTGCGTTACTCACGGCGTCACGCGCTCGTGCAGTACCGGCGAAGCTGGCATCGGCAGTGTTGATGTTGGCCGACAACTGGACTTTCAGGGCGCTGTTGCTCAACGAGCCGGTCAGGGTTGGTGCCGCTGTACCGAAGGAAGCGGTCAGGTCGCCGGACAGTACGTTAGCGCCGGAGTAATTGTTAATGCCCTGTACCGCATAGGTCACGTTGGCAGTTGGCAGTACGCGGCCAGTGGTGTCGCCGGAGTAGTACACAACACGGGTTGGGTCATTGTTGGCGCCGGTTTGCGACCACTCGCCGTAGTACACCTGTTGGTTGGCGACTTGTTTGAAGTCAAAGTTGCCCAGTGTGGAGTGGGAAGCCGGCATCATCGCGGTAGTAATGGTGGATACACCATTTGCGTCGTTGGCAGCCATGCCTTTCAAGCCGCTGAAGGCAACTTTTGTACCGTTGTAAAACGCTTTTACGCCAATGGCAGGCTGACCCGCCGAGCCAGGGTGGTTCGTAGAGCCGGTGCCACTGGAACCGTCAACAACGATGGTGCCATCGTAACTTTGACCAGAAGAAGTGGCTGCTTGAGCAACGCCAGCCAGACCCAGAAGTGCCACTGCCAATACTGTGTGTTTGAAAGATTTCATTTCATCATCCATTGAGTGATTTAAATTAAGTCAACACGTCAAGCATTTGCCGATTGCTTCTTTAGCCTCCCATGTCACACCTCGCAAGTTGGAACGTAGTGATAAAATGATTTCAATAGAAACTTATGTTCATTTAACAATCCCGCCGAAAGCGGTGTCGTAATCACGATTCGTAAATTTGGCGATACCGGCCAGCGATGCATTGGTGCCGGCACCGAAGAAGCTCCCCTTGGTGATGTATACGTTGGACATTTAATTCAGGCGTTACTGTCTCTGGTTTGCTGAGCCTTGAAATTTAAAAAGTGGTAGTAAATGCAAGTTTTAATGTGCGGCCGGGTGCGGGCATGGCCGAACGCGTCATCGGGTCGATATAGTAGAGGTTGCTCAAGTTAGTGCCCGTCAGCTCGATGGAGGCATCATCGGTCAACTTGTAGTTTACATAAGCATCATAAGTGACGATTTTGTCCCATGACATGGGCGTGTTGATGTAGTAACTGACCATGGCGCTGTTTGGGTAATTGCTGTTGAACTTGCTCTCGTGCTGACGGTAATAAATCGCGCGGCCACCGATCTCTAGTTTACGGTCGAGGAAACGTGCACCCAATCCAAGGTTGGCTGACCACTCGGGCTGAGACATGCTCACCAAGTAACCGCCCACAAAGCCATCATCCACGCAGTCAGGGGTACTGCCATCGGTGCTGATGGATAGGGCTGAATCTTCATCACAGACTTTATTTTTCAGGACATGGGCGAGGCTGAAATCGGTGAAAAAGCGCCCGCTATCGTAGCGACCTTGAAACTCCACGCCGGAGGTCATCTGTTTTTCCAGATTACTGAAGCGCAGTTGGGGGCTGCGTTCAATCACGTTCTTCGTGGTGTTGTTGTAATAGGTCAATTTGACGTCGGCGCTCTCACTACCACCCCACCCGGCAAGGTTATGAATGTAAGCGACTTCGTAGTTATAGGCGTGCTCCGGCTCAAGTCCCCAAGGGTTTGTAGACGACGAGAATCCTATGGTGCTTTCAAACATGCTTGGGTAGCGGATGGCTTCACTGTAGCGAAGATAAACTCGACCATTTTCCGAGGTGTAAAAGGTCACTGATAAATTTGGCACCCAGCCGCTGTCTTTCTGATGTTTGGCACTGATATCTTTTTGCTCGGTAATATAATTGTCGTCTGCCGTGCACTGAATAATATTTTCCCCAGCGTTCACACCATTAATACACGGATTGTTATCGCGTGAATAACGACCTTTTCCATCATGTGCCCAGTTAACAAGGTGTTTGGTATCTTGAATACGCTTCGTATCTCGTTTGATCCGTTCTACATCCTCTAAACGCTCTTCATCCGTCATACCGAAGCCATCCCAAAACTGGCTCTCGTACGCTATTTTTTCATCAATCAATACTTTCAATTCGTGGTCTGTCAGCGTTTTTTGAGTGACGTAAGACACTCGCCGACCGGTTGGTACGTCTTGCGTTATTGTCCCTGTCTTGTCTTGGTCGCCTTTGAGATAGTCATCAAATGCCCAATACGATGAATAACGCATCCCGGCGTTGAATCGGGCAAATGTGACGGGTCTCCAATCGAAGTTGAAGTTGTACTCTTTTTCCACCCGGCGTCCGGCGCGGGGATACATGCGCAATGTGTCGCCGATGATGGGGTCTTGATAGTTATCGTTCGAGCCCAGCTTTTCATGTTGGTAGCTGCCGCCGAGGGTCAGGTCGAGGCTGTCGAGCAGCTTGAGTTTGTTGCTTGCAGTCAAACCGACGCGGTCATGCTGGGCATTGGCTACGGCCGTGTTCCGGTACACTCGATCATCTTCGGTGGTCTGATTGGGTACACCGCCGCTGCTGTAAGTATCGCTGCGGGTATTGGTTGCCCAGAGGTTGGAATAGAAGTCCACCCATGGGTTGCCCTCAGGCTTGAGATTGTATTCCAGGTTGTAGGCTTTGCTTTGTACATGACTCAAGGGCCACTGCGGTACGCCGTAAGTGGCTGCGTCATAGAGGTCCTGGGGCCTGAAGAACGAGATGCGCGATGGCATGATTTCGCCATATAGCGCATCCGTATCGCGGTAGCCGAACTCCAGGGATTGGCCTTCATCGATCTTGAGTTTGGCCTTGCCCAGCCAGGACGCCATCTTGCTGGAAGTGTTGGGTACCTCATCGCCCGGCTTGTAGATATTTGCCAGGTTGGGGATGTAGTCAAATTGGCCGTTGATCTGTTTACCGGTGGAGTAAAAGTCGGTCTTGTTCTTGCCTGCGTAGTGGTTGCCCTTTTCCCGGAAGGCGTAGGCCGCCAACAGTTCGAATTTCTCCTGACGTGTGCCCAAGGCTAAACGATAGGCAGAATCATCGCTGGACAGGAGTTTGTTGTTACTGCTCGTGCGCGGATGTTTGTACAGCGAAGGATCGTAGTAAGAGTGGAGGGGAATGTGCTGATAGTCGGGACTGCGCGTCTGCCCGGTCAGCAGCGTCGGCAGCTTGGGCGACACCGAATTGTTGCTGCCTTCGATCTTGAGTTCGCCACCGAACGCCTGGTCTTCCTTGAGTATGTCGTCGACGTTCAGGGTGCTGGCTACCACTGCCCCCCCGACGCCGCTGTAGACGTTACGCTCCAGGTTCGGGCCCTTGAGCACCTTGATGCTGCCGATCAAGTTGGGGTCGATGTAATTACGGTTGTTGGCGCCCATGTAGCCGCGATAAGCGGTGATTGCCTGCTCGGTGCCGTCGATGGTCACCGGCACGCGGCCGGGGCCCTGGATGCCGCGGATGTTTGGGTCCAGTGCGCCGCTGTTGCGCGAGTCGCCGCTGTACACGTTGAGCATGCCCTTGAACATATCGGCGGGGGCCGCGCCTTTGTAGCGTTCGATCTGCTCCTTGCCGGCATACACCGAGGAGATGTCCTGGTCGTAGATATCGTTGTAGCCCTTCTCGTCCCGGGACTGCTTGCCTTCCATGCCCATGATGTACGTCGGATGCAGGTCGCCGGCCTGGATGCCCGCCGAGTTCGGCATCGATTGCACTTGGATGATCGGGCGTTCGGCAGAGCCGGTGAGGCTGTAGCTGACCCCTTGGTTGGCCAGCAGCGTTTGCAGTGCGGCATCCAGGGAGAGGCGACCCTTGACTGGGTTACCGTAGCTTTTGGTGAGGTCGTTACTGCCCAAGTAGAGCTCGACACCGGCTTGACGCGCCAACAGCACCAAGGCTTCGTCCAGCGCCAGGGTGGGTACGTTGAACGTGTATAGGTCAGTGGCCGGGGCGTGGTTTGCACTGGCGGCTGGTGCCGCCAGCACCGCGCTGATGGTCGCGGCATCGGCGACCAGCGCAATGACGGCCAACTGGATCCCCAGGCTCAGCCGGGTACGTTTTGTTCCCTGGCGTTTTTTGTTGTTCTCTTGCGTCTGCAAAACCGGCCTCACTAAAGTAAATAAGATTTATTCACATGTAGTAGAAACGGCCCAGCTGCAAAAACGCGATAGATCGTTATGATCTATGTATGTAGTTTTTTATCCGATTTAGAAACTTACGCTGCCTGAGGTTACTCAGTAGATCAGCGTCAGCCCTGGCAGGTCGACCATGCGCCCGTGGACTTGCGCCACCAGGTGTTCAAGCGCGTCGTCCAGGTTATCCAGGCGCATCACCGCGCTGACCCGGGCGTTGCGCAGCGCCTCGCCCTTGACCAGCACCAGCCCGGGTCGGTAACGGTTGATGCGGGCGGCGACATCGGCAAGGGACTCGCGCTGGAATACCAGCCGGCCTTCCTGCCAACTGGCCAGTTCCTCGGGGTTGGTGTTCAGCGGCACCAGGCCCGTTTTGGGGCTGAAGCGCAGGCTGTTACCCTGCTCCAGCAGCGCGGAGCCGGCGGCCTCATCGCGCCCGTGCGGGGTCAGGTTGACCTCGACCCGGTGTTGCAGCACACCCACCCAGCCTTCGCGATCCTTGCCCACACCGACCAGATAACGCGTGCCTCGCGCGGTGATATCGGCCCCGGGCGCTTGTACGGTGAAGGGCCGCCGCTCCTGTTCATTCATTGGCGCAGGGGTGAAGACCGCCTCGCCCTGGCTCAGGCGCACCCGCCGGGTCTGATCGTCGTAGACCAGGCTCAGGATACTGTGGCTACCCAATTCCACCTGGCTGCCATCGGCCAGGGTGATCTGGCGCACTTCGCCAAAACCGGTGTGATAGTCGCTGTTCAGGGCTTGTAGCCAGAAGGGTGGGGCCAGCAGCATCCAGCAGCCCAACACCAGTGCAGCCACGGCGCTGCCGCCGACCACCGGCATGCGCAACCAGGCAGACCGCGGCGGGCGCTGGGGTTTTACATAACCGGGGCGTTGCTTGAGCTGGGCGGTAGCCTGCCATGCACGATTGGCGCGCTCGGCGGCGGCGGCGTGCAACGGGTCGGCGGCCAGCCAGCGCTGAAAAGCCTCGAGTTCACGTGCCGAAAGCTGTCCTTGGCGATGGCGCATCACCCAGTCGGCAGCTTTGCGCTCTACCGGGTCGATAGTCTGTGGGGAGGCGTTCACGGTTCGGTCTATTTACCTTTTGGCTCTTTGTCGTACACAAGGCTCAGCCCTCTTGGCCCGGCTCAAGCGCCCGGCCAATCCTGGCCAGGGCCATGGCCATGTGTTTTTGTACAGAGCTTGTGGATATCCGTAAATAGCGCGCGGTCTCTTTGTGCGTCATGCCCTCCACCCGGCACAGCATGAACACATCGCGGGTACGCGGTGGCATGCGCTCCAGCAGGCTTTCCAGGTGCTCCAGTTCCAACGCGCCGAGGGCCTGTTCTTCAGGGCAACTGGTTTCGTCGACCAGGGTGGCGAAGAAGGCGCTGGGGTCGTTGTCGTAACGCTTTTCACCATAGCGGCGGTGATGGTCGATCATCAGGTTGTGCGCTACCCGAAACAGATAGGACGGCGCGCACAGCACGCGCTCCAGGCTCTCCAACTGGGCGATGCGCAGGAAAGTGTCCTGCACCAGGTCCGAGGCCAGGCTTGGGGAGCACTTTTTGCGCAACAGATAGCGATGCAACGCGGGTGCATGTTGAGTGAACAGTTTTTCCAGCACGGCGGCACTTTCCTATGCTCGGGCAGAACCGGGGAGGGTGAGTATAATGAGAGTCGTTCTCATTAATCCAGCAAAACCCCATGCCGACTTTTCCACAGGCAAAAAAACACCCCGGCTGTGCAGGCTTCTTAAAGCACTGCACAAGACCGGGGTGTTCGTTACAGCAGGCTGTAGGCCTTTGCGGATCAGCCGTTCTGGCGGATACCGGCTACCAGCCAAGGCTGGTTTTCGCCCTGTGGACGTTCCATGTTCCAGCTTTCGCTGAACACTTCGCCCTGATCGAAGCGCGAGGTCTTCGACACACCGCTGAAGGTCAGGGTGGCGATGGTCTTGTCGGCGCGGTCATCCACACCTTCCAGTTGTACGCGCAGGTCGTCGATATAGGTCGACTGGAAAGCGTCGCCCAACTCGGCACGTTCGCGCTTGAGGAACTCCAGCAGTTGCGGGGTCACGAACTCGGCGATCTTGTCCATTTCGTTGGCGTCCCAGTGTTGCTGCAGGGACTGGAAGTGGTTGCGGGCCGCTTCGACGAAACGCTCTTCGTTGAACCAGGCTGGCGCATTGATCACCGGACGAGCGGCAGCAGCCGGTGCCGCCGAGCCGCCGAAGATCGAACCCATGGCAGGCTTTTGCTCGAACACTTCACGCTGCATCGGCGCGCCGGCTGGAGCCAGGTGCTCCTGCTGCTTGCGGCGACGGGCGGCGATAAAGCGGAAGATCACAAAGGCGATGACGGCCATGATCAGGATGTCGAAGATCTGCATGCCCTGGAAGCCGCCGCCCATGAACATGGAAGCGAGCAGGCCACCGGCAGCGATACCGGCCAGAGGGCCCAACCAGCGCGAAGCACCGCCGGCCTTGGCAGCAGCGCCTGCGGCACCGGCTGCACCTGCAGTGGCAGCCGCTCCGCCCATGCCGCCAGCGGCTGGGGCCATTTGGCTGGTCTGGTGGCTCGGCGCTGCGCCGGAGCTTTTACCGCCACCGAAGCGTTTGGCGTTGGCGTCGAGGCTCATCGTCAGGCCGATGCACAACGCCATGGCGATGCTAAGAAAACGTTTCATAAAGGGAATTCCCATTTGTGGATTGCACGCGCGCCATGTTGCACAGGTGTAGAGGCAGTGGCTAGCGGCATAATGTTTCGGGCTTTTGCGTAAGACCTATTCGGAATGGTCTGTAGGACTAATTACAGATATTGGCCCGTACGTGTGAAAAACAAGGGCAAGGCGACCCATTACACCGAGGCAGAGCGTCCGGTCGTTCCCACGCAGAGCGTGGGAACGCTCAGTCAGACCGCTTCGAGCTTGGCGTAACCCATCATCAACCACTTGCTGCCTTCGGCGAAGTTCACCTGCACTCGGGCCTGGGCCCCGGCGCCTTCGAAGTTGAGGATCACCCCTTCGCCAAAGATCGCATGCCTGACCTGCTGGCCAAGGCTGAACGGGGTCTCGGGAATTTCCGAACCGGCAAACATGCTGCTGGAGTTCTGCTGCTGGCCGCCGCCAAACGGCCGGCTTACGCTATTGGACAAGCGCACTTCCTGAATCAGCCCTTTCGGCACTTCCCGTACGAAACGCGAGACCTTGTTGTAGGTTTCGCTGCCATACAGGCGCCGTGTCTCGGCGTAGGTCATCACCAGGTTCTGCATCGCCCGGGTGATACCCACGTAGGCCAGGCGGCGTTCTTCCTCAAGGCGGCCGGGCTCTTCCAGGCTCATCTTGTGCGGGAACAGGCCTTCTTCCATGCCCACCAGGAACACGTAGGGGAATTCCAGGCCCTTGGCACTGTGCAGGGTCATCAACTGCACGCTGTCTTCGTGCTCGTCGGCCTGGGTATCGCCCGCTTCCAGGGAGGCATGGCCGAGGAACGCCGCCAATGGCGACAGGTCGGCATCTTCCTCACTGTTCTCGAACGCGCGGGCGGCGCTGACCAGTTCCTCAAGGTTTTCTACCCGGGCCTGGCCTTTCTCGCCTTTTTCCGCTTCGTGATAAGCGATCAGGCCGGACTGTTCGATCACGGTCTGGGTCATCAGGTGCAGCGGCATTTCCAGGCACTTGGCGGCGAGGCTGTCGATCAACTCGACAAACCCACCCAAAGCCCCGGCAGCGCGGCCGGTCAGGCCTTTATTGGCGATCAGCAGGCGCATGGCCTCCCACATCGACACATCGCTGTGACGCGCATGCTCGCGGATCGCCTCGACGGTTTTCTCGCCGATGCCCCGTGCCGGTACGTTGATCACCCGCTCCAGCGCTGCATCGTTGCCGCGGCCTTCCAGCAAACGCAGGTAGGCCATGGCGTTCTTGATTTCCGCACGCTCGAAGAAGCGTTGGCCGCCATAGATGCGATACGGGATGCGCTCGCGCAGCAAGGCTTCTTCCAACACCCGCGATTGGGCGTTGGAACGGTACAAAATAGCGATATCGCTGCGGGCCAGCCCGGTTTTCAGGGCGCTTTCAATGGTTTCGACCACATAGCGCGCTTCGTCGTGCTCGTTGAAGGCCGCGTAGAGGTTGATCGCCTCGCCTTCGCCGCCATCGGTCCACAACTCCTTGCCCAGGCGCCCGGTGTTATTGGCGATCAAGGCGTTGGCGGCCTTGAGGATCCCGGCGGTGGAGCGATAGTTCTGCTCCAGGCGAATAGTCTCGGCGTCGGGGAAGTCGTCGGAGTACTGGTAGATGTTCTCGATTTTCGCGCCGCGCCAGCCGTAGATCGACTGGTCGTCGTCGCCCACCACCATCAGGCTGTCGCCGCCCTTGGCCAGCAGGCGCAACCAGGCGTACTGCACGGCGTTGGTGTCCTGGAACTCGTCCACCAGGATGTGCCGGAAGCGCTTCTGGTAGTGCGCGAGCAAACCGGGGTTGTCGCGCCACAGGTCGAGGGCGCGCAGCAGCAGTTCGGAGAAGTCGATGACGCCGGCACGCTGGCAGGCCACTTCATAGGATTCATAAATGCTGCGCATGGTGGCCAGGAACAGGTCGCCACTGGCCTGGATATGTTGCGGGCGCAGGCCTTCGTCTTTCTGGCCGTTGATAAACCACTGGGCCTGGCGGACCGGCCAGCGTTGTTCATCCAGGCCCAACTCGCGGATTACCCGCTTGACCAGGCGTTGCTGGTCATCGCTGTCGAGAATCTGGAAGGTCTGGGCCAGGCCCGCCTCCTGCCAGTGGGCCCGCAACAGGCGGTGCGCCAGGCCGTGGAAGGTGCCGACCCACATCCCGGCCGGGCTGATGCCCATCAACTGCTCGATGCGGTGGCGCATCTCGGCAGCGGCCTTGTTGGTGAAGGTCACCGACAGGATCGAATGCGGGGACGCGTTCTCGACCTGGATCAACCAGGCGATACGGTGCACCAGCACGCGGGTTTTACCGGAGCCAGCACCGGCCAGGACCAACTGACGGCCAACGGGGGCTGCTACGGCCTGGCGTTGGGCATCGTTGAGGGAGTTCAGCAAAAGGGAGAGATCATCGCGCATCGGCGCATTCTAGGGTGCCGGGGGAAGGGGGGCAAATCCCATTGCCGGGTGGTCGCTACAAAAAAACCGCCGGCGCTGTTCAATCGGTAAATACTCCAGCCACGGTGATGACTGGTAAGTCATCGTCTGTAGCCCGCGCCCTGTCTTGTTCAGCCCCTCTGGGTCCATGGTTTGCGGGGGTTTATTCGCGGATATTTATGATCCAGAGCAGTTTGGTCTGCCCGTCTGCTTGTGTATGCTCCGTCGACGTTTCGGGCTCACCATTATAAGAACACTGCCTATGACTCTCAGCACTGACTTGCCCGGCCCTTCTGTCGCGCCGGAGCAGGTTATCCGCAAGCACTACGCCATGGAGATGGCGGTCGAGCGCACGCGTCTGTTGTACCAGGGGTCGTTGCTGCCCACGTTATTGATGCTGATTAACGGTCTGGTCTGCGCCTGGTTGCTCTGGAGCCCGCAGCGTTATGTGCTGGTCGGCAGTTGGCTGGTGTGGTTGCTGGCCCTGGTGGCGATGCGCGTGATCCAGGTGGCGGCCTTCGACAGCGCCTTGCCCAGCCGACAGGCTCAGCCGGTCTGGCGGCGGATGTTCATGCTCGGTTCGGCGGCCAGTGGCCTGACCCTGGCGAGTGCGGCCATTGCCCTGGTGCCCTTGGATAGCTTCGTGCAGCAGGCCTGGGTCTTTGGCCTGATTGGCGCGGCCACTTTATCGGCCAGCGTGGCCTACGCCGTGAGTTTGCCGGCGTTTTTGTCGTTTGCCTTGCCCTGCCTGGTGCCCACCATCCTCTATCTATTCTGCAGCGGCGAACCGCAACTGCAGGGGTGGAGTTACCTGGGCCTGATCCTGCTGGCATCCCTGAGCCTGGTGGCATGGCAGGTCAACCGCCTGATCCAGCGCGGTCTGCTGCGGCGCTTCCAGAACCAGGCCCTGATCGAGCACTTGCAACAGGCGCGTCAGCGTAGCGAGCAGTTGAATCAGGACCTGGTGCGCGAGGTCGAGCAGCGCCGCCAGATCGAGCAGGAACTGCGCGAGGCCCAGGTCGGCCTGCAACAGCGCGTCGAACAGCGCGGCCAGCAATTGGACGCCGCCAGCCTGGCCCTGAGCAAAAGCGAGGCGCGCCTGGCCATGGCGTTGCAGGCCAGTGAGCTGGGCTTGTGGGACTGGAACCTGCAAACCGATGAAGTCCACCACACCCAACTCAAGGAGTTGTTCGGCCTGGAGCCGGAATACGTCACGGCGATGCTGCGCGACCTCAAGCCACGCCTGCACCCGGACGACTTGCCGCTGCTCAAGTACGCGCTGGTGGAGCACTTGAAAGGGCGCAGCGAGGACTATCAGGTGGAGTACCGCGTACGCCATGGCGACGGGCGCTGGGTGTGGATCGAGGACCGTGGGCGCGCCGTAGAGCGCACGGCCAGCGGGCGCGTGACGCGCATGCTCGGTACCCGGCGCGATATCAGCGCCGGCAAGGCGGTGGAAGAGCAGTTACGGCTGGCGTCCACGGTGTTCGAGGCGGCCAGCGAAGGCATCGTGATCCTGGACCCGGAGTACGTGTTGATTGCGATCAACCAAGCCTTCAGCCGTGTCACCGGCTTTGATATCGACGACATGCTGGGGCGCAATGTCGTGGAGTTGCCGTGCAGCCGCGACGCTCGCCGGCACTTCCCGGTGATTCGCCAGGCCCTGTTGAACCACGGCAGTTGGCAGGGTGAACTGGTAGAGGCGCGCAAGAACGGCGAGCTGTACCCGCAATGGCTGCAATTGAGCGTGGTGCGCGATGTTCGGGGAAATGTCAGTCATATCGTGGGCTTCTTCGCCGATTTGTCCGCCCGCCGCGAGTCCGAGGAGCGCATGCGCTACCTCACCCATTACGACGAACTGACGGGCCTGGCCAACCGCTCGCTGTTCCGCGAGCGCCTTCGTGAGGCCCATCAACGGGTGCGCCAGGGCGGCCGCAGCCTGGCGTTGCTGCATATCAACCTGGACCGCTTCAAGCTGCTCAATGACAGCCTGGGCCACGAAATTGCCGACCAATTGCTGCAAAAAATGGCCAGGCGCCTGATCAATGCCTTGCCGGAAGCCGACACCATTGCGCGACTGTCTGGCGACGAATTCGCGGTGTTGTTCGACGCCTATGGCAGCCTGTCGAGCCTGGCGCGGGTGGCCACCCGACTCTTGGCCAAACTGCGGGTGCCGGTGGCGGTGGAGGGGCATGAGTTGGTGGTCAGCGCTTCAATCGGTGTCAGCCTGTTACCGGATAACGCGCGGGAAATTTCCGCATTGGTCAGCCAGTCAAACATGGCTATGCAACACGCCAAGCATTTGGGCGGCAATAACTTCCAGTTCTATACCGACAGCTTGCAGGCCAGCACCCTTGAGCGTTTGCAGCTGGAAAACCAGTTGCGCAAAGCCATTGATGAGCGCCAGTTGAAGGTGTTCTACCAACCCAAGCTGTGCCTGGCCACCGGCAAGATGAACGCCGCCGAGGCGCTGGTGCGCTGGGACCATCCGCAGTGGGGCAGCGTGCCGCCGGGTGATTTTATCGGGCTGGCGGAAGAGACCGGGTTGATCGTGCCATTGGGCGAGTTTGTGTTGCGCCAGGCCTGCTGGCAGGCCTGTGAATGGCAGCGTCAGGGCCTGGCGCCGATCCGCGTGTCGGTCAACCTGTCGGTGCACCAGTTGCGCCAGGGCAAGTTGGTCAGCCTGGTACGCCAGGTGCTGGACGAAACCGGGTTGGCCCCGCAGTACCTGGAGTTGGAGCTGACTGAAAGTCAGTTGCTCGACAGTGTCGAGCACATCATCGCCACCTTCCAGCAACTGCGCGATCTGGGGGTGAAGCTGGCCATCGACGACTTTGGCACCGGCTATTCGTCCCTCAGTTATCTCAAGCGCATCCCGGTGGATTACGTGAAGATCGACCAGACCTTTATCCGCGGCCTGGGCCAGGGGCGTGAAGACTTGGCGATTACCCGGGCCATCATTGCCATGGCCCATGGGTTGTCGCTCAAGGTGGTGGCCGAGGGTGTGGAAGATCAGCAGCAGCTGGATTTCCTGCGCGCTGAAAACTGCGATGAGGTGCAGGGCTATTTGATCAGCCGGCCGATTGAGGCCGAAGGACTGGCGGATTTGTTACGGAAAAATGCAGATTTTCCTGACGGCTAGCCAGGCGCCATCGGGTGCTACATCGCACTTGCCCGCTGATTCAGGGGGCAGTAGGGCGATTTAGTGATGCATCGAGCGGGCAAATCAGCAATTCTTGTAGTATAACTACAAGCTTGCTACATCCCTGGCGTCTGCCAATAACAAGAGTCCTGCCCTTTGAACCTGTTGCAACATATCGCCCAGTCGCGCCACCTGTTACGCAAATCGGAACTCAAGGTTGCCGATCACGTGCTGCTTGACCCTGCGGCCGTGATGCACAGTTCCATGGCTGACCTTGCCCACAGTGTGGGGATCAGCGAGCCGACCATCGTGCGCTTCTGCCGCGCCATCGGTTGCTCGGGGTTCCAGGACTTGAAGCTGAAACTGGCCCAGAGCCTGGCGGCCGGTGCCAGCTTCGGGCAGTTCGCGATTCATGAAGACGACTCCGTCGCCGACTACAGCCTGAAAATTTTCGACACCACCCTGCACACCCTGATGGAAGTGCGGGAGAAGCTCGACCCGATCGAGCTGCAAAAAGCCGTGACCGCCATGTCCCAGGCCCAGCGCGTGGAGTTCTATGGCTTTGGCGCGTCGGGTGCGGTGGCGGCGGATGCCCAGCACAAGTTCTTCCGTCTGCTGCTGACGGCGGCGGCCTACAGTGACCCGCATATGCAGGCGATGTCGGCGGTGACGTTGAAACCCACCGATGTGGCGATCTGTATTTCCCAGTCGGGCCGCTCCAAGGACTTGCTGATCACCGCCAACCTGGTGCGTGAAAGCGGCGCCTCACTGATCACCTTGTGCCCGAGCCAGACGCCATTGGCGGAGCTGTCCACGGTCAACCTGGCGATTGATGTGCACGAAGACACCGAGATCTACACCCCGCTGACCTCGCGGATTGCCCACCTGGTGGTGATCGACGTGCTGGCGATGGGCGTGGCCATGGCGCGTGGCCCGAGCCTGGTCAACCACCTCAAGAGCGTCAAGCGCAGCTTGCGCAGCCTGCGGCTGTCGCCCAAGTCCGTCAAAGCCCTCGACGACTGACCCAAGGTGGCACTCGGTCAACTGTGAGAGCAGGCAAGCCAGCTCCCACAGATTTGCTCGGTGTTGCACCGGCAAGATTCATCGTCCTGTAACCCGCGTGCCGCCAAACCGTCATCCCCCGCGCCCATCCTGAACTCCCCGTACTCGCATTGGGAGACTCGAAATGGCCCGGCACTACGAAGACAGCACCAGCACCGTCAAAACCCGTCGTCAGCAGGAAGACCAGCGCCGCATGGCGTTCCGTCGTGCAATTGAAGACCGTTGTGACCAGCGTCAACTGCTGCAGAGCATCAGCGACTATCCGGAGCTGCACTGGCAGGCGCCCGCGGCTGCCCAGCGAAGCGTTCAGCCAGCACGCTGATCTGCACCCGCTCGTTGCGGATAAAGCCCAGGAACGCATGGGCCACCGGTGACAGGCGCTTGGCCTTGGCCTGCACCAGGCACCAGCTGCGGTACAGCGGCAGCTCTTCCACCGGCAACTCCTTGAGCCCGCCGGTGGCCAGCTCCAGGTTCAGGGCGTGGCGCGTCAGCAGGGCCACGCCCAACCCCGCCACGACGCACTCGCGCTGTGCCTCGGCCGAGGCCACTTCCACCGTCTGGGTGAAGTGCACGCGCTTTTCCTTGAAGTACTCCTCGCAGGCCAGGCGCGTCCCGGAGCCCGGCTCGCGCAACAGCAAGGTGTAGGGTTCCAGATCCTGCAGGCGCAATGGGCCTTGCAGGTTCAGTGGGTGGTCCGGCGGGGCCACCGCGACAATCGGGTTGTTGAGAAAGGGCAAAAATTCCAGGCCCATGTCCTGCGGCACCATGGACATGATCACCAGGTCGTCACGGTTGTCCGACAGCCTGCGGATCACCTGGGCGCGGTTGACCACCGTGAGGTGCAACTGCACCTCGGGATGCTGGCGCTTGAAGGCGGCGAACAAGTGCGGCACGAAGTATTTGGCACTGGACTCCACCGCCAGCTTCAATTGCCCCTGCAGCGAGCCCTGCATGTCCGAGAGCTGCATATCAAGGTTTTCCAGGCGCCCGAAGATGTCCCGGCTGGCCCGCTGCAGGGCTTCGGCGGCTTCGGTCATGTAGAGCTTTTTGCCCACGTAGTCGAACAACGGCTGGCCGACCAGCTCTTCGAGCTGGCGAATCTGTAGGCTGACGGCGGGTTGCGTAAGGGACATTTCCTCGGCAGCGCGGCTGTAGGAGCGCAAATCGCAGACTTCATTGAAGATTTGCAATTGACGTAATGTCATACGCATCAGTGACTTACGCATAATTCAAAGCGGCTCGCAGGGGGCGGTGGGGTCAACTATAAGTCTTTACTTATACACAACCCAATAATTATTGATTTTTGTTAATCCCTAAGTGCGCATAGTGTGTGTCTGGCGACTGACCTGAAACATTTAGTCACGCGCCGACCTGGTCTAGCAGGTCGAAGAACGCAGCAATCGGCTCAAGGGAATTTCCAAGTGATAACAAAGATCCTGATCGCCAACCGTGGTGAGATTGCCGTCCGCATTGTGCGGGCCTGTGCCGAAATGGGTATTCGTTCGGTGGCGGTCTATTCCGACGCTGACCGGCACGCCTTGCACGTCAAGCGCGCCGATGAGGCCCACAGCATTGGTGCCGAGCCCCTGGCCGGTTACCTGAACCCGCGCAAGCTGGTGAACCTGGCTGTGGAAACCGGCTGCGACGCGTTGCACCCTGGCTACGGCTTCCTCTCGGAAAACGCCGAACTGGCGGACATTTGCGCCGAACGTGGAATCAAATTCATTGGTCCATCGGCCGAAGTCATTCGCCGCATGGGCGACAAGACCGAAGCGCGCCGCAGCATGATCAAGGCCGGCGTGCCGGTGACGCCGGGCACCGAAGGCAACGTCGCCGACATCGCCGAGGCGCTGACCGAAGGTGACCGCATTGGTTACCCGGTGATGCTCAAGGCCACCTCCGGTGGTGGCGGTCGCGGCATTCGTCGCTGCAACAGCCGTGAAGAACTCGAACAAGCCTTCCCCCGCGTCATCTCCGAGGCCACCAAGGCCTTTGGTTCGGCGGAAGTGTTCCTGGAAAAATGCATCGTCAATCCCAAGCACATCGAGGCGCAGATCCTCGGCGACAGCTTTGGCAACGTGGTGCATCTGTTCGAACGTGATTGCTCGATCCAGCGCCGTAACCAGAAGCTCATCGAAATCGCCCCCAGCCCCCAACTGACCCCCGAACAGCGTGCCTACATCGGCGACCTGTCGGTGCGTGCGGCCAAGGCCGTGGGCTATGAGAACGCCGGCACCGTGGAGTTCCTGCTCGCCGAGGGCGAGGTGTACTTCATGGAGATGAACACCCGGGTGCAGGTGGAACACACCATCACCGAAGAAATTACCGGCATTGATATCGTTCGCGAGCAGATCCGCATCGCGTCCGGCCTGCCGCTGTCGGTAAAACAGGAAGATATCCAGCACCGTGGCTTTGCGTTGCAGTTCCGTATCAACGCCGAAGACCCGAAGAACAACTTCCTCCCAAGCTTCGGCAAGATCACCCGTTACTACGCCCCCGGCGGCCCCGGCGTGCGTACCGACACGGCAATCTACACCGGCTACACCATCCCACCGTTCTACGACTCCATGTGCCTGAAACTGGTGGTATGGGCGCTGACCTGGGAAGAAGCCATGGACCGCGGCCTGCGAGCCCTGGACGACATGCGCCTGCAAGGCGTGAAGACCACCGCCGCCTACTATCAGGAAATCCTGCGCAACCCGGAATTCCGCAGCGGCCAGTTCAACACCAGTTTTGTGGAAAGCCATCCTGAGCTGACCAACTACTCGATCAAGCGCAAACCCGAAGAGCTGGCCCTGGCCATCGCCGCCGCCATCGCCGCCCACGCAGGCCTGTGAGGAATATAACAATGAGCAAGAAGATCTTCGTTACCGACACCATCCTGCGCGACGCCCACCAATCGTTGCTGGCCACCCGCATGCGCACCGACGACATGCTGCCGATCTGCGACAAGCTCGACAAAGTCGGCTACTGGTCCCTGGAAGTCTGGGGCGGCGCGACCTTCGACGCTTGCGTACGCTTCTTGAAAGAAGACCCGTGGGAGCGCCTGCGCAAACTGCGCGCCGCGTTGCCCAACACGCGCCTTCAAATGCTGCTGCGTGGGCAGAACCTGCTGGGCTACCGCCATTACAGCGACGACGTGGTCAAAGCCTTCGTGGCAAAGGCAGCGGTAAATGGCATCGACGTGTTCCGTATCTTCGACGCCATGAACGACGTGCGTAACCTGCGCGTGGCCATCGAAGCGGTAAAAGCGGCCGGCAAACACGCCCAGGGCACCATCGCCTACACCACCAGCCCTGTGCACACCATCGAGGCGTTCGTGGCCCAGGCCAAGCAGTTGGAGTCCATGGGGTGCGACTCCATTGCGATCAAGGACATGGCCGGCCTGCTGACCCCGTATGCCACCGGCGAACTGGTCAAGGCGCTGAAGGCCGAGCAGAGCCTGCCGATCTTTATCCACTCCCATGACACCGCCGGTTTGGCCGCGATGTGCCAACTCAAGGCTATCGAAAACGGTGCCGACCATATCGACACCGCCATCTCCAGCTTCGCCTGGGGCACCAGCCACCCGGGTACCGAGTCGATGGTCGCCGCCCTCAAAGGCAGCGAGTTCGACACCGGCCTCGACCTGGAGCTGTTGCAGGAGATCGGTCTGTACTTCTATGCCGTGCGCAAGAAGTACCACCAGTTCGAAAGTGAATTCACCGCCGTCGACACCCGCGTGCAAGTCAACCAGGTGCCGGGCGGGATGATTTCCAACCTGGCCAACCAGCTCAAAGAGCAGGGCGCCCTCAACCGCATGAGCGAAGTGCTGGCAGAGATCCCACGGGTGCGTGAAGACCTCGGCTTCCCGCCGCTGGTCACGCCAACCTCGCAAATCGTCGGCACCCAGGCGTTCTTCAACGTGCTGGCCGGCGAGCGCTACAAGACCATCACCAACGAGGTGAAGCTGTACCTGCAAGGCGGCTACGGCAAGGCACCGGGCACGGTGAACGAGAAGTTGCGTCGCCAGGCCATCGGCAGCGAAGACGTGATCGACGTGCGCCCAGCCGACCTGCTCAAGCCGGAAATGACCAAGCTGCGTGGCGAAATCGGCGCGTTGGCCAAGTCCGAAGAAGACGTGCTGACCTACGCGATGTTCCCGGACATCGGCCGCAAGTTCCTTGAAGAGCGCGACGCCGGCACCCTGGCCCCAGAAGTATTGCTGCCGATCCCGGAAGCCGGCGGCGTGGCCCGTGCCGGCGGTGAAGGTGTGCCGACCGAGTTCGTGATCGACGTGCACGGCGAAAGCTACCGCGTGGATATCACCGGTGTTGGCGTCAAGGCCGAAGGCAAGCGTCACTTCTACCTGTCCATCGACGGCATGCCGGAAGAAGTGGTGTTCGAACCGCTCAACGAATTCGTCGGCGGCGGCACCAGCAAGCGCAAGCAGGCCAGCGAGCCGGGCCATGTGAGCACGGCGATGCCGGGCAATATCGTGGATGTGCTGGTCAAGGAAGGCGACGTGGTCAAGGCCGGCCAGGCTGTGCTGATCACCGAAGCGATGAAGATGGAGACGGAAGTGCAGGCGGCCATCGCCGGCAAAGTCACCGCCGTTCACGTAGCCAAGGGCGACCGGGTCAACCCGGGTGAAATCCTGATCGAAATCGAAGGCTGATCCCCAGCCTTCGAGACTACCGCTTAATCCTCGGGGGGGCATGTGCCCCCTTTTTTTTCGTCTGCAAACCGTGCGAAATCAGAACGTCAGGGTCCATTGGCCCATCACGGCCTGGTTGCTGCTGCGCGCGCCAAAATCGCCGGTGTAGGTCAGGCCCACGCTCTGGGTGGTCGATACGCCCAGCCCCAGCCCGGCTTGCAGGGCCATGCTATTGCGGTCCAGGGCAGTGCCCTCGATGGTGAAATCGCTGTTGAACACCGACCTGTCCACCCAGGCCGAGGACTGGCGCACGCGGTTTCCGACATCGCCATACAGGTGTTTCCAGCGGGCGCTGAAATGGGGTTTGAGGGGCATCTGGTTGTCCAGGGTATAGAGGCTGGTCATGCGCAGGCCGAAGGTGCTGCTCAGGTTCTGCTGGGTCTGCTCGCCGACATTCAGGGCGCTGAGGCCGCCTTTTTCCTTGAAGCGCTCGCGCTGGTAGCGCTGATAACCGATGCCCGCGAACGGTTCGACGGTAAAACTGCCGTGGTCCGCGCGATAGCCCATTTCGCTGAAAACCGTCTGGCTTTGCGCGGTGTACTTGCCCTTGAGTTGTTCGCGATGGTCGATGAAATCAAAATCCACGCTGCGCTTGTTCAACCCGGCGTGATTGCTGTGGATCGCCCCCAGGCGCAAGGCCAGCGGCCCATCCTGGCGCACCGCGTAAGCCCCCAGGTGCCAGCTGTCGAGCGCGGCCTTGAAGCGTTTGGCGCTCAGGTCACTGGTCGTCTTGGCCCCCATCACACCCATGCGCCAAGCGGGGTCCACGGCCCAATCGGCGCCCAGCACCACGCCCTGGTTACGCTGTTGCAAATCGCCACCGCCGTGCTGGCCGTCCAGGCTGCCGGCGTTGCCCAGGCCCTGTAGCCAGACACGACCGTTGGCATCGCCGCTCACGTCGCTCATGGCCGCCAGCAAACTGCTCTGCAGTGGCTTCAGGCTGTTCTGGGTGGCGCTGCCCAGGTTGGCGTTCTGGCTGGCAGCCAGTTGCTCCAGCACCGCGCCGATTCTTCCAGGGGCCAGGTTGCCCATATAGCGGGCGTCATCTGCAATCAGATACTTTTCTCGCGCGCTCAGGTCGCCCTACTCCAGCAACGCATCCACCGCACGGTCCAGCACCTGGGCCACAGCCCGGCCATTGCCGGTGGTGGCGTAGTCAATGAAATAAAGAGGACTGGCCGGTTCAGGTTCGCTGGGCGGCGACCCCATATCCCCGCGTGCAGCGGCCAGTTGAATGCTCAACGCACACAGCGCGAAAGTGATGACAAGGGCGAGTCGTTTGGATGTGCAGGGCATAGGTCCGAACCTCTGAGATGTGAGGCGGGAAATTTAGCGAGGCGCTGGAGGGATAACTGTCAGGGTAAGCGTTTGCGGTTTGCGGGAGAGATCTTCAGTGCCAGGTGAATAAAGGCGTAAGGGTTGTGGCCTGGAGGAATGTGTATTTTTTGGATACACGCGCCTTGTTCATCGAGAGTGTGGAGCGGGGCCAGGCCGAAGGTACCCTGCAGGTCGGCGAAGCCGTGCGCCGGCTGCGCGTGGAGGTCACCGGCTTGCACCAGACCCCGTTCGCCAGGATGTGCAGGATTTCCCTGCGCACCCTGGTGCATATCGAGCACGGCGAGGGCAATCAGACGCTCAAGTCGTTGAACGCGGTGTTCCGGCCGTTCGGCTTGCAGATGGGCGTGGTCAAGGTTCGGCGTCCGTTGAGCTGAACGTCAGCCCCGGCATTCAGTCAGGGTTTTCGCCTGTCCATCGGCCGTCTGGTTAGCCTCGCCAAGCCAGGCCTCAAACCCGGCGCCGACCTTCGGCCATTCTCCATCGAGGATCGAGTACCACGCCGTGTCGCGGTTCTGCCCCTTGACCACCATATGCTGGCGGAACACCCCTTCAAAACTGAACCCCAGGCGCTCGGCTGCGTATTTGGAGCGGGCGTTACCGTTGTTGCACTTCCATTCCAGGCGCCGGTAGCCCAGTTCAAACGCGTGCCGGGCCAGCAGATACACGGCCTCGGTGCTTTTCGGTGAGCGCTGCATTGGGGCGCCGAAGGTGACGTGGCCGATTTCGATGCGGCCCTGGGCCGGGACGATCGACATCAGGCTGAGGATGCCCTGCACGTCGCCGCTGGCGCGGTCGATCACGCTGAAAAAGTACGGATCGCTATTGGCCGCATGGTTGTTCAGCCACGCATCAAAAACGGCGCGCTCGGTAAACGGGCCGTAGGGCAAATAGTCCCACAGCTTGGGGTCGGCACCGGGGCCCTGGAGGGCTTGCCACAGGCTATCGGTGTGGCGGGCCGGGTCGAGTTTTTCCAGGCGGATAAAGCGCCCTTCGATCAGTTGGGCGGTGGGCGCCGGGGCGCCTTTCCAGTCTGCGAGTGAGGTCGACATGCTGTGCTCCTTAAAGGCCTTTGCGAAACTGGATAAAGCCGGGACGTTCGGCGATGCGTTCGTATAACGCAATCGCAGTGGCATTGGTCTCATGGGTCAACCAGTGGACCTTGCAGCACCCCTCGGCCTTGGCGGTGGTGTAGACGAATTCGATCAATTTGCGACCAACTCCGGCACCGCGCTGGGCGGCGTCCACGAACAGGTCTTGCAAGTAACAGGAGCTTTCGATGCTCCAGTTGGAGCGGTGATAGATGAAGTTGACCATACCCACCGCCTTGCCGTCCTGCCAGGCCAGGGCCGAATGGGTCGGCTCGTTGCGGTCGAGCAGGCGTTGCCAGGTGCTGGTGCTGACGGCGTCCGGCAACTGCGTGTCGTAGAAGCGCAGGTAGGCCTGCCACAGTGGCAACCAGGCAGCGTGGTCGGCGGCTTGCACCCGGCGGATGTCGATCTGGCTCATGAAGGCTCCTTGGGAATGAATCGGGCGAGGGTTTGGTCACGCACGTCAAAGCTTGCGGCCAGCCCTTCGCGTACGCCGGCGATATCCGCCGCACTGCGGTTCTGGCTGAGCTTGCGCTTGCCTTGCAGGCGCTGGATCGGCAGGGCGAACCCGACGATGGCTTTGAGCATGCCGTCGATGTAGTCCACCGGAGCATCGCTGACTTTCCACGGTTGGGCGCGCCCGTTTTCGTGGCGGTCGGTCAGGGCGCTGACCAGTGTGAGCAGGCGCTCGGCATCGGTGAACACCTCGGCCTGGCCATAGGCGTGGACCGCCAGGTAATTCCAGGTGGGCACCACTTTGCCGTGTTCGGCTTTGGCCGGATAAAACCCTGGGCTGACATAGGCCTCGGCACCGGCAAAAATCACCAGGGCCTCGCTGCCGTTCTGCAGGTCTTGCCACTGGCGATTGGCCTTGGCCAGATGGCCGTAGAGGGTGCCATTGGGTCCTTCATCAGGGTTGAGCAGCAGCGGCAAATGGCTGGCCTGCAGGCCGTGCTCGCCAAAGGTCACCAACTGCGCCAGGCGCGTGTGCCGGATCAGTTGCTGCAGTTCGGGCAAATCGTCGAGGGCAAAGGCGCGAGGCGTGTACATAAATATTTTCCTTGGCGAATGCCTGCATCCTAGGCAGGCTAATGGTCTGTTGTAAGAGCCATCTAAGGCCAATTTCATAGGTCCAATATGTCGCCCATGTCATTCAACCCTGCGGGTATTGAACTGGATCGCCGTCAGGGCCTGACACGCCAGCTGTACGAGGCCCTGCGCCAGCGGGTGCTGGATGGGCGGCTGGCCAGTGGGACCCGGCTGCCAGCCAGCCGGGATCTGGCGGCGGCGTTGTCGATTTCCCGCAACAGTGTGGTGCGGGCCTACGATCAGTTGTATGCCGAAGGCTTTATCGAAGGCCGCGTGGGCGATGGGACCTATGTGGCGCAATTGCCCACCACCGACCCGGGCACAAAAAAATTATCCACAAAAGTGTCCACAGGGTTATCAACAGGCTTATCCCCAGCCTTATCCACAAAACCCGCAAATATAACTGGGAATTTATCCAGTGAAGTTATCCACAGTCCCGCTCTGGGTCGTCTGGAAAACAACCATTTACCGCTGCCACCCAGTGGCCCTCTACGGGCTTTTCGTGTCGGTGTACCGGCCTTCGATCTGTTCCCGTTTGACGTCTGGGCCAAGCTGAATGCGGCTTTTTGGCGCAAGCCTGACCTGCAACAACTGTGTTACGGCAACCCGGCCGGGGATGAGCGATTGCGTGGGCTGATCGCGGCTTACTTGCGCAGCTCGCGAGGCATGCAATGCACCGCTGAGCAAATTGTGATCACCAGCGGCGCGCAACAGGCAATCAGCCTTTGTGCACAGCTACTGGTGGGCCCTGGGGATAGCGTGGCAATTGAAAATCCCGGCTACCGGGCGGCAGGGCATGCGTTTGCCAATGCCGGGGCAAAACTCCAGGGCGTGGAGGTGGACGCAGAGGGCATCGACTGCACGGCATTGAACGCGCTCAACGACTGCCGCCTGGCCTATGTCACGCCTTCCCACCAGTACCCGACGGGGGTGGTCATGAGCCTGGCCCGGCGCCTGGAGTTGCTGGCCTGGGCCGAGCGCACGGGCGGCTGGATCATCGAGGATGACTACGACGGTGAGTACCGTTACAGCGGCGCGCCCCTGGCACCGCTGGCGGCCCTGGATCGCAGTGATCGGGTGCTCTATGTGGGGACTTTCGGCAAAGTCGCGTTCCCGGCGTTGCGCCTGGGTTATCTGGTGTTGCCGCCGGGCTTGGTGAGCGCCTTCACCCAGCGGCGCGCCGTGGACGTGCGGCATTCGGAGGTCAGCACCCAGGCGGTGATGGCCGAGTTCATGGCAGCGGGGCACTTCCAGCGGCACATCCGGCGCATGCGCCGCGCCGCCTTGAGTCGTCGCAATGTCTTGCTGGCCGGTTGGCCCGACGACGTGCCTGGCGTGGGTAGCCTGCCCGGTGTCGCGGCAGGCTTGCACCTCACGGTACGGGTGCAAAGCCTGGCCCGTGAGGCGCAGTTAGTCGCCCAGGCCCTGGCAGCGGATGTAGAAATCAACGCCCTGAGCAGCTATTGGCTGCCCGACACCCACTCGGCACCGGCCCAGCGCGCCGGCCTGGTGCTGGGGTTTGCCGCCGTGCCCGAAGCGGCTATCGCCCAGGCCCTGGCGCGGCTGCGCAAGGCCTGGCGGGTGGGATGATCTGGGCGCGCGATCGCTTTCGGTGAGGTGGCGCCGGGGCCGGAGAGGGTGCTCCCCGGCCATGATTGCTCAGGTCCCGGACTTGATCTTGGTCCAGGCGCGGGTCCTGGCGCGCTCGGCGTCACGGGCCAGCGGCTTGAGGGTGTAGAGCGTGGCCATCGCCGCCTCGGTCGGGTACAGGTTAGGGTTGTTGCGGATCGCCGGGTCCACCAGCCCGGTCGCGTCCTTGTTCGGGTTGGGATAGCCGACAAAGTCGCTGATGGGCGCAATGACCTGGGGTTGCAGCAGGTAATTGATAAAGGTGTAGGCGTCCTGCGGGTTTTTCGCGCCCTTGGGAATGGCCAGCATATCGAACCAGATCGGCGCGCCCTCTTTGGGCAGGCGCATGTCGACAATCACCCCGTTCTTGGCTTCCCTGGCGCGGTTGGCCGCCTGGGAGAAACTGCCGGAGTAGCCGACGGCCACGCAAATGTCACCGTTGGCGATATCGGCCATGTACTTGGAAGAGTGGAAGTAGGTGATGGAGGGGCGGATCTTCATCAGCAACGCTTCGGCTTTTACATAGTCCTTGGGGTTGCTGCTGTTGGGGTCCAGGCCCAGGTGCTGCAAGGCCAGGGGCAGGATTTCCGATGGCGAATCCAGCAGCGCGACCCCGCACTGCTTGAGCTTGCTGATGTTCTCGGGCTTGAAGATCAAGTCCCAGCTGTCCACCGGCGCGTCGGCCCCCAGCACGGCCTTGACCTTGTCCGGGTTAAAGCCAATCAGGATGGTGCCGTACATATAGGGCACGGCGAATTTATTGCCCGGGTCGTTGGCTTCAATCAACTGCATCAGCTTGGGATCGAGGTGGTTCCAGTTCGGCAACTGGCTGCGGTCCAGGGGTTGGAACACCCCGGCCTCGACCTGCTTGGCCAGGAACACGTTGGACGGCACTACCACGTCGTAGCCGGAGTTGCCGGTCAGCAGCTTGGCCTCCAGGGCCTCGTTGGTGTCGAAGATGTCGTAGATCAGTTTGATCGCCGGGTTCTGGGCCTTGAAGTCGTCCAGGGCCTTGGGGGTGATGTAGTCGAACCAGTTATAGACCCGCAGGGTTTTTTCTTCGGCGTGGGCGGCGGTGCTCAGCACGGCGGCACAGAGCACAAGCGACTTGAGCATGTTCATTGGGCAGCCCCCTCAAAACCTTCGAGAACGTTGACGGCATTGATGCCGATTTCTTCCACCGCATAGCCGCCTTCCATCACAAACAGCGTCGGCTTGCCCAGGCGAGCGATACGCGCACCCATGGCCAGGTAGTCCGGGCTGTCGAGCTTGAACTGCGAGATGGGGTCGTCCTTGAATGTGTCGACGCCCAGGGACACGACGATGATGTCCGCGCCATAGCCTTCGATTGCCTGGCAGGCCTGCTCCAGTGCGGCGCTCCAGGTGTCCCAGGCGGAACCGGCCGGCAGTGGGTAGTTGAAGTTGAAGCCTTCACCGGCACCGTCGCCCAGCTCATCGGCGTAGCCGAGGAAAAACGGAAACTCTGCCTCCGGATGCCCGTGGATCGAAGTGAACAGCACGTCACTGCGCTCATAGAAAATCGACTGGGTGCCGTTGCCGTGGTGGTAATCGACATCGAGGATCGCGACCTTTTTGTGGCCCTGATCGAGAAAGGCCTGGGCGGCGATGGCGGCGTTGTTGAGGTAGCAATAACCGCCCATCAAGTCACTGGCGGCATGATGCCCCGGCGGGCGGCACAGGGCGAAGGCACTGTGGGCACCGTTTTGGATCGCGTGTTGTGCGGTCAGCGCGACCTGCGCTGCGCTGTAGGCGGCTTGCCAGGTGCCGGCGGTGATCGGCGCACCGCCATCGAAGCTGTAATAGCCCAGTTGACCATGCAGGCTGGTGGGTAATACGCGGCGCAGGGTGCGGGCGGGCCAGGTGTAGGGCAGCAGGTCACCGTCCTGGCCGAAGGCCGTCCAGCGTTGCCAGGCCCCTTTGAAAAACTCCAGGTAGTCGCGGCTGTGAATACGTTGCAGCGGCGCCAGGCCAAAGTCCTGCGGCGCTTGCACCGGGCCCAGTTCACGGTCCTTGACCCGTTGCAGCACATGGTCGGCGCGCGAAGGCATTTCGAAGCAGGGCATCAACTGGCCGTCCATCAATTCGCAACGGCCATGGTGCAGGTGGTGATCGTCCGAGTAGATCGTCAGCATTTTTATTGTTCTCCGCAGGCAGGTTGGGATGCCTTGCAGTGTTGCGGTGTACGCAGGTTTGGAGAACGGCAGGAGCGGCCAAAAGGGGATAAATATGGCCAAATTATCTGTCCGAAATTCGCCCCTACATGGGGCGTCATGCTCGAAATTGACTCGGTGCTACACCGCTCCAGCGAACAAAGGCATGCCGGAAGCTCGCGGTCTCACTGAAACCCAACTGCTCGGCGATGCGGTAGATCGGCCACTGGTCTTGCGCCAACAGTTGCTTGGCGCGCTCAAAGCGCAGTTCGTCCAGCAGTTCCTGGTAGCTGCAGCCCAGGTCATGCAGGTGCCGGCGCAGGGTGCGGGGTGAACAGTTCATCTGCTGGGCCAGGCCATCCAGCCCGGGGGCGGCGTGCAGTTGCGCCGCGAGCAACTGGCGCACCCGCCCCAGCCAGGCCTCGCGCCCGGTGAATTCGGTGTTCTGTTTGCGGCAGCGCTCGGCCATTGCCCGGTGGGTCACCGTGTCGGCCAGGGGCAACGGTTGGGCGAGCCAGCGTTGGTCAAAGGCGAACGCATTGGCAGTGGCCTGGAATTGCAGCGGGCAGTCGAAACACTCGGCGTAGCGCGCCTGATAATCCGGCGCGGCATGCTCAAAGCGCGCACCCAGCAGCGGCAGCGGGTGGCCGAGCAAGTCGTCACAGATTACCTTCAGCGATCCCAGGCACAGCTCCACATTGAAGGCGGTCAGTGCCGGGCTCTCGCGGTAATCGCTGGCGGTGAACCAGATACGCTCACCGTCTTGCTCCAGGCTCAGCTCGAACAGTGTTCCCAACAGCGCCGGATAACGCAGGGCCAGGCGTAAAGCGTCACCGAAAGTGGCACTGGTGAGCAGCGCATAGCCGAGCATGCCGTAGGCCGATACGTGCATCCGTCGCCCCACGATCAGCCCGATATCACGCTGCAAGGCCACGGCATTGGCGCACACCTGCATTTCCTGGTGCGTGGCGATGCGTGTGTCGGCGCGGCTCAAGTCCGCCGCACAGATGCCACTGCCGGCCAGCAGCGCTTCGGCGGGCAAGCCTTCGGCCTTGAAGGTGCTGAGCACCAGGGAAACGGCATTGAGGGTGGTGAGGTGGGAGTGCAGCATGGGAACTTCCAGCCAGGGGATGGCTGGAAGTGGAGCAAGTTATATGCCGCTCAGCTCAGTTCGCCGCACAGGTCCAGTTCGACCAGGCGCCGTACTGCGTCGTTGGACAGCCCGGCGCCGAGCAGGGCTTGCAGCTTGCCGAACACAGCTTCGCGGGTCATGCCGCCACCGGACAACACGCCGACCCCACGCAAGCGGCTGCCCGCTTCATACACGTCCAGTTCCACGCCACCTTCATGGCATTGGGTGATTGCGACCACCACCACGTCCCGATCCAGCGCGCGCTGCAGGCTGGCAAGGAACGCCGGGTTATCGCTGGGCCCGGTGCCGCTGCCAAAGCATTCGAGCACCAGCGCCTGGATGCCGCTGGCGACCAGGGCGTCCAGTTGCCCGGCATCAATGCCCGGCACCAGCGGCAACACACCGACATTGGCCAGGGCCTTGGGCTGGCGGTAGTCCAGGGCGGCGGGCAGGGCCTGGGCCTTGGCCACGCCACCGTTGCGATGCAGTGCAGCAAAGGGATGACGGCCAAAACTGCGGATTTTCGCGCAGCGGGTCGGCGCCATCAGTGCGCCGTGGAAGTACAGGTGCACGCCGGGCGCGAGGCCTTCGCCCAACGCTGCCAGGGCGCCGCTGACGTTTTCCCAGGCATCGCTGTCAGGCACGCCGGCCGGCAGCATTGAACCGGTGAACACCACGGGCGCCGGTAGGCCCAGCAGTTGGAAACTCATGGCTGCCGCGCTGTAGGCCAGGGTGTCGGTGCCATGCAAAATCAGCACGCCATCGCAGCCCTCGTCCACAGCCTCGACCACGGCGCTGCGCAGGCGCTGCCAGTAGGCGGGCGTCATATTGGCGCTGTCGATCAGCGGCGACATTTCCCGAAAGCGCCAGGCTGGCGCTGGCAGGTGGGCAAGCTGTTCGCGCATGCGCGCTTCAAAGCCCGAAGCGGGCGCCAGGCCGTTGGCGCTGGCCTGCATACCGATGGTGCCGCCGGTGTAGAGCACCATGATGGTGTTAGCTTTGGACATCGAAGAATCTCCTGAACGAAAAACGCCGCCGGGCCCAGAGCATGCCCAAGGCCGGGCGGCGTGTCATCTATCTAGGCTCAGCGTTGCACTTGGGCGTTCAGTTCAGCAGTCGCTTGAGCCGTTGGCTCCGGCTGCACCGGGTTGGCCGGCCAGGCCTTGCGGTCCAGGTCCAGGTCAGGGAACTGGCTGGAATCGAACACCGGGGTCTTGATGCCCGCCGCGCGCTGGCTGTCGTAGTCGTTGAGGATGCGCATGGCGATCTTGAACAGGAACGCCAGGGCGAACAGGTTGACGAACGCCAGCATGGTCATGGTGATGTCGGCGAAGGCGAACACGGTGCTCAGGTTCTCGATCGAACCCCAGAAGATCAGCACCAGCACCAGCGCGCGATAACCGATCAGCACCTTGCGGTTGTTGCCCACCAAAAAGCGCAGGTTGCTCTCGCCCAGGTAGTAGTTGTACATGATCGAGGTGAACACGAACAACGCCAGGGCCACCGAGATAAACATCCGGCCCCAGTCACCGACCACCGCCGCCAGGGAGTTCTGGGTCAGGGCAATGCCGTCGCCTTCAAAGCCTGGGGTGTAGAAGCCCGAGAGCAGGATCAGCAGGGCGGTGCAGGTACAGATGATGAAGGTGTCGAGGAACACGCTGAACGCTTGCACCACACCTTGGGCGACCGGGTGTTCCACCGAGGCCACGGCTGCCACGTTGGGCGCGCTGCCCAGGCCCGCTTCGTTGGCAAACACGCCGCGCTTCACACCCATGATGATCGCGCTGCCCACCAGGCCGCCGAAGGCCTGGTCCAGGCCAAAGGCGCTCCTGACGATGGTCGCGAGCATGGCCGGCACCTGGTCGAATTGCAGCACGATCACGTAGACCGTCACGGCGATATAGATCAGGGTCTTGACCGGCACCAGCAGGTCGGCAATCGAGGCAATGCGCTTGATCCCGCCGATAAACACCAGGCCCAGCAACACCGCCAGCGCCAGGCCGGTGTAGGTGGTGTCGAAGCCAAAGGCGTTGTTCAGCGAGTGGGTCACGGCATGGGCTTGCAGGCCATTGAAGGCGAACCCGAAGGTCACCAGCAGCAGAAACGCCATGACCATCCCCAGCCAGCGTTTTTGCAGGCCGTGCTGGATGTAATAGGCCGGGCCGCCACGGTAGGTGCCTTCGGCGTCGGTACGTTTGTAGAGCTGGCCCAGGGAGCACTCGATAAAGCTCGAAGACATGCCCACCAGCGCGGTGACCCACATCCAGAACACTGCGCCCGGGCCGCCCAGGGTCACGGCAATGCCGACCCCGGCGATGTTACCGGCACCCACTCGTCCGGCCAGGCTGAGCATCAGCGCCTGGAACGAGCTGAGTTGGCCGGCACTGCTTTTCAGGCTGTCGCGAAACACCGCGAACATATGAAAGAAGTGACGAAACTGAACGAAACGCGAGCGGATCGTGAAGTAACCACCGAGCCCGACAATGAGCACGATCAGTACTTTTCCTGAGAGGAAGTCGTTGATGACTTCTAGCATGGAGTATTCCTCGCTGTTTTCTGTAAAGGCAAAAGCCGGACGGCTCGACTCCACACCATTTCGCAGACAGCACGATAGGTGGGGCGAGGGCTCGTCCCGGTTCCATGTCGCGGGTTGTTATTAGTTCGGCGTTCGCATGCGGCTGACGATCGTGCATGCGAAGAGGGGCGGCACTATACCTAGGTGTGCGCCAGCCGTCTGCAAGCAGCGCAATTGAGCGAGGAATGGTCGAGTGTCACACTGACCTAATGTGGGAGCTGTTGAGCTTTGGTGAGGCTGCGATGGGCATGAGTCTTTACACAACTCTTTTCTCTGGTGCTTCTTGGGTTTGTGTACATATCCGTTGCTGCGGTCACGGCCACTTAGGGTTCCGCCCTTACGGCGGGTCACTTTTGGAAAAGAGCCCCAAAAGTAACCAAAAGGGCTCTTGCCCCACCACTCGGCACCTCGCCTAGGCTCGGTGTGCCCGTCATCCGACATTGATTTGGGGGGCCGCCGCGATGGGCCATCCATGGCCCAGCGCGGCTAACCCGGCGTCCTGCCGGGTTACCCCCCAAATCAATATCGGATGACGGCCAGCGTGGTTTAACGGGGCGCCTCAGATCAAAAGCAAAGCGAGGCGGCCTGACAGCCGACCTGATCTTCGA
>NZ_JAAQWS010000011.1:0-214347 GCF_012985645.1 Pseudomonas sp. WS 5410 | reverse complement strand
TAGGCTCGGCATGCCCGCAGTCAGGCATTGCTCCGTGGGCCCGCCGCGATCGGCCATCCATGGCCGTGTCGCGGCTACCCCGGCATCCATGCCGGGGTGCCCACTGCGCAATACCTGCCTGCGGCCATCGTGGTTTAACGGGGCGCCTAAGATCAAAAGCCAGATCAAAAGCCAGATCAAAAGCAGAGCAACAGCAACAGCAATGCCAAAGCCGGGGCGTGAAGCTGCATTCCCCCCTGTGGGAGCTGGCTTGTCGGATCGCCGCATCGCTGCGATGGCGGCCGAAAGAACACATCAGAGTGTCAGGTATTCATTTGTCATCGTTAACGACCATCGCAGGCAAGCCAGCTCCCACAGGTATATGCGCACGCCTCGACGATCAGGTCGGCTGTCAGGCCGCCTCGCTTTGCTTGTGATTTTGATCTTAGGCGCCCCGTTAAACCACCCTGGCCGTCATCCGATATTGATTTGGGGGGTAACCCGGCAGGACGCCGGGTTAGCCGCGCTGGGCCATGGATGGCCCATCGCGGCGGCCCCCCAAATCAATGTCGGATGACGGGCACACCGAGCCTGGGCGAGGTGCCGAGTGGTGGGGCAAAAGCCCTTTGCTTACTTTGGGGCTTTTCCAAAGTGAGCCGCCGTAAGGGCGGAACCCTAAGTGGCCATGACCGCAGCAACGGATATGTACACAAACCTAAGAATCACTAAAGAGATGTGTAGCCCATCGCAGGCAAGCCCGCTCCCACATTTGCTTGTGTTCAGCCAGCAACAACCTGCGCATCCATCTTCTGGCGCAAGCTCAGCGGGCGCATATCAGTCCAGACCTCTTCGATGTAAGCCAGGCACTCTTTCTTCATCCCGCTTTTACCCACGGTGCGCCAGCCCTCTGGCACGGCCTTGTAGTCAGGCCAGATGGAATACTGTTCTTCATGGTTGACCACCACCTGGAACAGGATGTCTTCGCGGTCAAATACTGAGGTCATTGCGGTTCTCCGTCACTCAAAGGCTGCCACGCACTGCGCGTGGCTGATGTATGTAGGAACGTATAGCGGCGCAGGAAAATTAGAGGCTGGCCACGGCCGCCGCCAAAGCCCGGCCGAAGATCTCTGCCACGCGGTCGATTTCTGCAGCGGTGATGACCAGCGGCGGCAGGAAACGCACCACGCTGCCATGGCGCCCGCCCAGCTCCAGAATCAACCCGCGCTTGAGGCACTCGCGCTGTACCAGCGGCGCCAATTGTCGATGGACCGGCGGGTGCCCCTGGACATCCGGCGTGCCGCTCGGGTTCACCAGTTCCACGCCCAGCATCAGGCCGCGCCCACGGATATCCCCCAGTTGTGGAAAGTCCCGCTGCAGGATGCGCAGATGTTCACTCAAGCGCTCACCCATGGCGGCGGCGTGGTCGGCCACGTTGTGCTCCTTGAGGTAGCGCATCACCGCCGACCCCGCCGCCATGGCCATCTGATTGCCCCGGAAGGTGCCGGCATGGGCGCCCGGCAGCCAGGTGTCGAGCCACTCGCGATAGACCACCACCGCCAGCGGCAGGCTGCCGCCAATGGCTTTGGACAACACCACCACATCCGGAACAATGCCGGCATGTTCAAAGGCAAACATCTTGCCGGTGCGCCCGAAACCGCTCTGGATCTCATCCACGATCAGCGCCACCCCGGCCTGCTCGGTAATCCGCCGCAGGCCGCGCAGCCAGTCGAGGTCGGCCGGGATCACGCCGCCCTCGCCCTGCACCACTTCGACGATCACCGCCGCCGGTAGCAATACGCCGGCCTCCGGGTCGTTGAGCAGGTTTTCCAGGTAATGCAGGTTGACCTTGACCCCCTCTGCCCCACCCAGGCCGAACGGGCACCGGTAGTCATAGGGGAAAGGCAGGAACTGCACGCCGTTGGCCAGCAAGGCACCCAATGGCTTTTTCGGCCCCAGGCTGCCCATCAGGCTCAACGCGCCCTGGCTCATGCCGTGATAACCGCCCTGGAACGACAACACCGTGCTGCGCCCCGTGGCGGTGCGTACCAACTTCAGCGCGGCTTCCACTGCATCGGTGCCGGTGGGCCCGCAAAACTGGATCTTCGCCTCCCGCGCCAGTTCCGCAGGCAGCAGGCCGAACAGATCCTGCACAAACTGATCCTTGACCGGCGTGGTCAAGTCCAGGGTATGCAGAGGCAACTCGTCCTGCAGCACCTGCTGGATCGCCTCGATCACCACCGGGTGGTTATGCCCCAGGGCCAACGTACCGGCCCCGGCCAGGCAGTCGATAAAACTGCGCCCCTCGACGTCCTCGACATAAATGCCCTTGGCCCGCTTGAGTGCCAGGGGGATACGCCGTGGGTAACTGCGGGCATTGGACTCCTGCAGGCGCTGGCGGGCCAGCAGCGGTGATTCATCGAACTGGTAAAGCGTTTCCGCCGGCGTCGGGCTGGCCGACACCTGCAAATCGTCAATGCGACTGGTAGCGACTGACATCTCTAGATCCCTCAATACGCGGATGATGGTGACCAAACTGCCAACCCGTTGACGTCTGGCCCCCAAAGGGCATGCGCACGGATTTCCTGTTCTGGAAACGCTTCAGCGGCGTGAGGATTTACACCTGGGTCGTTGAAAAAACGGCGAATGGCTCACTCGCCGGCACTGCTGTACCTTTCGTTCAACGCATAGAGAATCGCGCAGGTGTCGATATCCAGTTGCCCACGATAGTCGGAGGGCCGGAAGTGCATCTGGAACGCACGCACCCGTTGCTGGAACGCCTGGCGGTTTCGTGCCGGGGCGTAGCCGTAGCGCTGAAAGGCCCGTTCGATCTCCACCTCCTGGGGCAAGCCCATGCGAAAGCGGCGCACATAGGCGTTTTTGATCTCTTCACCGAACCAGGCGCCAATGCCCGCCTCGAACAAGCCGTGCCAGGGCAGCCGTGGACCCGGGTCACTTTTGCGCCAGAACGCCACATCCGAATGGCCGACGATATCGGTGGCGCCGATCTGCGGATGACGGGCGAAAATGTCGTGGATCAGCGCGATCAGTACCTCGATTTGCTCCGCCCCGTAGGCAGGAAAGGTAAAAACCCCGCCATCGTCGCGAGCCAGATTGACGATCTCGATGCCGATAGAGCGCGTGTTGACGTTATCGTGGCCCGCCCAATGACTGGCCCCCGCATGCCAGGCGCGCTGATGTTCATCCACCAGTTGAAATACCCGCAACTCGTCGTAGCCGGCGTCTCGATAACCCGCCTCGAGGGGGTCGGGCAGCAGGTAATGGGCACTGACACCCTGCTGCGTCAGGGTGCGCAAGGAAGAGGCGAAGGGCGCGGCGGTGTAATGCACCACCAACTGGCGCACGGCTTCGCCATTGCGTTGATTAAAATCCTGGGCGGGATAAGTGGAGTCGATGACCAACATAGGCGCTGTCCTTTTCAATACAGGCTGAGTCATTCAGCCGGCAAACCTGCAAACACAAAAATTAACGCCATCCTGAAGCGCCGGGCCTGAGGATGGCGGTAGTTATGTGGGTGCAAGGAAAGATCAGCGTCGCAGCGGCATCCCCAGGTCGACCCGCAGGCCGTCGGGCTGGCTGTCGAAGGCCAGGGAACAGGAACAGCGCTGGACAATCGCCTGCACGATGGCCAGGCCCAGGCCACAACCACCGCTGTTGCCATTGCGCCAGAAACGTTGAGTCAGATGTTGCAAGTCTTCGCTGGAGATCGGCGCGCCATGGTCGCGCACGCGGAACACCACCTGATTGCCCTGGGTAAACACACTCAGTTCCACCCGCGTATCGGCCGGGGTATGGCTCAGGGCGTTATCCAGCAGGTTACGCAAGGCGGCAACCGCCAGGCCCACGGGCATTTCCACCGGATTATCGGGCAGGTTGTCCGGCAAGATCAGGTCGATGCGCCGGTTGTCGCCGGCGTTGGCGTCCTGGATCGCCAGACGCGCCACCTGCTCGGCGCTGGACTGCAAGCCGTCATCAAACGACAGGCTGCCCTCGACCCGCGCCAGCAACAGCAATTGCTCAAGGGTGCGATGCAGGCGGTCGGCGCCCTCCTCGGCATGGGCCAGGGATTGGTCGCGGGCCGCGCCGTCGGTCATGCGTGCCACTTGCAGGTGGGTCTTGATCGCCGTAAGGGGGCTGCGCAGTTCGTGGGCGGCATCGCCCGTCAGCCGGCGCTCGCGCTCAATGGCCTTGGCGATGCGCTGCAACAGCTGGTTCTGAGTGTCGAGCAACGGCTTGAGCTCGCTGGGCAACGGGTGAATCTGCAAGGGCTCGAGGGAGTCGGCGCTGCGGCGCATCAAGGCATCGCGCATACGGTTGAGCGGCACCAGGCTCTGGCCGATCCCCAGCCACAACAGGCACAGGCAGCCCAGCAGGGCCACGCCCACCGGCACCGAGGCCGCCAGCAGGATCGACATATTCAGCGCCTCGCGCTCCACCTGGCGGTCAGCGGTGGTGATAAACAAATCGCCCCGGGCCAGGGTAAAGCTGCGCCAGGCGGCGCCGTCGATGATCTGGTCGCGAAAGCCACTCTGCCGGGATTCCAGGCCCTGATCCGGGGTGGTATGGCTGCGCGCGAGGACTTCGCCACGCAGCGAACTGACCTGGCACGCCATGCCCCCCGGCACATTCAATTGCTCGGCGCCAAAGCGTTTGCCCTCGCCCACACTGGCCAGGCCGGGCATCTGCTCCATCAGCCCGGCCACCATGCGCGCCGACGCCACCAGCCGCTGATCCAGGGAAAACATCATCTGGTTACGCAGGTCGTTGAGCATCCAGGTCGCTGCCAGCACCCAGATCAGCACAAAAGCGGCGCCCAGCTTGAACGTCAGGCGCAGACGCAGGCTCATCACGAAGCGTCCTCTCCACCGTCCGCCGGGCCCAGGCGGTAGCCCAGGCCACGCACGGTCTCGACAATGCCATTGCCCAATTTGCGGCGCAGGTGGTGGATATGCACGTTGAGGGCGTTGCTTTCCAACTCGTCGTTAAAGCCGTAGACGCTGTCTTTGAGCTGCTCGCTGGACAGCACCCGGCCACGGTTGTGCAGCAGTGCCTGCAACAACGCCTGTTCACGGCGGGACAAGTCCACCGATTGGCCGCCCAACAGGGTTTCCCGGCTGCTGGGGTTGTAGGTCAGCCGGCCATGCTCGATCAGGTTGACGCTACGCCCGGCCACCCGGCGCAGCAGGGTTTGCAGGCGGGCCGCCAGTTCACGCAAGTCGAAGGGCTTGAGCAGGTAATCGTCGGCGCCGGCCTGCAGGCCGTCGACCCGGTTGGTCACCGAATCCCGCGCGGTGAGGATCAGCACCGGAATCTCCAGGCCTGCACTGCGCTGTTGTTGCAGCAGTTTCAGGCCGTCTTCATCCGGCAGGCCGAGGTCGAGCACCATGATGTCGAACTCCGCCGCCTTGAGCATCGCCCGCGCGGCTGCGGCCGTGGCTACGCGCTCGACCGTAAAGCCCTGGGCGCCGAGACCGGCAACGATGCCACTGGCAATCAGGTCATCGTCTTCACAGACCAGTACGTGCATGCTGAACCCTTTGCAAAAATGCTGATTTAAAGGAGGGCGGATTAAGCGCGCATTATGCCGGCAAAAGAGGCGCGCTTCGAAAATCCCTACACTCTAGAATAGCCCGGTTAATCATCGGTTAATCAGCACCCCACATTGTGTGCCCCACTTGCATCGAACTAAGGCTTGACCATGCGGCATCTGTTTATCTTCCTGTTGGTGTTGTTCACCGGATTGGCCCAGGCCGCGCCTGGCAACAATCCGTTCGAGACCAAGGCCGAGTTCCTCCCGGTAGGCAAGGCCTTCACCTTTACCTCCGAGCGCCTGGCTTCCGGTGAAACCCAGCTGTATTGGCAGATTGCCGACGGTTATTACCTGTACCAGCAACGCATGAAGTTCGAAGGCCTGGCCGAACAACCCGTGCTGCCCCAGGGCGAAGCCCATAGCGACGAGTTCTTCGGCGAGCAACAGGTGTACCGCCAGGGCCTGGAAGTGAAGCTTCCGGCCGGTGCCACCGGCAAGGTCAAGCTGGGCTGGCAGGGCTGTGCCGATGCCGGCCTGTGCTACCCACCGCAATCGCTCACCGTGGACCTGGGTGGCAACCCCGCCGTGGCCACCACCGCCGAGGCTCAGGATGAAAGCCTGGCCAGTGGCCTGCAGCAACGCAGCCTGGGCTGGAGCCTGTTGGTGTTCTTCGGCCTGGGCCTATTGCTGGCGTTTGCCCCGTGTTCGCTGCCGATGCTGCCAATCCTTGCTGGCCTGGTGGTGGGCAGCGGTGCCAGCCCACGCCGTGGTTTTGCCCTGGCCAGCAGTTATGTGGTGTGCATGGCCCTGGTGTATGCCGCCCTCGGCGTGCTGGCCGCGCTGGCCGGCAGCAACCTCGCCGCGCTGCTGCAAACCCCGTGGATCCTCGGCAGTTTCGCCGGGTTGTTTGTGATCCTCGCCCTGCCGATGTTCGGTTTCTTTGAACTGCAACTGCCGGCCTTCCTGCGCGATCGCCTGGACAACGCCAGCCGCCAGCAAAACGGCGGCAGCCTGATCGGCGCCGGGGTGCTCGGCGCCTTGTCCGGTCTGCTGGTGGGCCCGTGCATGACCGCGCCCCTGGCCGGCGCCCTGCTGTATATCGCGCAAAGCGGCAATGCCCTGCACGGCGGCCTGATCCTGTTTGCCATGGGCATCGGTATCGGCGTGCCCTTGCTATTGCTGGTGACCGTGGGCAATCGCTTCCTGCCCAAGCCGGGCACCTGGATGAACGTGCTGAAGGGCGTGTTTGGCTTCCTGTTCCTCGCGACCGCCGTGTTGATGATTCGCCCGGTCGTCGACGAAAGCCTGTGGCTCGGCCTGTGGGGTGTACTGGCGCTGGTCATGGCCTACTGCGGCTGGAGCCTGGCCCGTGAGTACGGGCTGATCGCCAAGGCACTGGGTGCCGGCTCTCTGGCCCTGGGGCTGTGGGGCGCGATCCTGGTGATCGGCGCCGCCGGTGGCAGCGACGACCTGTGGCAGCCTCTCAAGGTCTTCGGTGGCTCGACGGTGGCCGGCGCGCCGACTGCCCATGACAGCTTTATCACCCTCAACGACCCGGTAGCCCTGCAAGCCCAGCTCGACAGCGCCAAGGCCCAGGGCCAATGGGTGCTGCTGGACTACTACGCCGACTGGTGTGTGTCGTGCAAAATCATGGAAAAACAGGTGTTCGGCAAACCCGAAGTGATGGACGCCCTGAAGGACGTACGCCTGCTGCGCCTGGACGTCACCGCCGACAACGCCGCCAGCCGTGAGCTGCTCGGTCGCTACAAAGTCCCTGGCCCACCGAGCTTCGTCTGGATCGGCCCCGACGGTGCAGAGCGCCGCGCCCAACGCATCACCGGCGAAGTGGATGCCGCAGCCTTCCTGCAACGCTGGACCCAGACCCGGGAAGCACTCTGATGCTGACCTTGACCATCGGCACCTTTGCCATTGCCTTGAACCATCTGCTGCTGATCAGTGCGCTGATCCTCGCCACAGTCGTGGGCTGGCGCGTGGCCAAGCGGGGCGGCGAGAACCCCGAATCGGTGCTGTTCAGCCTGTTCCTGCTGGGCATGCTCAGTGCGCGTATCGGCTTTGTCTTGATGTACTGGTCGTACTACCGCGACGACCCGTTGCAGATCGTCGACCTGCGCGACGGCGGTTTCCTGGCCTGGCCTGGGGTGATCGTGCTGATCATCGCCGCCCTACTGTGGAGCTGGCGCCGCCCGGCCCTGCGCAAACCGCTTAGCGCCGGTGTGGTCAGCGGCCTGGCCTTCTGGGCACTGGCCAGTTTCTCGTTGAACATCTACGAAAAAGGTACGCGCCTGCCGGACATCGCCCTGCGCAATGCCGATGGCGAAACCGTGCAACTGGCTGACTACCAGGGCGGCCCGCTGGTGATCAACCTCTGGGCCACCTGGTGCCCGCCCTGCCGGCGGGAAATGCCGGTGCTGGAAAACGCCCAGAAGCAGCGGCCGGACGTGACCTTCCTGTTCGTCAACCAGGCCGAAAGCATGCAAAGCGTCAGCACCTACCTGGCTACTCAGGGCCTGAACCTGGACAACGTGCTGTTCGACGCCAGTGGCCGCCTGGGCCAGGCCGTGGGGTCCATGGCCCTGCCGACCACCCTCTTCTATCAAGCCGATGGCCGGCTGATCAACAGCCACCTGGGCGAACTGTCCCAGGCCAGCCTGGCCCGCGCCATGGAATATTTCGACCCCACGGACAAGACTGCCGCCAAGACGGCCCCTGCAAGGAAACCCTTATGCCCCGCCTCCGCCACCTGCTAACCCTGCTGCCCCTGACCCTGGCTGCCAGCCTCGTCCACGCCGAAGAATGGCCGGCGCCGATCAAACAGATCGAAGCCAAGGGCGCCAAGATCATCGGCAGCTTCGACGCGCCGGGCGGGCTCAAGGGCTATGCCGCGCAATACCAGAACCGCGGCATGGCGCTGTACCTGACCGCCGACGGCCAACACGTGATCGCCGGCAATCTGTATGACGCCAAGGGCAATGACCTGAGCACCGCGCCCCTGGAAAAACTGGTCTACGCCCCAATGGCCAAGGAAATCTGGGCCAAGATGGAACAGAGCAGCTGGATCCAGGACGGCGATAAAAACGCGCCGCGCACCGTCTACCTGTTCAGCGACCCTAACTGCCCGTACTGCAACATGTTCTGGGAACAGGCACGGCCCTGGGTCAAGGCGGGTAAGGTACAGTTGCGCCACATCATGGTCGGGATTATTCGCGAAGACAGCCCGGGCAAATCGGCGGCGCTGCTGGCAAGCAAGGACACAGCCCAGGCCCTGGAAGAACATGAGTCTGCCGGCAAAGCCAGCAAGCTCAAGGCCCTGACCAAGATTCCGGCCCAGATCCAGGCCAAGCTCGATGCCAATATGAAGTTGATGGAAGAGCTGGAGTTGTCGGCCACGCCGGCGATTTTCTATCTGGATGACAAGGGCCAGTTGCAGCAACAGCAGGGGGCGCCGTCACCGGATAAGTTGGGGAAAATCCTCGGGCCCAAGTGACTCGGATTAACCACACGCCACTAACAAGAATGCCCGCACAAAGCGGGCATTCTTGTATCTCGTTGGTCCAATACCTAACGGCCGACCCCGAGCGTTTGCTCACCCCTTTTCTGCAGGGCGGGCATTAGCTCAATGACGATAAGTCTCGCCACCATGCCAGATGGTTAGCGAATCAATCGCTCCATGCACCAGACACAAAACGTCAATACGGACTATTTTTGCTCCGTTTTCAGCCTCGAAATCGACCCAGGTCCTAGTCGCTGCCTCACGTGTCCCAAGTAGCTGATTATTTTCACCAAAGAACCTGAACGTCGCGATATCGGTGCCGGTATTTGCATAACCGAATCTCACCCGTGCGCATCTGAACTTAAACTTCAGACGTGATAGCTGCATTGTATTAGCGCTACCGCAGCGCACTGCCAATGCCTTGCCCTCAATCATTCCCGGCACCAGTTCTCCGGCAGTTCTGACTGGATGAAGCCCAATTCCAGGGGGAGATGAGGCTGGTAATTCAAAATCCAATAAGCGCGTGTTGATGATAGTCCCTGCCCCCAGATACTCCTGGCTCGGATAACTCTCAAAATCATCAAAATCGGTTAAGAAATTGGCCCGGATAATCAGCTCCAGAATCGGAAACGCCAGCGCTTCACTTTCATGGGTACTGCCATCGGCGGTCACCTTACAGGTAAACATCAGGCGGCTGAGGTCCTTCAAGAGCTCAAGTTCGAAACGCTGTAACGCCTTTTTCAAACCTGTACTCGCTTCACCTGCTGTCACCCCCTGACCCAAGTAAACGTTGATCGTATAAGGGTTGCCATTCTTTTGGGTACCGACGCCCCGCAACCATACTTTCTGGTCCGGCAAGATAAACCACCAGGGTTCAACGGTGATATCCGCGTTCCCATTAAAGGTGCGTAAGTCCAGAATATTGTTGGTTGCCTGCGGCACCATCGGCACCGGCAAATGTATCGGATCGCTGATTTGCAGATCGAGGTCCGGGGAAGTCGCCACTTTGCACAGGCTGGTAACGGTGTAGTTGATCTTCACCGTCTTGCCAATCCCACGAATCACCGCCTCCCGGGGGATATGGAAATCCACATAATCCGGGTCATTGCTGCCAGGCTTCGAGGCCAGCGGCAGGCAGGTACCGTCTGCGCGTTTCCAGCACACGCTGATTGCATGGCCGGGGCTGATCAGGTCATAGGCCACTCGCACCGTCACGCCATCGCGGCCGTTGTATACCGTGAGCTGCGAGCCTACCGCTTCGCGCACCGTGGGCGCTTCGAGTACCAGGTCCTCCTGGGCAATTTCGAGGGTCAGCGATGCAAATTCCTTGGCGCTGGCCTTGTCGGACTCGCCATTGAAGTTCACCGCGAAATGCACTTCAAAGGCACTGCAATCCGCCAGTTTTTGCAGTTCGTTGCGCGCCAGTGCCGCGGTGACGCCACCGGCCAGCCATTCCTCGGTTACCGCCTGACCTTCCAGCACCTCAAAACGGTAGGGGCTGCCATCCTCCAACTCACCCGTCACCCACAGCCAGCAAGGTTGGCCCAGGGCCAGATAGAACCAGGTAGCCACCATCGCCGTGGCATCGCCCCCAAAGGTATTAAGGTCCAACGTGCTGCCCGTGGCCTGTTCCACCGCAGGCGCGGGCAGGCCGCTGAGATCCAGGACCTGCACCTCTTTCACCGGCGACTCCCAGGAGCCACCGCAGGCACGCGACACATTGTAAGAAACCGATATTTTCTGACACAGGTTGGCGCTGATCGCAGAGGCCGGAATCGGGAACACCATGTTTCGCTCATCTACACCGACAGTACGACACTCCAGCGCCGGCGAACCGAGCCCTGGTGTGCCGGTAAACGTCGGGCACACCCAATCCCCCGGACACATATGCCCGTACGCTACCTGAAGATGCGCGCCCTCCACCGTGTTCACCGGGTTGAGTAGCCAGCCGTCGGCGCCGCAGTCTACGGACTCGACGAGATGGGGGGCCGTCAACTCCAAGTGGGGCTCGGTGAGCAGATTCACCAGCAGTGAAGGAAAAGACCTGTAGACCGGCCTTGAATCCTTACGCGGAAGAAACTCGACACTAAAGAGAACATACAACTGGCTGTCATGTTTGAGCGCCGCCAGTTGGGCCCGAGACAAGGTTCTGGTCCAACCGCTACGCACGTCTTCTTCAGTAATCGGCGCCTCATCAAAAGGGAGCAGCCGGGCTTTCGAGCCATCCGGGTAAACACCACCGATAAACAACTGAATAACCTGGCTGGTGCCGATAAACGGCCAAGGCGCGACATGAACAGTCACCGGATCATCACAGCACATCCCTCCAAGGTCCAGGGTGTTGAACGGCATTTCGAAAATCTGCGGCTGGGGCAGGTTGGCCGGCAGTGGGATCCTGACCACACCTTCAGGCGACGTGTACGGCTCCCCATCCCGGGTCACGGTATAGGAGAAATGCGCGAAGTTATCCAGGCGCATGCCCACGTATTCCGGCGGCACATGGAAGTCGATGCACCCCTCCTCTACGCCATACTGCGGTGCAATCGGCGCGCAATCACCGAAGGTGGATTCCCAGCACAGGGCAATATGGTCGGTGCTCTGCATATCCTCGTAACAAACACGTACCGTGGCCCCCTCCAACAACTTGAGGGGATCAACCTGGCCCTGGCCTTGCGCCTCGACCAATATCGGGGCTTGCAAATGCAGGGAGGTATCGACAAACAACAGCGCCGTGTTGCGAGGATGAAACTCGTGGGCGTTTTCGGGCAGTCGGGTTTCGTAGATCGGATCGACCGGTACCGGCGGCTTGGGATCGGTGCCATCAAAGATCACGGCGATATGAAGGGTCAGTGCCGAATAGTCTTCCCGTCGCGCCATCCAGCCCCGTGACAGCTTGAACTCAAAGACATGATCGTCATGGGCTTCGGTCTCCATGACCACATGGTCCCGCGCCACCCAGCTAAACGCGAACGGCGGCTTGTGCTGATCACCGGCCACATTGATAAACAGGCGCTGCCCGGCCTGAATCATCGGCCAGGCGTTAAGGCGGATGGTCTCATCGCCCCTGAATGTCTTCATATCCAGTTGCCAGGTGCTATGGACATACTGGGCATGCTCAAACTTCGGCAGCGACTCCTTGAGGTCCGCCTCCCTGATCTGCTGGACCTCCAACTCCAGCACCAGCGATTCCTTCAACTGGCCTGCCACCCGCGCGGTGTGCCAGACCAAAACCGTATGCCCAATGCTGGTGCTGACCGATTGCCAGGGAACCGGAATATCAATACTGCCGCTGGTACTGCCCGGTTGCACAACAGGTTCAAACACCGGCTCGTCCTGGCCCTTGATCGCCCAGTACAAGGTAATGGGCCCCGTGCCCATCCCCGTAAAAGCGACGGTCGCGACAGTGCCGTTTTTCGCCTTGATGGGGTCCAGGGTGTTGTTATTGAGGGCGTAGCGAATCTGCGGATAGGGCAATTCGACAGCAACCTCGGCAGGTGCCTGGGTAGCCGCCAACGGCGGGCTTTGGGGGGTGGTTTTTTTGACCATGATGCGACCTCCTGTCTGGGAAAGATAACCAGCAAGCCTGCTGGGCAGGCCCAAATCTGCAGTTATCTAGCCCCGGAAACAGGAGGTTTGCCTACTGTCAGAATTGACAGTAGGCACCCCAAAAATGTGCAAAACCGACCAATGGCGTGCCGCCTGTATGGCGGCCCGTTCGCCGACTCAAAGCCCCTCCAGCTCCGCCATCAAATCGCTCAGGCGGTCCACCGTGCCGGCACTGATGTCACTGGCGGCCAAGCCCTCGATGTACGTCGCCAACTCCGCCACCGTGCTGCATTCGAACATCGCCCGCAGCGGCACATCCCGTTGCAGGCTCTTTTGCACCCGCGAGGCGATTTGCGTGGCCAGCAACGAATGCCCGCCCAGCTCGAAGAAGTTATCCAGCACGCCCACCTGCTCGACCTTCAGCACCTCGGCCCAGATTGTGGCCAGGGTCTGCTCCAGCTCGCTGCGCGGCGCCAGGTAATCCTGGCTGTGCAACTGACCGATCTCCAGAGCCGGCAAGGCCTTGCGGTCGAGCTTGCCGTTGGCATTCAACGGCAGGCGCTCCAGCCACAGCCAGTGCAACGGCACCATGTACTCCGGCAGTTCGCTGCGCAGGCGCTGCTTGATGCGGTCCAGGCGTTCGCCAGGGTTAAGGCTGGCATCGCTCGCCACCAGGTAACCCACCAAGTGCTTGCCATTCACGCCCTCCTGCACACCCACCGCCGCGTCGCGCACCTCGGGCTGCTCGTGCAGGCGCGCCTCGATTTCACCGAGTTCGATGCGGTAGCCGCGAATTTTCACCTGATGGTCGATGCGCCCGACGTACTCCAGCACCCCATCGCTGCGCCGCCGCGCCAGGTCGCCGGTGCGATACAGGCGTTCTCCCGGCGCACCAAATGGATCCGCCACAAACACTTGCGCGGTACGCAGCGGATCGCTGACGTACCCGCGCCCTACCCCGGTGCCCGCCACACACAACTCACCCACCGCCCCTTGCGGCACCAGCTCCAGCGCGCCGTCGAGCAGGTACAAACGGTTGTTGTCGGTCGGCGTGCCGATCGGCAGGTAGGTGCCACGGGTCGAGGCCAGGTCGACGCAAAAGAACGCCACGTCATCCGAGCATTCCGCCGGGCCATAGGCGTTGACCAGGCCGATATCCGGGTAACGCAGCAGCCATTGGTGCGCCAACTCTGGCGGCATGGCCTCCCCCGTCGGCAGCATCCAGCGCAGGCCCTGCAGGCTGATGCGCTCCTGGGCAAGCATGCCCTGGATCAGCGATGGCACGCTTTCCAGCACCGTGATGCCCTGGGCCTGGACATGGGCCAGCAGGCCCTGCGGATCATGGGCAATGGTGTTGGGCACAATGTCCACCCGTGCGCCAAACAACGGCGCGGCGAGGAATTGCCACACCGAAATATCGAAGCTTTGCGACGCGGTCTGGGCGATCACATCCTGCTCGCTCAACTGCAGGTACGGCACCTTGCTCAACTGGTTATTGAGCATGCCGCGCTGCTCGACCATCACGCCCTTGGGCAGCCCGGTGGACCCGGAGGTGTAGATCACATAGGCGAGGTTGTCCGGGGCACTGTAGATCCCCGGATTGCTATCCGCGCCCGCCAACTCCTCCCACACCAGCAGCTTCGGCCGCGCGCCGCAGGCAAAGTCTTCGAGCAACACCTGCGCCTGTTCAAGGCAGGCTGCCGTGCACACCAGCAGCGGCGTGCGGCTCAGGTCGATGATCCGGCTCAGGCGCTGGGCCGGCAGGCCGGGATCCAGCGGCAAATAACCGGCACCGGCCTTGAAGCTGCCGATGATCATGCCCAGCAGTTCCAGGCCGCGCTCGGCCAGCAGCGCCACCGGCTGATCCAGGCCGACACCCGCCGCGACCAGGGCATGGCCCAGGCGGTTGCTGTGCTGGTTCAGCTCGGCATAGCTCCATTGCCGGTCAAGGCAACTGGCGGCAATGCGCTGCCCATGCTGCGCCACCTGCGCTTCAAACAGTTCAACGTAGCTGCTTTGCAGCGGGTAGTCGTGGGCGCTCTGGTTGCAAGCGTGCACCAGGAACTCACGCTCCTGCTCGCCAATCAGCGGCAGGTCGGCCATATCGCCATGGAAGCCCTGCACCAGCGCCAGCAGCAGGCGCTTGAACTCAGCAAGCATGCCCTGCACGGTGCTTTCATCGAAATAACGCTGGTCGTAGGACAGGTGCAGGCCCAGGTCATCCCCCGGGTAACACACCGCCGTCAGCGGGAAGTTGGTGTGGGTACGGCCCGAGTCCGAGGTGGCGTTCAGGCTTTGCGCACGGTCCAGCACCGAGACTTCCACCGGAGCGTTTTCAAATACAAACAGGCTGTCGAACAGCGGCTGGCCCTTGGGCAGTTCGCTGTGTTCCTGGATTGTCACCAGCGGCAGGTATTCGTACTCGCGCAGCTGCATATTGCTGTCGAGCAAGGCGCTCAACCAGTGGCGCACGCTGCACGGCTGATCGTCCTCGGGCAACTTGACCCGCAGGGCGATGCTGTTGATAAACAGGCCGACCGTGCGCTGCATGTGCGGCATGTCCACCGGGCGCCCGGCCACCGTGACGCCGAACAACACGTCACGCTCGCCGCTCAAGCGCCGCAGCACCAAGGCCCACGCCGCCTGGGCGAAGGTATTGACGGTCAGTTGATGAGCCTGGGCCAGCTCGCGCAATTGCGCACCGTCACGGGCATCCAGACGGGTATAGCAATCCCCCACCACCATGCCGCCACTGTGGCCGGCGTGTTCACGCAGGAATGGCCGGTCGCTGGGGATCGGCGTGGTGCGCTCAAACCCTTGCAGGTTCTGCTGCCACCACTGCCGCGCCTCCGCCAGGTTCTGACGTTGCAGCCAGGCGATGTAATCGCGATAGCGTGGCGGCGCGGCCAGTTGTGCTTCTCGACCTTCACCCAAGGCGGTGTAGATATCGAAAAAATCATTCATCAACAACGAACGGCACCAGGCATCAATCAGGATGTGGTGGTTGCTCATCATGAACCAGTAGCGGGCCTCGCCGACGCGGATCAGGCGCAGGTGGAACGGCGCCTGATTGAGCAGATCGAAACCCGCCTCGCGCTCGCTTTTGAGCAGCGCTTGCAGGCGCGGTTCCTGTTGCTCGGCCGGGGTGCCGGTCCAGTCCAGGTATTCGATCGGCGTGCTGCCGGGCTTGTGGATCACCTGCAACATCGCTTCGCCGACGTTCCAGCAGAACGACGCACGCAAGGCTTCATGCCGGGCGATCACGGCTTTCCAGGCCAGGGCAAAGCGCTCGGGGTTGAGCTCGCTGTTGATGCGGTAGCGGTCCTGCATGTAATAGAGGCCGGTGCCCGGCTCCAGCAGGGTATGCAACAGCAGGCCTTCCTGCATGGGCGTCAGCGGATACACATCCTCGATGGCGCTGGCCGGCACCGGCAACGCGTCCAGTTGCACCTGGGTCAGGTGCGCCAGGGGGAAGTCGGACGGCGTCAGGCCGCCGGCATCATCGCGCAGGCAATGGGCGATCAGGCTCTGCAACTCGCCCAGGTAGGCCTCGGCCAGCTCGCTGATGGTCTGGTGGTCGTGGCGCTCGCGGCTGAAGGTCCAGCGCAGCAGCAGTTCGCCGCCGTACACCTGGCTGTCCACACTCAAGGCGTTGGGCAGTGGCGCATCCGGGTCATGGGCCGGGCCGGCAGACACGTCCAGCGGGTGGAACAGCGCCTGGCTGTCGAAGCTCTGGTCGAACTGCCCGAGGTAGTTGAAGGTAATCGAGGCGTTCGGCAACGCCGCCATGGCCTGGCGACAGGTACTGTCGGCCAGGTAGCGCAGCACGCCATAGCCCAAGCCTTTGTGCGGCACCGCGCGCAGTTGCTCCTTGATCGCCTTGATCGACGCGCCCTGGCCGCTGGCCTCCTCGATATCCAACGGGGTCAGGCGCAGCGGGTAAGCGCTGGTGAACCAACCGACACTGCGGGTCAGGTCGATCTCATCAAACAGGCTTTCGCGGCCGTGGCCTTCCAGCTGGATCAGGGTCGATGCGTGGCCGCTCCAACGGCACAGCACGCGGGCCAGTGCAGTCAGCAACAGGTCGTTGACCTGGGTGCGGTAGGCGCTCGGTGCCTGTTGCAGCAACTGCCGGGTGCGCTCGGCATCCAGGCGCACACTGACAGTCTCGGCGTCGCGGTTGCGCAGGCTGCCGTCCGCCCGGTCCACCGGCAGTTTAACCGGCGGGCCAGCCAACTGTTGCTGCCACAGGCTCAGTTCTTCACGCAGGGATTCGCTACTGGCATAGGCCTGCAAACGCGCGGCCCAGTCGCGCAAGGCGCTGGTCTTGGCGGGCAGGCTGACGGCCTGGCCGTCGCTCAATTGGCGATAGACGTTTTGCAGGTCTTCGAGCAATACGCGCCAGGACACGCCATCCACCACCAGGTGATGGATCGCGATCAGCAAGCGTTGCTGGCCAAGCGGCCCGTCCACCAGCAAGGCGCGCAGCAGCGGGCCGTGCTCCAGGTCGAGGCTGCGCTGGGCATCGGCGAACAGCGCCTCGCACTGCGCCATATCCGCCACCTGGGCCAACCACAACACGCCGCCTTCCGGCACGGCCAGATGCTCGGCGTGCCATTGCGCGTCGCGCTGGGTGAAGCTCAGGCGCAAGGCGTCGTGGTGTTCCAGTACGGCCAGCAGCGCCTGTTCCAGGCGGTGCGGGTCCAGGGCCTGCACCGGCGCCAGCACCAATGCCTGGTTCCAGTGCTGACGCGCCGGGATTTCGCTGTCGAAGAACCAATGCTGGATCGGCGTCAGGCCCGAGGGGCCGGTCAACAGCCCTTGCTCGGCAGTGACCTGCTCACTGCACGTGGCCACTGCGGCCAGGGCCTGCACGGTCTGGTGCTGGAACAGGTCGCGGGGGCTGAAGTGAATCCCCGCCTGCCGCGCCCGGCTGACCACCTGGATCGACAGGATCGAGTCGCCACCCAGCTCGAAGAAGTTATCGTGCAGCCCGACCTGCTGCACATTGAGCACCGCACACCAGATCGCGGCCAGGCTCAGTTCCAGCGCATTGCTCGGCGCCACGTACTGCTGCCGATTGGCCTCGGGGTCCGGTTGCGGCAAGGCGCGGCGGTCGAGCTTGCCGTTGGCGGTCAGCGGCATGCTGTCGAGCACCATCAGGTGCGCCGGCACCATGTAGTCCGGCAGCTGCGCCTTGAGGTGGGTCTTGAGTGCCTCGCGCAAGGCGGCGTGATCGCGGGCATCGCTGACCAGGTACGCCGCCAGTTGCTTGCCACTCGGCGCATCCAGGGCCAGGACCACCGCCTCACGGACCGCCTCGTGCTCAAGCAGGCGGGTTTCGATCTCGCCCAGTTCGATGCGGAAACCACGGATTTTCACCTGATGGTCGATCCGCCCCAGGTACTCCACCAGGCCATCGGCACGCTGGCGCACCAGGTCGCCGGTACGATAGAGCCGCCCGCCATCGGCATACGGGTCGGCCACAAAACGTTCGGCGGTCATGCCCGCACGCTGGTGATAACCCTGGGCCAGGCCGGCGCCGCCCACGTACAGCTCGCCAGTCGCACCTTGGGGCACCAGCGCCAGGTCGGCATCCAGAATATAGGCGACCCGCGCGCCGATGATGCTGCCGATCGGCACGCTGCCGGCGCCCTCCTCCAACACCTCAGGGGCCAGGCTGGCCAGGGGCATGACCACCGTTTCGGTCGGCCCATAAGCATTGAAGAATAGCGCCGGCTGGAACGCCGCGCGGATGCGCTGCAGGTGCTCGCCAGTCAGCGCCTCGCCGCCGGTGATGCACATGCGCACCGGCAGGGTCTGGTTTTGCGTGGCCAGCCATTGCGCCAACTGGCTGCCATAGCTAGGGGTGAAGCCGAGGATATTGATCCGATGCTCACGGATCAGCCCGCAAATTTCTTCGGCATCCCATTGCCCCTGGGCGCGCAACACCACCTGCGCACCACTGAGCAGCGGCACCAGCAGGCGCTCGGTGGCGGCGTCGAAATTGATCGAATAGAAGTGCAGCTCGCAATCGTCGGGGCGCATGCCAAAGCGCTCGATCACCGCCTGGCAATGCATGGCGATTTCACCGTGGGACACCACCACGCCCTTGGGCTTGCCGGTGGAGCCGGAGGTGTAGATCAGGTACGCCTGATGCTGCGCCAGGCTGATCGCCGGCAGGTCACTGGCCGGGTAGTTGGCGAGCACCGGCAAGTCATCTTCCAGGCACCAGCAACTGACGCTGGCGGGTAACTCACCAAGGGCGTCGAACATCGCCGCATCGCTGAGCAACAGGCCGATGCCGCTGTCTTCGATCATGTAGTGCAGACGGTCCAGCGGGTATTCCGGGTCCAACGGCACATAGGCGCCACCGGCCTTGAGGATCGCCAGCAGGCCGATGACCATTTCCAGTGAGCGTGGCAGCGCCAGGCCGACCCGCACCTGTGGGCCCACCCCACGCTCGCGCAGCATCCAGGCCAGGCGGTTGGCGCGGCTGTCCAGCTCGCGGTAACTCAGGGTTTGCCCGGCGAAGGTCAGCGCGGGCGCATCCGCACGGGCCTGCACCTGGGCGCTGAACAGCGAATGGATGCACTGGTCGAGACGGTGCTCGCCGGCCTCGATACCGAGGCCGTCTTGCAGGGCGCGTTGCTCATGCGCCTGGAGCATCGCCAACTCGCTCAAGCGCTGTTGCGGATCGGCGATCAGCGCCTCCAGCAGGTTGCGCCAATGGGCGGCCATGCGCGCAATGCGCGGCTCGTCGAACAAGTCGGTGCTGTAGGTCAGGCAGCAACCCAGGCGATGATCGAGGTCGGTGACTTCCAGGTTGAGGTCGAACTTGGTGGCACGCGCATCGTTGGCCAGGTACTCGACGGTCATCCCGGCCAGTTGCCGGCTTTGCTGGAATTCCCAGCGCTGCACGTTGCACATCACCTGGAACAGCGGGTTATACGCAGCACTGCGCGGCGGCTGCAGGGCTTCCACCAAGTGGTCGAACGGCAGGTCCTGATGGGACTGGCCTTCGATTACGGTGTGACGCACGTGCTCAAACAGCTCAGCAACGCGCATCTGCCCGTCGAGCTGGCAACGCAGCACCTGGGTGTTGAGGAACGCGCCGATCAGCCCTTCGCTTTCCGGACGGATGCGGTTGGCCACCGGCGCACCGATGCGCAGGTCGGTCTGGCCGCTGTAGCGGTAGAGCAGCGTCGCCAGGGTTGCAGTCATGGTCATGAACAGGGTCAGGCCATGTTCGGCATTGAAGGCGCGCACCTTGGCGGCGAGTTCATCGCCAAGGTCAAAACGGTACAGCTCGCCCTGATGACTTTGCACCGCCGGGCGTGGCCGGTCGCTGGGCAGTTCCAGCAGCGGATGCTCGTTGCCCAGTTGCGTGGTCCAGTAGTCGAGCTGGCGCTGGCGTTCACCGGCCTCCAGCCATCGGCGCTGCCACACGCTGTAGTCCAGGTACTGCACCGGCAACGGTTCCAGGGGTGATTCGCGCTCGTCGATAAAGGCTTCGTACAGCGCGCTGAGTTCACGGGCAAAGATGTCCATGGCCCAGCCTTCGGTGACGATGTGGTGCAGGGTCAGCACCAGGTAGTGTTCCTGCTCGCCGGCCTTGACCAGACAGGCGCGCAGCAACGGTCCGGTTTCCAGGTTGAACGGGCGGTGGGCTTCCTGGTCGGCCAATTGCTGCACGCGCAGTTGGCGCTCGGCTTCGGTAAACGCCGAGAAATCCTGCCAGTTCATGCGCACGCTGCTTTGCGCGGCGACGTTCTGCCGGGCCACACCATCGACACTCGGGAAGGTGGTGCGCAGGGTTTCGTGGCGCATGATCAAGGCTTGCAACGCCGCCTCGAAACGCCCCACATCCAGCACCCCGCGCAAGCGCGCCATGCCGCCGACGTTATAGGCCGGGCTGTCCGGCTCCATTTGCCAGAGGAACCACATGCGCTGCTGGGAATAGGACAACGGCACTGGCTGGCGACGATCCACCTTGCCGATCGCGCTCTGTTGGTTGCGTTGGCCGCTGGCCTGGATCAGGCGCACCTGTTCGGCAAACGCCCCCAGCTCACTGGTTTCGAACAAGGTACGCAGGGGCAGCTCCACATCACAGGCCTGGCGTGTGCGGGAGATGATTTGCGTGGCCAGCAGTGAATGGCCGCCAAGGGCGAAGAAATCGTCGCGCAGGCCGACACGCGGCAGGCCCAGCACTGTGCGCCAGATCGCGGCGATCTGCTGTTCCAGGGCGGTGTGCGGCTCGACATGCTCACGCACCTGCCACACCGGCTCCGGCAAGGCGCGGCGGTCGACTTTGCCGCTGGGGCTCAGGGGCATGACGTCGAGGCGGATCAGTTGCGCCGGCACCATGTACTCCGGCAACTCGGCGGCCAGTGCGGCTTTCACGTCCAGCTCATCCAGCTCGCCGCTGGCCGTGTAGTAACCGATCAACTGCGCACCGCCGGCGGTCTCGCGAATCAACACCAGCGCCTGGGCGATGCCCTCCTGGGCCAGCAGCCGCGCCTGGATTTCTTCCGGCTCGACCCGAAACCCGCGCAGCTTGACCTGCTGATCCAGGCGCCCGAGGTACTCCAGCACGCCATCAGCCGTCCAGCGCACGCGGTCGCCGGTGCGGTACAAACGGGCGCCCGCCGCGCCCAGTGGGTCGGCAACAAAACGTTCGGCGGTCAGCCCGGCACGCCCCAGATAACCACGGGCCAGGCCAATCCCGCCGATGCACAGCTCACCCGGCACCCCTGCGGGCAGCAGGTTGAACTGCTCGTCCAGCACCCGGCAAAGCACGTTGCCCAATGGGCGGCCGATTGGCGAGCGCTCGCCGTCGGTGCGCTGACAGTGCCAATGGGTGACGTTGATTGCCGTTTCGGTCGGGCCATAACGGTTGTGCAACTGCACCGCTGGCAATTGCGTGAGGAGCCGATTGCGCAACTCGGCGGGCAAGGCTTCGCCCCCGGAAAACACCCGGCGCAGGCTGGTGCATTCGGCCGCCAGCGGTTCATCGACAAACAGCTGCAGTAGCGGCGGCACAAAATGCAGGGTGGTCACGCCATGCTCCTGCACCAACTGTGCAATGCGATGGGGGTCGCGATGCTCGCCGGGGCCGGCCAGTACCAGGCGGCAACCGCTGATCAGTGGCCAGAAACACTCCCACACCGACACGTCAAAACTGATCGGTGCCTTTTGCATCAGCACATCGCTTTCATCCAGCTGGTAAGTGGCCTGCATCCACTGCAAGCGCTCGGCCAGGGCGCCATGGGTATTACCCACGCCCTTGGGCTGGCCGGTGGAGCCGGAGGTGTAAATCACATAGGCGAGGTTGTCGGCATTCAAGTGCAGGCCCGGCGCCTGGGTCGGCCAGGTGTCAAGCTTGAGGCTGTCCATGGCGATCACCGAAACGCCCTCGGCCACCGGCAGCTGTTGCAGCAGAGGGGTCTGGGTCAGCAACAATTGCACGCCGCTGTCGGCCAGCATGTAGGCCAGGCGGTCGGCGGGGTAGTCCGGGTCCAGTGGCACATAGGCGCCGCCGGACTTGAGGATCGCCAGTAAGCCGATCAGCAGTTGCGGCGAGCGCTCGGCGGCAATCGCCACGCACACGTCCGGGCCGACGCCTTTGTCGCGCAGGTAATGGGCCAGGCGGTTGGCCTGGGTGTGCAGTTGGCCGAAGGTCAGGCTGGCGTCCTGCCAGACCACGGCGGTGCGCTCGTCGCTGTGTTGGTTGAGTTGTTCCGGCACCAGGCGCTGCGCCGGGGCGCACGGGGCCTCGCTCCAGTTGCGTTGCTCGGTGTGCTCGGCGGCCTGCAGCAGCACAAGGTCGCCCACCGCTTGGTGCGGTTGCGCACAGGCCGCTTGCAACAGGTTGATCAAATGCGTGGCCAGGCGCGCGATGGTGCTGGCGTCGAACAGCTCGTCAGCGTAGTCGAATGACAGGCTCAGGCGCCCGTTGCGGTCTTCTTCGCTGTGCAGTTGCAGGTCGAACTTGGCTTCGCGGCTGTGCCACGGCAGCTCTTCGGCCAGCAGGCCCGGCAGGCGGCGCAAGGCACTCAGGTCACGCTGCTGGTGGTTGAACATGACCTGGAACAGGCCTTGTTCCCGGGCTTGGGGGAAGGCTTCCAGCAGCTGTTCGAAGGGTAAGTCCTGATGGGCCTGGGCCTCGGTGGCGGCCAGGCGCGTCGCCGCCAGCAGCTCGCTGAAGGGCAGGCGCGCATCCACTTCGGCGCGCATCACCAGGGTATTGATAAAGAAGCCGATCAGGCCCTGGGTTTCGTGGCGCCCACGGTTGGCGTTGGGCACACCGATGCGGATATCGCGCTGGCCGCTGTAGCGGTACAGCAGGCTCTGGAACGCCGCCAGCAACAGCATGAACGGCGTGGCCTGGTGCGCTTGGGCGGTCTGGCGGATCGCTTCGCCCAGGCTGGCATCCAGGCGCACGCTGTAGCGTGAAGCGCTGCGCCGTTGCTGGGCCGAGCGCGGGTGGTCGGTGGCCAGGCTCAAGATGGGATGTTCGTCACCCAGTTGCTGCTGCCAGTAGGCCAACTGGCGCTGGCCCTCGCCTGCGGCCAGCCATTGGCGCTGCCAACTGCCGTAGTCGGCGTACTGCACAGCCAGGGCCGGCAACTCGAGGCGCTGGCCCTGGGACGCAGCAGCGTAGAGGCGCGAGAACTCGTCGAGCAATACAGTCAGCGACCAGCCATCGGCGATGATGTGGTGCAGGGTCACCAGCAACTGGTGATCTTCATCGTCCAGGCGCAACAGCGTGACCCACAACAACGGGCCTTGCTCCAGATCGAACTGGGCGCGTGCCTCATCCTCGCGGATCTGCGCGGCGCGGGTTTCACGCTCGGCCAGCGGCAGGTCGCGCAGGTCGATGACTTGCACGGCAAACTCACGCTGCGCATCCACGCGTTGGTAGCCCTGGCCGTCGCGTTCATAGAACCGCGTACGCAGCGCTTCGTGGCGCTGGATCAGTTGCGCAAAGCTTGCGTGCAGCGCGTCTTCATCCAGCTCGCCGCGCAGGCGCAGGGCACCGGGGATGGTGTAGGCGCTGCTCTGCGGGTCCAGTTGCCAGGTGATCCACAGGCGGTTTTGCGCCAGGGATTGCGGCATATCCTGCTGGCGTGACAAGGCGCTGATTGCGCCCTGGGCCACGCCCCCGTCCGCCTGCAATTGGCCGACACTGACGGCGAAATCGGCCAGCACCGGCGCCTCGAACAGCAGGCGCAGATTGAGTTCCAGGCCCAGGGTTTCGCGCAGGCGGGCAACCACTTGGGTGGCGCTGATGGAGTTGCCGCCGAGCAAGAAGAAGTGATCATCGCCAGCCACTTGCGCCACCTGCAACTGTTCGCACCAGATCGCGGCGATCTGCTGTTGCAGGTCTGACGCCAGTGCCCCATCGCCCGCCTGCGCGCGCTGATCGGGGAACTGCGCGTAGCTGTCGAGGCTGCCATCGGCCAGGCGGGTGCGGCAGGCCGAACGCTGGACCTTGCCACTGGAGGTTTTCGGCAACGCGCCGGGGTTGAGCAGCACCACCACGCAGGGCGCTTCTTGATAGGCCTCGGCCACTGCCTGGCGAATGGCTTTGATCAGGGCTTCCGGCGGCAGGATCTTCTGCACGCTGCGGCTGATTTCTGCGGCGATGCCGATGCCTTCCAGGCCCTGGTCATTCACCGCAAATGCCGCGACACGCCCCTTGCGCACCACTTCCACTTCGCGTTCGACGGTTTGCTCGATGTCCTGCGGGTACAGGTTGTGCCCGCGCACGATCAGCAGGTCTTTCAGGCGCCCGGTGATAAACACCTCGCCGTCGCGGATAAAGCCCAGGTCACCGGTGCGCAACCAGGTGCGACCGGCGTGCTGTACAAACGTCTCGGCGGTGGCTTCGGGGTTGCGCCAGTAGCCGTGGGCAATGCTCGGGCCGGTGGCCCAGATTTCGCCGACGCAGTTGTCGTCCAGCTCGGCGAGAGTCTGCGGCTCGACGATCAGCACCGCGTGCTCGGGCTGGCTCGTGCCACAGCTCATGATCGCAGTGCCCTGCCCTGGTTCGGCACGGTTGGCGGCCAGCGCCTGTTCGTCCAGGCGCAACGCCGGGATGCCCTGGCCACGGGTGCCGCCGGCGACAAACAGGGTCGCTTCAGCCAAGCCATAGGAGGCGAAGAAGTTGTTCGGGGTAAAACCGCACGGGGCGAACTTCTCGGCGAAGCGCTCCAGGGTGTCGAGGCGGATCGGCTCGGAACCGGAATAGGCCACGCGCCAATGGCTCAGGTCCAGGCGCTCAAGGGCCGAGTCGCTGACCCGCTCGCTGCACAGGCGGTAGGCGAAGTCCGGGCCACCGCTGATGGTTCCGCGGTATTGGCTGATCGCTTCCAGCCAGCGCAACGGGCGGCCAAGGAAGTACGCCGGCGACATCAACACGCAGGGCACGCCGCTGAAGATCGGTTGCAACAGGCCGCCGATCAAACCCATGTCGTGGTACAGCGGCAGCCAGCTGACAATCACGTCATCGGGGTTGAGGTCGATGCCAAAGCCGCGACGGATCAGCAATTCGTTAGCCACCAGGTTGCCGTGGCTGACTTGCACACCTTTGGGCAAGGCGGTGGAGCCGGAGGTGTATTGCAGGAAGGCGATATCGTCGTCCTGCAGGTTTGGCGCGACCCAGCCGGCGGCGATTTCGCTGTGCAGTTCATCCACGCAGAGCAAGGGCGGCGCTTGCTCGATCTGCCCCAGGGCGTCGCGCAAACCACTGCTGGTCAGCAACAGCTTGGGCTCGGCATCGGCGATGATCGACAGCAACCGCTCCTGGTGATGCCGGCGAGTGGACTCCGGCGGATAGGCCGGCACCGCGATCACCCCCGCGTACAAGCAGCCAAAGAACGCCGCGACATAATCCGGGCCGCTGGGGAACAGCAGCACCGCACGCTCACCCAGCCCGGCCGAGGCCTGCAAGGCGGCAGCGATGGTGCGGGCGCGCAGGTCCAGGTCACGGTAGCTGAGCACCACGGTCTCGGCAGCAGACTCAGCCAGAAAGCGCAGGGCCACCTGGTCCGGGGTCTGCGCGGCACGGCGCTGGAGAGACTGGACCAGGGTGCGGGGAAGTTCGAAGGCGTCCATCATGAGGGGTTCCTGCCTGAAATCGGCTTACGGGGAAATCGGGGATAGAGGGCATGGGCGCGCGGCGGCGTGTTCAGCCGGTCGCCAGGGCCGCCCGCCGTGCAGCGCTATGGCGCCAACGGGTCAAGTGTTCGTCGGCGTAGCGGCGCAGGCAGTGCAACAGTGAGCTTTCCTGTTGCACCAGAAAGAAATGGTGCCCCTCGAACATGTCCAGGGAGAAACCACTGGCGGTGTCTTCCTGCCAGTCGAGCAATTCGTCGGCGCGCACGTCGTCCTGCTTGCCGCCAAACACATGGATCGGCATCGACAACGGCTCGCGCTCGCCATACTGGAAACTGCCGCACAACAGGAAGTCGGCGCGCAGGATCGGCAGCGTCAATTGCATCAATTCGTGGTTGGTCAACGCGTCTTCGGGCGTGCCCTTGAGCTTGCGCAGGCGCTCGATCAGTTGGGTGTCGTCTTTTTCAATGGCGTATTCGCTGACATCCCGTCGCGCCGGGCCGGCGGTGGCCGAAGCAAACAGCGCCAGGGGTGCAGGCAGCCCGCGTTCGCGCAGGGCATGGGCCAGCTCGAAAGCCAGCAAACCGCCCAGGCTATGGCCAAACAAGGCGTAAGGGCCGTCGAGTTCGGCGCTGATCTCATCCGCCAACTGCGCGGCAAGCACCTTGATATCGCGCTGCAAGGGCTCGTCCATGCGCATGCCACGCCCCGGCAACTCCAGCGGGCGCACTTGCAACCACTCCGGCAGTGCCCGACGCCAGCGGCTGTAGAACATGGCGCTGGCGCCCGAATAGGGCAGGCAAAACAGGCGCAAGCGGGTCGACGTGCTCATCTCAGACCACCCCTGCCTGGATCGCTGGGTTCTCGCGATAGAAACGCATGTCGTCCTCCTCCGGGTGCAAATCCATGGCCGGCGTGTTGGCTGGCCTGTCACCAATGAGAACGGATGGCCCGGCAAAATAATTAGTCTGCCTGCCAGGGCCGGCACACAAAGAGAAGCGCCTCACAGTTTGTATTTCGGTATAAGATTAGTTCCACTTCTCATTTGACAATCATTATCATTAAGCATAATTTGTTGCCCGATGTGTAGGAGGCCTCAGCAGGGATGCCCTCCACTAACCATATTTGCAGCAAGGTGATTTCCATGACGGAACAAGTATCCACAAGCAGGTGCGATTCACCGTTACTCCAGGCGTTTGTCGATAATCGACTGATCCTGGTCAAGATCGCGGCGCGCATTACCGGCTGCCGTTCCCGTGCCGAAGACGTGGTGCAGGACGCCTACTTCAGACTGCAATCGGCCCCGCAGATCACCTCATCGTTCAAGGCTCAACTGAGCTACCTGTTCCAGATCGTGCGTAACCTGGCTATCGACCACTACCGTAAACAGGCCCTGGAACTGAAGTACTCCGGGACGGAAGAGGAAGGCTTGAATGTGGTTATTCATGGTGCTTCACCGGAAACCTCGCACATCAATTTTTCCACCCTGGAAAACATCGCCGACGCCCTGACCGAACTGCCCCAGCGCACGCGCTACGCGTTCGAGATGTACCGTCTGCATGGCGTGCCGCAAAAGGACATCGCCAAGGAACTGGGGGTGTCGCCAACGCTGGTCAACTTTATGATCCGTGATGCGTTGGTGCACTGCCGTAAGGTTTCGGGGACCCATAGCGATACGTTTGCCCGACGGGTCTGAGCACCACGCCATTGCAATGAGGCATGAGCTTGTGTGGCAGCGGGCTTGCCCGCAATGGCATTGGATCAGCCAGTCAATCCAGTGGCTGACACACCGCTATCGCGGGCAAGCCCGTTCCCACACAAGCCCCCACAGTTGATCTTCATTGCCCCCAAGGTCTCAGGCCAACCCACACCGCTCAAAAAACCGCTCCCGCCCCAGCATCATCAGCGCCGCGCGCTTGTGGGGGAAATCGAACTCCTTCTCGCAGTGGAAACACTGGTTCTGCATATACCCAATCATCTTCGCGTTGTCGGCCCTGGGCTCCGCCACCAACCGCTGGGTGCGCGGGTCGTCGAGAAACAGGTAGTGCACCAACGCCGCCAGCCAACTGGCCACCTTGTGCGGCCCGCGGTGGTGCTCCTCCCCCACCAGCATATGGATGCCCCGATCGTAATCGTCCACCTCATAGAACGGCGCAATGCGATCCTCCCTGGCCCAATACGCCTCGAAATAGGCAAACGGCTCATCGTCGAAACAACCGATCAGCGTCAAGGCATGTGGGTCAGCTGCAAGCTTCTCCAGATAGTCCCGATGCTGCTCCAGGCTGCCGCTTTCCTGCCAGAAACTGGCGACCCGCGCGCTGTTCTGCCAGCGATTGAAGCGGGCCAGGTCCACGTCGATTTCCAGCGTACGCAGTGAAATCCACGCGCCCAGGCGCGCGTCGAAACGTCGGTAGACTTCGCCGCACGGTTTGGGCGCACGCACCGGATGGCGCTTGCCATTGCTGAGGATCATTTGCTGCGGATAAGCGCCACTCACCGGCTGGCCCAACCACGGCTGTGGCAATTGCCAGAACAGAGTGCGCTCGCAACGGAACTGCCCTGCCACATCCGTGGCCAGCAGCAGGCCGCTGCGCAGGGCCTCGTCAGGGGCGTGTTCGAGGTGCCAGACCAGTTGCTGGCGCTCAGGCTCACGGGCAAACAGCCAGTAACAGGCGGCCCACAAGGCCTGCACCGACGGCACCTCACCGGGGCTTTGCAACTGCAGGTGCAGCTCTTCGCCGCGCGCCAGGCGCAGGCGCACCAGCGGCTGGCCAGCGAGAGTCAGGGTCAGGCGGCCATCGCTTTCGTCTGCGTTAAGGGCAGGCCCTGCCGGGAGTGGCAGGACTGACAAGTCTTGGGAATTGGGCATGGAGGGGGCTCACGATAATCGTCGACAGTTAGACGAAGTGACGTGAACCAGCAGCAAAAATTTAAGCGGGCGTTACCCGGATCAGGGTGCGTCAGCTACCGGCAGCACATCAATGCGGTACGGTTCGAAGATCTTCAACAGCTCGCCGCTGTCGCGCAGATCCTTGAGCAATGCGGCAAACGCCGGGCCGCTGATCGCCGCCTTGGGCCGCAGCAAGGCGTAGTGGTGGTACACCTGATCAATGCGCTCCGACACCAGGAACTGCCCGGCGGTGTCGGGATTGCGCACCATAAAGTCACTGAGGTAGGAACGCGTGACCAGGGCGATATCCGCGCGGCCACGGGTCACCATCAGCAAGTTGCTGTCATGGGAATAGGTCAAGGTGGCGTTGAACTGCGTGGCCATGGCCTTGGGGTCGGGGTTGAAGTTGGCGAAGGCGTAGTGATAACCGCTGAACACCGCGAGGCGCTTGCCCGCCAGATCGGTGAAATAGCCCTGGTCGCGGCCGGTCTGGCGCTGGGTGACGAATATCTCGGCGTCCTCCAGGCCCATGTCGACACTGGTATGGGGGATATCCTGCCACCCCCACTGCGGGTTCTCGAAGATGGCCATATCGACCCGGCCCTGCTGGAAATCACGAAAACGCCGGGGAATGGAGGTGGGTACCAGCACAAACTGGTACTCGCGCTGCGCACGGTTCAGCGCCTCCAGCAATTGCGGGAGCAGCCCGCTGTCGGCGCCCTGCTCCGGGCGCACCGTATACGGTGGAAAATGCGCAGCACCGACCCGTACCAATTGGGCCGCCGAAACCTGCGCCTGCCACAAGGTGCCCATTGCCCATACTGTTAATCCTGCAGCCAGCCGCAATGGCGAAAACATCAGGCACGCACCGTTCAAAATCTGGATCTCGCTAAGCTAGGCGTTTTTGTCTGGGGAGACAACTTCCGGCCCGACAATTAAATCGCTTGCTTTACCCGCCTAATCCGCCTTCAGCACCAGTAGCAATGCTTCATCGGCCAATTGCTCGAGGGTCATGCTGCCCTGGGCGCGGAACCAGGTCGTGGTCCACGACAGCGCCCCGGTCAGGAAACGCCGAGTGATAAATACATCACCCTTGATATACCCAGCCTGCTTGGCCTCCCCCAATACCTGCAACCAGATCTCTTCGTAGACATCGCGCAATGCCAGCACCTGGGCCTGCCCTTCTGCCGACAGCGAACGCCATTCATACACCAGCACCGCCATGGCCTCGCCGCTGCCGCCCATGATCGACTGCAACTCACAGCGAATCAGCGCCAGGACCCGTTCGCGCACGCTGCTCGCCTCGGCCAGGGAGGCGCGCATCAGCGCGGTGTTGTAATGGATGGTTTCCTCCATCACCGCCCGCAGGATTTCGTCCTTGCTCTTGAAGTGGTGGAAGATGCTGCCGGACTGGATTCCCACCGCACTGGCCAGGTCGCGCACGGTGGTGCGTTCATAGCCCTTGTTGCGAAACAGGTGAGCCGCGGTCTGCAGCAGCTTGCCCCGGGCGCTGTCGGGGTCGGTCAGTTGCCCGCCGTCCACCATGGTGCGCATCACCTCCAGGGCTTTTTGCTCATCCATGCTGCTCTCCTCAACTACTTTGATTGCGTCATGGCCGGCAATTTAGGCCGTGGCAGCCACCCAAGCAAGCGCTTGGGCATAAGTTGTGTACACAGTTTACAAACCAAGCGCTTGCTTGGTAGTCTCGACCCAGCGATTTTGCAGAGAAGGACGTCCCATGAACAAGACCGTTCGTATCGGCTGCGCCAGTGCATTCTGGGGCGACACCTGCACCGCCGCCGCGCAGTTGGTGCAAGGCGGCGCGCTGGACTACCTGGTGTTCGACTACCTGGCCGAAGTCACCCTGTCGATCCTCGCCGGGGCGCGCATGAAAGATCCCCAGGCCGGCTACGCCCTGGATTTCGTCGAAGTACTGGCGCCGTTGCTCGGTGATATCCAGCGCCAGGGCATCCGGGTGATCAGCAACGCCGGCGGCATCCACCCCCAGGCTTGCGCCGCCGCCTTGCAGGCCGCCTGCGACCAGGCCGGGGTGCCGCTGAAAATCGCCGTAGTGCTGGGCGATGACCTGCAACCGCAGTTCAAGCAACTGCAGGGCATCAGCGATATGTTCAGCGGCGCGCCTTTGCCGGCGATGTGCGTGTCGACCAATGCCTACCTCGGCGCGCCGGGCATCGTCCAGGCCCTGCAACTGGGCGCCGATATCGTCATCACCGGGCGCGTGGTGGACAGCGCAGTGGTCAGCGCGGCCCTGGTGCATGAATTCAACTGGGGGTGGCAGGACTACGACCACCTGGCCCAGGCCGCACTGGCCGGGCATATCATCGAATGTGGCGCGCAGTGCACTGGCGGCAACTTCACCGATTGGCGCGAGGTGCCGGACTACGAGCACATCGGTTTCCCGATTGTCGAGGTCAGTGCCGACGGCCAGTTCACCGTCAGCAAAGTGCCGGGCACAGGCGGCCTGATCAGCGAACTGAGCGTCGCCGAACAACTGCTGTATGAGATCGGCGACCCACGCGCCTACCTGCTGCCGGATGTGATCTGCGACTTCAGCCAGGTCACGCTGGAGCAACAAGGCGAAAACCGCGTGCGTCTGCGCGGTGCCAAAGGGCTGGCACCCACCGACCAGTACAAAGTCAGTGCCACCTACCCCGACGGTTTCCGCTGTACCGCCAGTTGCCTGCTGGCCGGCATCGACGCGGTGGCCAAGGCCGAACGGGTCGGCCAGGCGATCATCAACAAGACCTCGCAGTTGTTCAGCCAGCGCGGCTGGGCACCCTATACCGAGGTCAGCATCGAGTTGCTCGGCAGTGAGGCCACCTACGGCGCCCATGCCCGGCGCCAGGATTGTCGCGAAGTGGTGCTCAAGCTGGCGGTGCGTCACCCAAGCAAACAGGCCCTGGTGCTGTTCGCCCGGGAAATCGCCCAGGCGGCCACCGGCATGACGCCGGGCCTGACCGGCATTGTCGGCGGCAGGCCCACGGTGTATCCACTGATCCGCCTGTTTTCGTTCCTGATCGACAAAAGCGCGTGCCGCCTGAGCGTCGACTTCCAGGGGCAATCCCACCCTTGCGAACTGCCTGCCACGGCCACCCTGAGCACACCCCACGCGCCCCTCGACCCGCCCAAACCCGAAGGCCGTGCCGAGGCCAGCGTGCCCCTGGTCAAGCTGGCCGTGGCGCGCTCCGGGGACAAGGGTAATCACAGCAATATTGGCGTAATCGCGCGCCGGCCCGAATACCTGCCATGGATTGCCGAAGCACTGACCCCAGAGGTGATCGTCGACTGGATGAGCCATGTACTCGACCCACTGCACGGGCGCGTCGAGCGCTGGTACCTGCCGGGCAGCCACAGCCTCAACTTCCTCCTCGAAAACGCCCTGGGCGGCGGCGGTATCGCCAGCCTGCGCATCGACCCACAAGGCAAGGCTTTCGCCCAGCAACTGCTGGAAATCCCGATTGCCGTGCCCCGCCACATCGCCGATCAACTCACCTAAGGGACTCTCGCCGTGGCCTTCGACTCGATCTTCAAAGCCGACCTGTTCCAGGGGCAGACCCTTATCGTCACCGGTGGCGGCAGCGGCATTGGCCGTTGCACCGCCCATGAACTGGCGGCACTCGGCGCCCATGTGGTGCTGGTGGGGCGCAAGCCGGAAAAGCTGCAACGGGTCACCCAGGAAATTACCGAAGACGGCGGCCACGCCAGCTGGCACGCCTGTGATATCCGCGATGAAGAAGCGGTGAAGGCGCTGGTCAGCCAGATCATCGAGGCACACGGGCCGATCCAGGGTCTGGTGAACAATGCCGGCGGCCAATACCCCTCGCCCCTGGCGTCGATCAATCAAAAAGGCTTTGAAACCGTGCTGCGCACCAACCTGGTGGGCGGTTTCCTGATGGCGCGGGAAGTGTTCAATCAGTCGATGAGCAAGCACGGCGGTGCCATCGTCAACATGCTGGCCGACATGTGGGGCGGCATGCCCGGCATGGGCCACTCGGGCGCAGCGCGCGCGGGGATGGACAACTTCACCAAGACCGCCGCGTTCGAATGGGGTTACGCCGGGGTGCGGGTCAACGCAGTGGCGCCGGGCTGGATCGCCTCCAGTGGCATGGACACCTACGAAGGCGCGTTCAAGGCGGTGATCCCGACCTTGCGCGAGCATGTGCCCCTCAAGCGCATTGGCACCGAATCGGAAGTCAGTGCGGCGATTGTGTTCCTGCTCAGCCCCGCCGCCGCATTCGTCAGCGGCAGCACCTTGCGCATCGACGGCGCCGCCAGCCTGGGCAGCCGCGCCTGGCCGCTGCACAAGGCGCAGCAGCCGAGCCCGTCGTTCAATGGTTTTCACCGCGCCTACCTGCCGGATGTGCTCAAGGAGGGCCAATAAACCATGCCGGTCATCGACTCCCTACTCGACACCCACAGCCCGCAGTTCGCACAGAACCGCGAGGCCATGCTCACCGCCATCCATCATCTGCGCCAACTGGAACAGAACCTGTTGGACAAGGCCGCCGAGGCCAAGGGCAAGTTCGACAAACGCGGCCAACTGCTGCCCCGTGAGCGCCTCAACCTGTTGCTCGACCCCGGTGCGCCCTTCCTCGAACTGGCAAGCCTGGCCGGTTACAAGCTGCACGACGACAAGGATGGCAGCGCGGCCGGCGGCGGGCTGATTGCCGGTATCGGCTATGTCAGCGGCGTGCGCCTGCTGGTGGTGGCCAACAACAGCGCAATCAAGGGCGGGACGATTTCCCCCAGCGGCTTGAAAAAATCCCTGCGCCTGCAACAGATCGCCATGGAGAACAAACTGCCGGTGGTGACCCTGGCCGAAAGCGGCGGCGCCAATCTTAATTACGCGGCGGAGATTTTCGTCGAAGGCGCGCGCAGCTTCGCCAACCAGGCGCGGATGTCAGCCATGGGCCTGCCGCAGATCACCGTGGTGCACGGCTCGGCCACCGCCGGCGGTGCCTATCAGCCGGGGCTTTCGGATTACGTGGTGGTGGTGCGCGGCAAGGCCAAGCTGTTCCTGGCCGGCCCGCCGCTGCTCAAGGCCGCCACCGGCGAAGTGGCGACGGACGAGGAACTGGGCGGCGCCCAGATGCATGCGCAAACCGCCGGCACCGCCGAATACCTGGCGGAAAATGACGCCGACGGCGTGCGCATCGTGCGCGAGATTGTCAGCCTGCTGCCCTGGGACGACCGGCTGCCACCCCAGCCGGCGCGGGCCTATACAGAGCCGCTGTATCCGATTGAAGAGCTGCTGGGCCTGATCCCTTCGGACCCGAAAAAGCCCTATGACGTACGGGAAATCATCGCGCGTATCGCCGATGGCTCCAACTTCCTGGAGTTCAAGGGCGAGTTCGATCCCCACACCGTCTGCGGCCACCTGCACATCCAGGGCCGGGCCTGCGGGTTTATCGGCAACAACGGCCCGATCACGCCCAAGGGCGCGAGCAAGGCCGCGCAATTTATCCAGCTGTGCGACCAGAGCCAGACGCCGCTGCTGTTTTTCCACAACACCACCGGCTTTATGGTGGGCACCGAATCCGAGCAACAAGGCGTGATCAAGCACGGCGCGAAGATGATCCAGGCGGTGGCCAATGCCCGTGTGCCCAAGCTCACGGTAGTGGTCGGCGGTTCCTACGGCGCCGGCAACTATGCGATGTGCGGGCGTGGCCTGGACCCACGCTTTATCTTCGCCTGGCCCAACAGCCGCACCGCCGTGATGGGCTGCGCCCAGGCCGGCAAGGTGCTGCGCATTGTCACCGAGGCCAAGCAGTTGAAAGACGGCCTGGTGCCCGACCCCAATGTGCTCGACATGCTCGAACACGTCACCGCGCAGAAACTCGATAGCCAGTCCACGGCCCTGTATGGCAGTGCCAACCTGTGGGACGACGGGCTGATTGACCCGCGGGACACCCGCACGCTGCTGGGCTACCTGCTGGATATCTGCCAGCAAGCCCAGGTGCGCCAATTGCAACCCAACAGCTTTGGCGCCGCGCGCTTTTAACGATCAGGAGAACAATAAAAATGATCTTCACCCAGGAACACGAAGAGCTGCGCCGTACCATACGGGGTTTTGTCGAGCGCGAGATCAACCCCCACGTCGACGAATGGGAAAAAGCCGGGCGCTTTCCCATCCACGAGATCTTCCGCAAGGCCGGCGACCTCGGCCTGCTGGGCATTTCCAAGCCTGAAAAGTTCGGCGGCATGGGCCTGGACTACAGCTACTCGGTTGTCGCCGCCGAAGAGTTCGGCACCATCCGCTGTGGCGGCATCCCGATGTCCATCGGCGTGCAGACTGATATGTGCACCCCGGCCCTCGCACGTTTTGGCTCCGATGAACTGCGCGACGAATTCCTGCGCCCGGCCATCAGCGGCGAACAGGTGGGTTGCATCGGCGTCTCGGAAACCGGCGCTGGCTCCGACGTGGCCGGCTTGAAAACCCACGCCCGCAAGGACGGCGACGACTACGTGATCAACGGCAGCAAGATGTGGATCACCAACTCCCCCAGCGCCGACTTTATCTGCCTGCTGGCCAACACTTCGGACGGCAAGCCGCATATCAACAAGTCACTGATCATGGTGCCGATGAACACCCCTGGGATCAGCGTCAGCCCGCCCCTGGAAAAGCTCGGCATGCACAGCTCGGAAACCGCCCAGGTGTTTTTCGATGATGTGCGCGTGCCCCAGCGCAACCGCATCGGCCACGAAGGCGCGGGCTTCATGATGCAGATGCTGCAGTTCCAGGAAGAACGGCTGTTTGGCGCGGCCAATATGATCAAGGGCCTGGAGGCCTGCGTCGACAGCACCATCGCCTACTGCAAGGAGCGCCAGACCTTCGGCAAGGCCCTGATCGACAACCAGGTGATCCACTTTCGCCTGGCCGAACTGTCCACCGAGATCGAATGCCTACGCGCCCTGGTCTACCAGGCCACCGAGCAATACCTCAAGGGCCAGGACGTGACGCGGCTGGCCTCGATGGCCAAGCTCAAGGCCGGGCGCCTGGGCCGCGAAGTCAGCGACAGCTGCCTGCAGTACTGGGGTGGCATGGGCTTTATGTGGGACAACCCGGTGGCCCGCGCCTATCGTGATGTGCGCCTGGTGTCGATTGGCGGCGGCGCCGACGAGATCATGCTGGGGATCATCTGCAAACTGATGGGTACGCTGCCGGGGAAAAAATCGTGAACGCCTGTGAAACCCTGCTGCTGGAGCCGCACAACGGCGTGTTGCACATCACCCTCAACCGCCCGCAGAACCGCAATGCCATGAGCGTGCAGATGGTCAGCGAACTGCGCGCCGTGCTGACGGATGTCGCCCGTGACGAGCAGGTGCGGGCATTGGTGATCAGTGGCGCTGGCGGACACTTCTGTGCGGGCGGCGATGTTAAGGACATGAGCCGCGCGGGCAGCCGCGAAGGCTTGCGTGATTTGAACCGGGTGTTTGGCGCGCTGTTGCAAGAAGTCGAAGCCCTGCCCCAGGTGGTGATTGTGGTGTTGCAGGGCGCGGTGCTGGGCGGCGGTTTTGGCCTGGCGTGTGTCAGCGACATCGCCATTGCCGACCACCAGGCACAGTTCGGCTTGCCGGAAACCAGCCTCGGCGTGCTGCCGGCGCAGATCGCGCCGTTTGTGGTGCGGCGCATCGGCCTGACCCAGGCCCGGCGCCTGGCGCTGACTGCGGCGCGGTTTGACGGGGTCGAGGCGCAGCGCCTGGGGGTGGTGCATTTTGTCGAGCATGACCCCCAAGGATTGGCGCAGCGCCTGGATGAGGTGTTGGGGCAGGTATTGCGCTGTGCACCGCGTGCCAATGCGCGAACCAAGGCGTTGTTGCTCCAGAGCCTGGATCAGCCGTTGGAGCTGCTGCTGGATCAGGCTGCCGATTGGTTTGCCGAGGCGGTGACCGGGGAAGAAGGCATTGAGGGGACGCGGGCGTTTATCGAGAAACGCAAGGCCAGGTGGGTGAGTTGATCTTGAAAACGCCACATCCCCTGTAGGAGCTGGCTTGCCTGCGATGCGGGCACCTGGGTCTGTCAGGGATACCGAGGTGATGCAATCGCAGGCAAGCCAGCGCCTGCGCAACCAATCAAACAGGGACCCAAAATGCCCAGTTTCAATAAAATACTGATCGCCAACCGCGGCGAAATCGCCTGCCGAATCCAGCGCACCGCCCAAGCCCTGGGCTACCGCACCGTGGCGGTCTATAGCGCAGCCGACGCCAACGCCCTGCACGTACAAATGGCCGACGAAGCGGTGAACATCGGCCCCGCCCCGGTGCAACAGTCCTACCTGAACATCCCGGCGATCCTCGATGCCGCACGCCTGACCGGCGCCGATGCGATCCACCCCGGCTACGGCTTTCTCTCGGAGAACCCCGAGTTCGCCAAGGCCTGCATTGCCGCCGGCCTGGTATTTATCGGCCCCAGCGCCGACGCCATCGAGTTGATGGGCAGCAAGCGCCTGTCAAAAATCGCCATGCTCGACGCCGGGGTGCCGTGCATCGCCGGCTACCAGGGCAGCGCGCAAGACGACGCCACCCTGCAGAGCGAAGCCGAGCGCATCGGCTACCCGCTGATGATCAAGGCCAGTGCCGGCGGCGGCGGACGCGGCATGCGCCTGGTACACGCGCCGGCGCAGTTGCTCGAACAACTGCACACCGCACGCTCCGAGGCCCTGAATGCCTTTGGCAGCGACGAACTGATTCTGGAGCAGGCGCTGATCGAACCGCGCCATGTGGAAATCCAGCTGTTCGGCGATGCCCACGGCAACCTGATCTACCTGGGCGAACGTGATTGCTCGGTCCAGCGCCGCCATCAGAAGGTCATCGAAGAAGCACCCTGCCCGGTCATGACTACCGAACTGCGCCAGGCCATGGGCGAAGCGGCGCTCAAGGCCGGACGCGCAGTGGCGTATGTCGGCGCGGGCACTGTGGAGTTTCTGCTGGACCGGAGCGGGCGGTTCTATTTCCTGGAAATGAACACCCGCCTGCAGGTGGAGCACCCGGTCACCGAACTGATCACCGGCCTGGACCTGGTGGACTGGCAACTGCAAATCGCCGCCGGCCAGCCCCTGCCCTTGCGCCAGGACCAGGTGACGCTGAGCGGGCATGCCATGGAAGTGCGCCTGTACGCCGAAGACCCGGCCCAGGGTTTCTTGCCACAAACTGGCGAGGTGTTGCGCTGGGAGCCGGCAGCCGGGGTGCGGGTCGATCATGGATTGCAAGCCCCGCAGCGCATCAGCCCGTTCTATGATCCGATGCTGGGCAAGATCATCGCCCATGGCGCTACCCGCGAAGAGGCCCGGCGCAAGCTGCTGCGGGCGGTGCAGGACTGCGTGCTCCTGGGGATCCCCAGCAATCAGCGGTTACTGGTGGACCTGCTGGGGCATGCGCAATTTGTCGCGGCAGATTTCAGCACCGGATTTATTGCCGAACACTTCAGTGACATTGCCCGCCCTGCCGTCAGCGAAGAAGACCTTGCTCTGGCCGCCGCCCTGTTTTATCGGCACAGCGCGGCAGTACATGGCCCGGCCCTGGCAGGCTGGCGCAACAATGCCAGCGTGCCCTGGACCTACCGCCTGGGCGTCGATGAGCACCGCCATGAGGTCAGCGCCCGCTTACTGGCGGAGGATCATCTGCAAGTCGGCAACATCGACATCCACCTCCTCGACAGCGACGGATGCTGGGCCAGCCTGGTGATCAACGGCATTCGGCGGCGGATTGCCTATCACCTGCAAGGCTCCCAGCTCTGGCTGTTGAATGCCGGCACCAGCCTGTGCGTGAGCAACCAGACGCAAACCGTGGCCAGTCGTGACGCGCCCGCCAGCAGCGGCACGGTCAAGGCGCCGATGGACGGTGCCATTACCCTGCTGCAGGTGCGCGAAGGGGATGTGGTGAGCAAGGGCCAACTGCTGCTGGTGCTCGAAGCGATGAAAATGGAGCATCCGCTCAAAGCAGGCATCGACGGGGTGGTCAAGGCCATTCACGTCAGCGCCGGTGATCAAGTGCGCAATCGCCAGGTATTGCTGCAGATCGAGTAGCCCTGGGCGGAACTACCAGGCTTGGCTACGCTCTATCCCCATCAGAAAGGGATGAGTACGGGAACCTGCGATGCCTCATTGGCTGATTATTGATCTTGAAGCCACAACGGATGACGGCGGCTGGCCCGTGTCGGAGATGGAAATCATCGAAATCGGCGTGAGCCTGGTCAACCGCCAGGGCCGCGAGCTGGACCATTTCCAGCGCTTCGTGCGGCCCTTGCGCCGCCCGTTGTTGACGCCGTTCTGCCGCCAGCTGACGCACATCAGCCAGGCCAGTATCGACAGCGCAGCGCCCTTGACCGAGGTCTGGCCGCTGTTCGAACGCTGGCTGGGCCAGCATCATCCGCGCCTGGAAGGCTGGGCCAGCTGGGGCGACTATGATCGCCAGCAACTGGAGTTGGAGTGGCAGCGCCATGGCCTGGCCAGCGCGCTAAGCCAGACACCCCATGTGAACCTCAAGCAGCGCTTCGCCAAGGCCCGACGCCTGGACAAGCCGTTGGGGCTCAATGGCGCCTTGCAACTGGCGGGCATGCAGTTCAACGGCCAGCAACACCGGGCACTGGAAGATGCGCGCAATACCGCACGTTTGCTGCCGTTGATTTTGCCCGTGTAGAAGGCATACTGGCCGACCTTTCTTGCCCCTTTTTTCGAGGATTCGCCCATGTTCAAAGTCAATGAGTACTTCGACGGCACCGTCAAGTCGATCGCCTTCGGCACCCCTGAAGGTCCGGCGACCATCGGCGTGATGGCTCCGGGTGAATACGAATTCGGCACGGCCCAGCGTGAAATCATGCACGTGGTCTCGGGCGCGCTCACCGTCAAGTTGCCAGGCAGCGACGCGTGGGAAACCTTCGCCGCCGGCAGCCAGTTCAATGTGCCTGCCGACAGCAAGTTCCAGCTCAAGGTGGCCGTGGACACTGCCTACCTCTGCGAATACCGCGGCTAAGCTTTTCCCGCGCACAAAAAAATGCCCGCCTCCCAAGAGGCGGGCATTTTTCATGGGCGACGGTTATTCGAGGATCGTCACCGGCATGCCAACTTCCAGGCGGCCCGCGCCGTCATTGACCAGGTTCTGGCCGAACATCACGCCATCGGGCTGTTTGCGGTAGGTTTCCAGGGTCGCCAGCGGCTGGCGATCGGCACTGCGCTCCCCGGTCGCCGGGTCGATGGTGGTGAGGATGCACCGCGAGCAGGACTTGACCACCCGGAACTCCACCTCACCAATGCGCACGCGCTTCCAGCCATCCTCGGCAAAAGCCTCGCTGCCTTCGATCACCAGGTTGGGGCGAAAGCGCAGCATTTCCATGGGCCGGCCGACGCGTTGCGACAAGTCGTCGAGAGACGCCTGGCCTATCAGCAACAAGGGGAAACCGTCGGCGAACGCCACCTGGTCATCGTCCTTGCCGTAGCCGGCCGCCGTGGTGCGCGCGCGCTCCAGCGGGACTTGCACCAAGCGTGTCGGTTTGCCGATGAACTGGCTGACCCAATCGGCGGCCTCAGCACCGGCGTCCGGGACCCGCAGGGTGTCGCGCCAGATGGTGACACCGCGCAGCTCGGCATCGGCGCCGGGTAACGCCACATCCAGGGTGGGCAGGCCAGCAGCGCTCAAGGTCAGGCCACCTGCGGCATTCCATAACGCCGACAGCTGGCTCATCTGCGCCACGGCACGCTGGGTCAGGAATCGCCCGCTGGCCTCGTCCACCAGCATCCAGCGTCGGTCCCCGTCCAGCCCGAGTTTATCCAGGCCGATATGCGACAAGGTCTCTGCCTTGCCCGACTTCAAGGGGTACCGATACAACGCGCTGAGACGAAGCATGAGCGTGGGTTCCTGTGAGCAAAAGCGTCACCCTATACGAGCACGCCGACAGAATCAAAATTTCCCCAGGCCGGCAATTAGAGGCCCCCTCGTCACAGGCCGGAATCAGGCCGGCACTTCGTCCAGCATCAGGCGCTGGCGCACCACATCCACCAACTTGTCGGGCTGGAATTTGGAGAGGAAGTTGTCGCAACCGACCTTCTTCACCATCGAGTCGTTGAAGCTGCCCGACAAGGATGTGTGCAGCACCACATAGAGGCCGCGCAGACGCGGGTCGTTGCGGATCTCGGTAGTCAGGCGGTAGCCGTCCATCTCGGGCATTTCGGCGTCGGTGAAGATCATCAACAGTTTGTCGGTCATCACCTGGCCGCTGTCCGCCCATGCCTTGAGCATGTTCAAGGCCTTGAGACCGTCACTGGCGATATGCATCTTCACCCCCAGTTGCCCCAGGGTGTCGCGCAGTTGCGACAAGGCCACGTTGGAGTCATCCACCAACAGCACTTCGCGACCACGGGCACGTTCGAGCACCGGATCCTCGAGTTTTTCCCGGGAGACCTTGGCGTTGTAGGGCACGATCTCGGCGAGGACTTTTTCCACGTCGATGATTTCCACCAACTGCTCATCCACCTTGCTGATGGCCGTGAGGTAGTGCTGGCGGCCGGCGCTCGCCGGCGGTGGCAGGATCGACTCCCAGGTCATGTTGACGATGCGGTCGACGCCGCCCACCAGGAACGCCTGTACCGAGCGGTTGTACTCGGTAACGATAATGGTGCTGTTGGGCCCCGGTACCAGCGGACGCATGCCAATGGCCTGGGACAGGTCGATCACCGGCAGGGTCTGGCCGCGCAGGTTGACCACGCCGCAGACAAACGGGTGACGCTGGGGCATCAGGGTCAGCTTGGGCAACTGCAGGACTTCCTGCACCTTGAACACGTTGATTGCGAACAACTGGCGCCCTGCCAGGCGAAACATAAGGATCTCCAGGCGATTCTCACCCACCAATTGCGTGCGTTGATCTACCGTGTCGAGAATGCCAGCCATTGAAGACTCCTGGGGTGTGCTGAAAGATTTGCTGCTTACTGGAGAAAGATATCGGCAGACAGTGCCAAACCTTGACCCCCCGGTAAAATGCCACGTAAATGCATTGATGTCACACTGACATCATGCTTTACTGGCCTCACCTTACCGTCCGGTCGTCAAGCCACGCCGCAGGACCCTCAAACGGGCATAAGGTTCCACCGCGTAAGGGATTCCCCTAGTCGCAATCAGGTCCAACCTGATATTCCCGATATCCAATAGCCATTAATGTGACGCCATTCTCATTGCATGAACGGAGTCAGGCTTTTGTTTGCTATCGCAAGCCCACGGCCCAAGGGCCTTCCAGGCATTAACGCCTGGGCAATCGAAGTAATGCGAATGCCTCTGGTTGTTTCCACTGCAAGCAGCGCCAGCAGTCGCGACGCTGGTCATTCAAATAAAAGTACTACTCAAAATTCAGAAATGAACTACAGATCTCGGTCATATTTCGGCGCTAGTTTTAAGCCGTTGCTCCGGTATTACATCTCATTGTCTGACCGTACGTTGTGGAGACTTTCATGATGAACGACGGTAAAGAGTGGCAAGACGCACTTCCCGAGTTCCTCCTGGAGGCAGAAATGCTGCTGGCCAAGTCTGAGGAATGCCTGAGCCATCTGCATTTGATCCGCAACGATAACGATGCCATCGACTGCATGAAGAACAGCCTGGTCAAATTGGCGGAAAAGGCCGATGCCATGGCGCTGGAAGCCATTGGCAGCTTTTCCCGGCATATCCAGGACCTGATCAGCAACGCCCAAAGCCCGATGCAGCTTCACGATGCGGCACTTGCAGCCCTGCATGACTGCCTGACGCTGCTGGCCTGGCAACTGGAACTGATCGACATCAAGACCGGCAAACTGAGCCTGGATGACGCCGAGCAAACCACGTTGATTGAAACGGTTGTCCAGCAGATCCCCCAGAAGGATGTTGGCGCTCACCATCGCCACTCCATGCCCTACGCTTCCTGAACCTGCCGTGCGGTTAACCAGGCCGCCGGCGGGCGCCCAACTAATACCCGTCAAATATTTAGCCAGCCAACTATCAATAACCCAATATGGGTAATAGCGATACAAAACCAAATTAATAGTACAACTAGACACCGCTGAACTAAGCCCTGTAGCAGGCGACCAACGGTAATTGTTGGTGGTACTATTAGCGCGCTCGAAGTGGCTGCCCGTGAAGACGTAATAAATCTGAGAAGCGCCTCGAACCAACACTAAACCCAATCGCTTTCCAAACAGAGCCCGGCCAGCGGTCATGACCGGTCTACCCGCAGCGAACACCCATCGGCTCCATCTGCTATGTACGCCAGCCCCAAGTCACTCATCGCCAGGTTCGTCCTCTCGGGCAATACCCGTTGGATCACCCTGGGTCTTTGCCTGTGCGCGACTCTGGTCAGCCTCTGGGTCTATGCCCACAAAGCACCGCTGCCGCTGTTTTTGCTGTTGCTCAACCTCGCCGCCCTGACCGCCGCCGGCCTGCAGCGTTGGCGCTCGCGCAAGTCGATCAAGTTCCAGCCCCAGGAATTGGCCGACCGCCTGCTGCAAGTCCAGGAAAACGAGCGCCATCGTCTCAGCCGCGAGCTGCATGACGATATCGGCCAACTGCTGACCGCTGCCAAACTGCAAAGCGACTGGCTGCAACGCCGCTCGCCGGCAGAGTTGCAGGACCAGTGCGGCGTACTGTGCAACACCCTCAACGAAACCCTGGCCAAGGTGCGGGACGTATCGGCCATTCTCAATCCCCGGCAACTGACCAGCCTGGGCCTGGAGGCGAGCCTGCGCGCGCACCTGCTCAAGACCCTGGCAAACACCCCGGTGCATTGGAGCCTGGAATGCCAGCAACGCCTGACCGGGATTCCCGAAGAGATGGCGGTGGCGGCCTTTCGTATCACCCAGGAAGCCGTGACGAACATGTTGCGCCATGCCCAGGCGCGCAACCTGCTGGTGCGCCTGCAACGTTTGCCACAGGGGTTGTCGCTGTTTATCAGCGATGACGGCCGGGGGTTCTCCCCCGCCACCGACCCGGCCCTTGCGGGGCAACGGGGCATGTCAGGCATGTGCGAGCGCATTGATCAACTGGGCGGCATGCTGACGGTCAATAGCCAACCCGGCTTTGGCACGCGAATCGAAGCGCTGTTCCCCTGGGCGCCCCGTACCCTCGAACGGGCCAATTCCCCTGAGGTTCTAGAGTGACCTGCAATTTACTGCTGGTAGATGACCACGCCCTGATCCGCGCGGGTGTGCGCGCACTGATCCTGGATATCCCCGGCTATGCGGTGATTGGCGAGGCCACCGACGGCGCGCAGGTACTCGCACAATTCAATGCCCTGCAGCCCGATATCGTCCTGCTGGACCTGTCGATGAAGCACACCAGCGGCCTGGATGCGTTGCAGCAACTCAAGCACGCCTACCCCAAGAGCAAAGTGCTGATCCTGTCGATGCACACCGACCCGCAATTGATCATGCGTGCCCTGGAGGCAGGCGCCCACGGCTACCTGCTCAAGGACACCACCGCCAACGAGCTGGAACATGCGCTGCTGGCACTGCGCAACAACGAGCGCTACCTGAGCCCGGCCATCGCCCACACCGTGATCAACCAGGCCTTGATCCACAGCCAGTCCCACCCGGAGGCGCCCGTGCAGCGCCACAACCTGACGGCGCGCCAGCTGGAAATCCTGCGCCTGATCGTACGCGGCAAATCCACCCGGGAAATCGCCCACGGCCTGGGCCTGAGCATCAAGACTGTGGAAGCTCACCGCTCGCAGATCAAGAAGCGCCTGCAGATTTTTGATGTGGCCGGCCTGGTCCTGTTCGCCGTGCGCGAACAGATCATCAGCCTGGACGATTAGCCAGCAACGGTGAATCCACCGGCAAGTGCACCTGCAAGGCCTTGGGCAAGGCGCTGAAGCGTAGGTCACTGCCCTTGAGCGGTTCGCCATCCAGGTTGATATCCAGTCCTTCGGCCACCTTGATTTCCACCCACGGCAGGCGTGCCCGCACAAACAGGTTGTCCAGGCCCCAGCCGTCGGTCATCAGGCTGCGCAAGGTGCCGACCACTTCCTGAGGCGCCGGCAGGATGCTGATATCCAGCAAGCCATCATCGGCCATTGCCCCCGGGCACAGCTCGTGCCCGCCACCGGCCTGGCGACCGTTGCCGATGCCCAGGGCCAGTAACTCGCCGCGCCAGTGAAAGTCCGGCCCCACCAGCTCCCCATAAGCCGCCCGCAACTCGCTGAAACGCGACAATCCGGTAAACAGATAGGCCGCACCGCCCAGCACCTTTTTCAGATCCTCGGAAGTGTTGGCCGTAACCTGGCTGCCAAAACCGCCGGTGGCCATATTGAGAAACACCTGCCCGCCAACCTCCCCCAGGTCGATAGCGCGCGGCGCAACGTCCAGCAGCGCCAGGGCCTCACGCGGCTCCAACGGCACGCCGGCCGCACGGGCGAAGTCATTGGCAGTGCCCAGGGGCATCAGCACCAGGCTGGCGTCGGTCTTGGCGCGGGCCATGGCCTCGGCCACATCACGCAGCGTGCCGTCGCCGCCGCCCGCGATCAGGCGTGTGTAGCCGGCATCCAGGGCTTCACCCACCAGGCGTTGGGCATCGCCACCCTCCCAGGTGACGCGCACCGCCAGCTCCCACCCCTGCTCGCGCTTGCCTTGCACTGCCGCCCGCACGTCTTCGTTGAGGGCTTGCTTGCCGTGCAGAATCAACAGTGCCTTGGGTTTACTCATGGGGTGAAGCTCCTATTGTTGGAGGGGACCTGAGGGATGTTGACCTTCGGCAGTCAGAAAAAAGCCATTGGGCTGTAAATAAATTCTTCAGCCCAACACTTCACTCAGGGGAATGAAATTCACCCGATCACCGATGGCCAAGGTGCTGCCCTCCACGACTTCCACCAAACCCTCGGCCCAGGCGGCACTGCGCAATACACCGGAACTCTGGTTCGGGTAGATCACCGCCCGCCCCTGCTCCAGGCGCCCGCGCAGGTATTCGCGACGGTTGCCCGGCTTGGCCCACACGAACCCTGCCGGCACCTCGAAACGCAACGGCTGCACCACCGCGACACCCTGACGGCGCAACAGATACGGGCGCGCCAGCAAGGCGAACGTAACCAGGGTGGACGCCGGATTCCCCGGCAGGCCGATCACCGGTACGCCGCGGAAATGACCGAATGTCAAAGGTTTGCCAGGCTTGATCGCCAGCTTCCACAAGGCCAGTTCGCCCTCCTCGCGCAATGCGATACCGAGGAAGTCTGCTTCCCCCACCGAGACTCCGCCGGTGGACAGGATCAAGTCCACCGAACCCAGTGCGCCCAGGCGGGTGCGGGTCAACTCCAGGTCATCGGGCAAGATACCGGCGTCGATCACCTCGCAGCCCAGGCGTTGCAACCAACTGCACAACACCCGCCGGTTGCTGTTGTAGATCTGTCCCGGCCCCAGTGGCAGGCCCGGTTCGATCAACTCGTCGCCCGTAGACAGCACCGCCACACGCACGCGGCGCACCACCGCCAACCGGTCGCGCCCCAGGGACGCCGCCAGGCCCAGTTCAATCGGGCCGAGCCGTGTACCGGCAGCCAGGACTTCCTCACCGACTGTAGTCTCCTGCCCTTTGGGTCGGATGTTTTGCCCTACGCGCAGCGCCTGGGTAAAGCTCACGCGCTGATCGGGTTGCAGCTCGGCGTTTTCCTGCATTTCCACACAGTCGGCCCCGTCGGGTACCGGAGCGCCGGTGAAGATCCGCGCACAGGTACCCGCCGCCAAGGGCTCAGGGGCCTGGCCGGCGAAAATACGCTGGCTCACCTGCAGCGGCTCGCCGGTCCAATCGGCAGTGCGCAGGGCGTAGCCGTCCATGGCGCTGTTGGGCCACGGCGGCAGGTCGAGGGTGGAAACCAATGCCTCGGCCAATACACGCCCATCGCACGCGGCCAATGGCAGGTGTTCCTGCTCACGGATCGGCGCGGCCTCGGCCATGTTCAGCAGCCGTTCCAGGGCTTCTTCCACCGGCATCAGGGCGCCGGTCTTGCCCGGCTTATCCACGGGATTCACACGGCTCGGCCAGCTTGAGGTGCGGCACAAAATTGCATGGGCGATGGCGGGCATCCAACTGTTCGGCGAGAATCCCGTCCCAACCGGTACGCACCGCATTGGTGGAACCCGGCAGGCAGCACACCAGGGTGCCATTGGCCAGGCCGGCCAGGGCACGGGACTGCACGGTAGAGGTGCCGATATCGGCGACCGAAATCTGCCGGAACAGCTCGCCAAAGCCGTCCACTTGCTTGTCCAGCAAGCAACTGACCGCTTCGGGGGTGCTGTCACGGCCAGTGAAGCCGGTGCCACCGGTAATCAGCACCACTTGCACCACATCCTCGGCAATCCAGTGGGCGACTTGCGCACGGATTTTGTAGAGGTCATCTTTGAGCAATACCCGTTCGGCCAGGCGATGCCCAGCAGCGAGCAGGCGGTCAACAAAGACCTGCCCGGAGGTGTCGGTTTCCAGGGTGCGGGTGTCGCTGACGGTCAGTACAGCAATATTAAGAGGTACGAAAGGCGCATCAGCCTTGGCTTTCATGGCTCGGTCCGGTTGTCGAAGGAACAGCCCGATGTTATATCACAGCCCCCTATTTCACTGCCGCTGCGGAGCCGTCATGCCACTCAATTCTTCGCCCCTGCCCTGCTCGATCCTGTTGCTGGCCGGCGGTCGCGGCCAGCGCATGGGCGGCCTGGACAAGGGGCTGCTCGACTGGCACGGGCAGCCGCTGATTGCTCACCTACACCAACTGGTGCGGCCGTTGACCGACGATCTGATCATCTCCTGCAACCGCAACCAGGCGCAGTACGCCCCGTACGGCGACCAGTTGGTGAGCGACGACAGTCCGGACTTCCCGGGCCCCTTGGCCGGTATCCGCGCCGGCCTGGCTGCGGCGCGCCATGAACATCTATTGATCTTGCCCTGCGATGTGCCGCATATCGACGGGCAACTGCTGGCAGACCTGCTCGAAACCGCGCGGCAGCACCCCCAGGTGCCGGTGATGATCCGCCACGGGGCGTTCTGGGAGCCTTTGCTCTGCGTCATACCGACGCGCCTGCGCGACGCGGTGGAGGACGCCTGGCTGGCTGCAGAGCGCAGCCCGCGCCAGATCCTGCTGAAACTGGGGGCCCAGGCGCTCGATTGCGCCGAGAACGACCCGCGCCTGGCCAACCTCAATACACCAGAGTTGTTGCACCCACGCCCCGGCGTGTCAGAATGAGCGCTAGACAAGGAACTTTGCCGACGTTGCATACGTCACAAGGTCAGAACTCAACACAGTATTACTCTCGGAGAAGACTCATGACCCAACGGACCATCGCCGCTCTCATGCTTGCACTGGGCCTTGCTACCCTCGCCGGTTGCGCCTCGCCTACAGTGATCACCCTGAATGACGGTCGCGAAATCCAGGCTGTCGATACCCCTAAATTCGATCAGGATTCGGGCTTCTACGAATTCGAACAACTGGATGGCAAGCGTACCCGCATCAACAAGGATCAGGTTCGCACCGTTAAAGACCTGTAAGTCTTAACGCCAGATACAACAAAGCCCGCTCTTAAGCGGGCTTTGTTGTATCTGGCGCATGGGAAACATCACCACTCAAGCACGATCCGGCTGCTGAAGTCGCGCTGCTCGCCGGTCACCGGGTCGATAAACCGTACGCCCTGGGCCAGCAACTTGAGCGGGTTGGCGTAGTCATCCACGGCATCCTTGATGACCTCGGGATAAAACGGGTCATTGCAGATGCTCGCCCCCAGTGCCGTCATATGCACGCGCAGTTGATGCTTCTTGCCCGTCACCGGAAACAGACCATAGCGCCACAGGTCGCCATTCTTCTCGCGCACCTGCACCGCCGTTTCCGTGTTGCTTGCACCAGGCCCTTCCTGCATGCGGAAGAACGGTTCGCCCTCCACCAGGCGACTCTTGTGCACCAGCGGGAATGTCAGCGCGGGCAAGGCCGGGGCAATGGCTTCGTAGAACTTATCAATCTGGCGGGTGGGGAACAGTTGTTGATACGCCGAGCGGCTCTGCGGGTTGGCAGAGAACAGCACCAGCCCGGCAGTATGGCGATCAATGCGATGCAGCGGCACCAGCGACGGGTTATCCAGGCGGCGGATCAGGCGGCGCAGTAAAGTCTGCTCGACATATTCGCCGGCGGGCGTCACTGGCAGGAAGTGTGGTTTGTCGGCCACCACCAGATGCTCATCGGCATACAGGATGGTCTCCTGCACCGGGATCGGCTTCTCATCCGGCACTTCGCGAAAGTAGTGGATGCGCAAACCTTCCTTGTAGGCCAGATCCACGGCGATGGGCTGGCCATTGCCATCCAGCACCCGGCCACGGGCGATGCGGTCCAGCCACTGCTCGCGGCCGATGGCGCGAAAGTGCTCGCACAGGCAGTCGAGCACCGTCGCCCAGGGCCCAGGCGGCAGGTACAGCGTACTGGCTTGGTTCTGGGCAGCGGAAAAACCGGTATCGGACATGCGTACACTCAAGGGCCTGGAAATACTAAGGGGGCATTATCCCCCAGAATCTCAAGCCCTGACCAATTCGGCCCGCAGCACCGGCGAGGCGCTGGCAGCCTCGGTAAACTCCTTGAGCCACCGCAGGACGTCCACCGCCTCCCAGCGGCCGGGATCGTACAGCGCATACAGCAAGCCCTGATACCCGACCACATCCAACTGCTTGTGATAACCGGCGCGCTGGAACAAGGCTTCGATTTCGGCAAAGCAGGTATTGAAATGCACTTTGTTGAACGGCGTCTTGCCTTCCGTGACCAGGCCATCGAGCCGCAGCTCATTCACCGCATCGCGTACGATATCGACGGACATGCGGTTGACGCTGCTTTTCAGTTGTTCGACATTCACCACGGGCGTTCCCTCTCACTCAAATCGCTGTACAAACATACAGTAACCGAATAATCAGCAACCTGCCACGGGATTAGCGCTAACTTAAAAAGGCGACCACCTGTTCAGTTTCGAACGGCCAGCCCAGTTCCGCCCCGGTATCCACCCGGCGCAGCACCGGAATACTTAGGCTATAGGCTTCAAACAGCTCTTGCGAATCGGCGATATCCACCAACTCGACCAACAGCCCGCATTCGACCAACGGCATGATTTCAGCTTCCGCAAGCTCACACAGATGGCAGCCCAGGGTGCCGAACAACTGGCATTCAGGAGGCATGGCGAACAGATCCGATAAGAAACAGGTACCCATTCTAGGCCGCGAGAAAAACCTCGTCGAGTCATGCCAAAGACCTGATCCAGATCACCATGGCCTATAACTGATTCAGCGATTCTCGCGGCTTTTTTCCTGCAACACCCCGACGGAGATGTTTGTGTTTGCCAACCTGCTGATCATTCTTGCCTCATCCCTGGTCGTCATTGCGCTGTTCCGTCGGCTGCAACTGCCACCGGTGCTCGGCTACCTGTGCGTGGGCCTGGCCGTCGGGCCAACAGCCCTGGACTGGGTCAATGACAGCGAAGACCTGCCAGACCTCGCCGAACTGGGCGTGGTGTTCCTGCTGTTTTCCCTGGGCCTGGAGTTCTCCCTGTCCAAGATGCTCAGCCTGCGCCGGGTGGTGTTCGGCCTCGGCAGCCTGCAGGTGCTGTGCTGCGCGGTAGTGCTGGGTGCCCTGCTGCTTTTGATGGGCATGTCGCCGGTGGCCGCCTTGCTGCTGGGGGCCGGGCTGGCACTGTCATCCACCGCCATTGTGAGCAAGGAGCTGACCAGCCTCGGGGAGATATTCAGCACTCATGGGCAGAATGCGATTGGCGTGCTGTTGTTCCAGGACGTGGTCGCGGTGCTGTTGCTGACCCTGGTCCCGGTGTTCGCCGGCAGTAGCGAGCAGGCCTGGTACTGGGCACTGCCCCTGACCCTGGGCAAGACCGTGGTGTTGTTCCTCGGCCTGCTGCTCGCCAGCCGTTGGCTGCTGCCGCGCCTGTTCCATGAAGTAGCCGCCTCGCATTCGGCGGAACTGTTCGTGCTGCTGGCCCTGGTGATTGTGTTGCTTACGGCCTGGCTCACACACCTGCTGGGCCTGTCGCCAGCCCTCGGCGCGTTCCTGGCGGGCATGCTGCTGGGGGAAAGCCATTACCGGCACCAGATCGAAGCGGATATCCGACCGTTTCGTGACATCCTGCTGGGGTTGTTCTTTGTCAGTATCGGCATGCTGATCGACTTGCAACTGTTCGTCAGTCACGCCCTGCAGATCCTCGGACTGACCCTGGCACTGATGTTGATCAAGGGCTGCATTGTCGCCGCGCTGGTCAAACTGCGCGGCAGCGACAGCGAGACCGCCTGGCGCAGCGGCCTGGCCCTGGCCCAGGGCGGTGAGTTCTGTTTTGCACTGATGGCGCAAATGCAGTTGAGCAATATGCTGCCCGGCGAAATCAGCAGCCTGCTGCTGGCCGCGACGTTCTGCTCCATGCTGCTGACGCCCCTGCTGCTGCGGGCCGCTCCCTCTATTGCCCTGCGCCTGCACCGCAAGCCCAACCAGCAAGTGCAGCTGGAGGCAATCACCGCGCTCAACGCCGAGCTGCGCGGGCATGTGCTGATCTGCGGTTATGGCCGGGTCGGCCAATCCATCGGGCGTTTCCTGCGCCGTGAACAACAGGCGTTCATTGCCCTGGACGATGACCCCGAACGGGTGCAGGAAGCCGCCACCGAGGACAGCAGCGTGCATTATGGCGATTGCCGGCGCGGCGCCCTGCTCAGCGCAGTCGGCCTGGAGCGCGCACGCCTGGTGGTGATTGCCGTGGACAATAGCGACGTGGCCCTGGTGGTGCTCAAGGAAGCGCGACGGATCAACCACAAAGTGCCGATCCTGGTGCGCACCCGCGACGACAGCCAGTTGACTGAACTGAAGGCCGCCGGGGCCAGCGAGGTGGTGCCCGAACTACTGGAGTCGAGCCTGATGCTGGCGTCGCACGCAATGATCATGCTCGGCCTGCCCGACCAGCAGGTGCGCGACCGCGTCGACGAAGTACGGCGCAATCGCTACCGCTTGCTCCACGGTTTCTACCAGCATACCGACGACAACCGTGAAGCCCCGATCAATCCTGACTGACTGCACCAATCTTATGGATCGACAAGTCCGCGCCGTAGTACTCCTCTTCCTGGCTCAAGCGCAGGCCGCAGAGGCGCTTGAGCACGCCGTACACCAGCAACCCGCCCGCCAGGGCCACTACCACCCCCAGGGCGGTACCGATCAACTGGCTGATCAGGCTCACGCCGCCCAGTCCACCCAAGGCGCTCTGACCGAAAATCCCGCAGGCAATCCCGCCCCACACACCACACAAGCCATGCAACGGCCAGACACCCAGCACATCGTCGATCTTCCACAGGTTCTGGGCGGCGATAAAGCACCACACAAACAGGCCACCGGCCACCACGCCGGTGACCAGCGCGCCCACCGGATGCATCAGGTCGGAGCCCGCGCAGATCGCCACCAGCCCGGCCAACGGGCCATTGTGCAAGAAGCCCGGGTCGTTACGCCCGATCACCAGTGCCGCCACGGTCCCACCTACCATGGCCATCAACGAGTTGACCGCCACCAGCCCGCTCACCCCGGACAAGGTCTGCGCACTCATCACGTTGAAGCCGAACCAGCCGACGATCAATATCCACGAGCCCAGTGCCAGGAACGGAATGCTCGACGGCGCAAACGCCACCAGACGCCCGTCGCGGTAACGCCCCTGACGCGGCCCCAGCAGCAACACCGCCGCCAGCGCCAGCCAACCGCCCATGGCATGTACCACCACCGAACCGGCAAAGTCATGGAAGGATGCGCCGAAGGTCGCCAACAACCAGGCTTGCAGGCCAAAGTTGCCATTCCACACCATGCCCTCGAAAAACGGGTAGATGAATGCCACGATCAGCGCCGTGGCACACAGTTGTGGAACAAAGCGTGCACGCTCGGCAATGCCCCCGGAGATGATCGCCGGGATGGCAGCTGCGAAGGTCAGCAGGAAAAAGAACTTCACCAGGCCATAACCATGGTCGGCACTGAGCACGGCGGCCGGCTGCATAAAGCTGACCCCGTAGGAGATCCAATAGCCTATAAAGAAATAGGCCAGGGTCGAGACCGCAAAATCACTGAGGATTTTCGACAACGCGTTGACTTGGTTCTTCTGCCGTACCGTACCGACTTCCAGAAACGCGAAGCCGGCATGCATCGCCAGGACCATCACCGCGCCAATCAGAATAAACAGCGTATTGGAGCTATGGACGAGAGTGTCCACCGCGCTTTGCACATTTTCCATGGGGATTGGCAGGCCTGCAGTTCAGGAAAAAGCACCAAAGCAGTTCATTGCCCAACAATCGCGCACTAAATTGGCACTGCGCGTTCTACCCTTCTTCAGAGGGAATGAACCGCTTTGGCGCGACGACCATTGAATAAGGCAGTGACTTGCGGGTTTTTCCACGGGTTTTAGGGATTTAGGGTAAGGTTTTTCAAGGCGTTGGCCGAAACCGCCCACATTGCGCGCAAGCCTTGCGGCTGACGCACCAAGGCAAAGCAAAAGCTGTACCAGACAATTGCAGTGAACCTTCACCAATACCGGTGACTCTCAAGCAAAACCCTGTAAAAGCACCAGACAGCCACTCACGGAGATAACCATGGCCAGAAAATCGGCAAAGACTGCTCAAGAAATATTGATGGAAGATTTCCAGACCCTGGTCAGCGATACCGAAAAGCTGCTGGACGACACCGCGATTCTGGCCGGTGACCAGGCTGACGAGCTGCGCTCGAAGATCCATGACAGCCTGCTGCAGGCCCGGGAAACACTGAAGTTGACTGAGGACTCCCTGCGCGAACGCGGCAAGGCAGCAGTCACTGCCACCGAGGACTACGTGCAGGCCAACCCTTGGCAATCCGTTGGCATCGCTGCCGGCGTGGGCTTCCTGATCGGTCTGCTGGCTACAAGGCGCTAATCATGTCTATCGGCGAAACCGGCTCGTCCGCGGGCCCAAGTTCCACATCGCGGCGCCTCGGCGCGGCTGTCCTGGGCTTGCTGCACAGCCATGTCGAGCTGTTCGGCATCGAGTTGCAGGAACAGAAAGCACGCACCGTCAGCCTGTTGCTGTTTGCCGGGCTGGCACTGGTGTTCGCCCTGTTGCTGCTGGTGGGGTTATCGGCGCTGGTCATGATCCTGGTCTGGGATACCTACCGCCTGACCGGGATCATCAGCCTTTGCGTATTTTACGTTCTGGCCGCAGGGTTCTGCGGGTTGCGCTTGAAGGCGGCGGTATTCGATGAATCCACGCCTTTCCACGCCACCCTCGAAGAGTTGGCCAATGATCGGGAGCGCCTGCTGCCATGAGCCTGACTGAATTGCCGCACACCAACTCCCGGCGAGAAATGCGCAAGGCCTTGATCCGCCTGCGCATGGAAATGCACCGCCAGGAAATTCGCCACGAGTCCCAGCAATTGCTGCTGCCCTTGCAAAAGGTGCGCAACATGGGCCAAAGCTGGCAGGACGGGTTTGGTATCAAGCATGCGCCGCTGTGGGGCGTCGCCGCTGTGACCCTGCTGGGATTCTTCACCGGCAAAGGCGCCAAGGGTGGCGGCATCGGCACCATGACCCGCCTGGTACGGCTCGGTGCGGGCCTGATCCCGTTGATCAAGCTCGCCATGCAGGGTGCGTCCCGCAAACCCTGACGTAACTGGCTGCATTCTTGCAAACGGATCTGGCCCGGCGCCCTCTCTGTAGGGGCCGGGCCTTTTTCATGCCGAAGCACCTAAGGAGGCTCTGTGATTGACGGGCAACCGCTCGCCTGTTTTCAACCGTTTATCGACACCGCCACCGGACGCATTGCCGGGGTGGAAGCGCTGGGCCGCCTGCTCCAGACAGATGGGCAACTGCACTCGGTAGGCCCACTGTTCGCCGATGCACGCACGCCCACCTCGGCGTTACGCCGCCTGGACCGCAAGATCCGCGACAATGCCCTGAGCCGCCTGCATGAAGCACCTGAAGACTGGTTTCTGAGCCTCAATATCTCGCCCCGCTGGATCACCTTGCTGCGACCCGGACAAGCCCTGCCCAGCCTGAAACAGTTGCAGGCCCATGACGTCGATCCAAAACGCATCGTGTTTGAGATCACCGAGCTGGGTGGCGACAGCCAGCGCCTGGCCGAAGTCGTCGCCCGCTATCGTGAGGCGGGCGCACGAATTGCCATTGATGATTTCGGCGCCGGGTATTCGCAACTGGATCGGGTCCTGGCCCTGCGCCCGGATATCCTCAAGCTGGATATGCGCCTGTTCCAGGCCGCGGCACTGGGTGGCCCGAGCGGCGAGGTGGTGCGCGCCCTGGCGCAAATGGCGGAAAAAACCGGATGCTGGATCATCGCCGAAGGCGTGGAAACCGAAGCGCAACTGAGCTTTGCCCTTGAGTGTGGCGCACGTTATGTCCAAGGCTATCTGTTTGCCCAGGCGCAACGGGACTGGTTCGCCGCCGATGCCTTCGTCCCGCGCTTTGCCGTGCTGCGCCAGGCTTATGTGCAGCAGAAACTGACGGAGCGCGGACGGATCATGCAATTGCGCCAGCAATTGATCGAACTGATGCAGATCCTGCAAGGCTGGGCCCTGGCCCAGGCCCCCCTGAGCCAACTGCCATGGCTGCCGGGTTTTCCCCGGTTACTGCGGTTTTATCAGTGCAATAGCCACGGCACCCAACTGACCCCCAACTTCGAATGGCGCCAGGATGCCTGGCAAGCCGACAGCCGCTACCTGGGCCACAACTGGTCATGGCGCCCCTACTTCTATCATCTGCTGGCCGAAGGCTGGGAAGAGCGCCGCCTGATTCTTTCCAACACCTACCGTGACGCCACGACCAATCAATACTGCCTGACAGCAGGACAATTCTTCGATAACGGTCAGCGCTTGCTGTTAATCGATATTGACGCCGCCGGACTGTAGTTTTTCGCTTGCTCCCGGCACGCCGAACCGGGAAGCTGGGGGTCGACATTCATCCTACGGAGAGCACTCGCCTTGGATTGGCCTACCCTGCTTACCCGCGAACGCCTTGGAAAACCCCTGCACAGCCCGGAAGAACTGGGCCGCAGCCCGTTTCACAAAGACCATGACCGGATTATCTTCTCCGGGGCCTTTCGCCGCCTGGGCCGCAAGACGCAAGTTCACCCGGTGACCAGCAACGATCATATCCATACCCGGCTGACCCACTCGCTGGAAGTCAGTTGTGTGGGGCGTTCCCTGGGTATGCGCGTCGGCGAGACCATTCGCAGCGCCCTGCCCGACTGGTGCGACCCCAGTGACCTGGGGATGATCGTGCAATCGGCCTGCCTGGCCCACGACATCGGCAACCCACCGTTCGGTCATTCCGGCGAAGATGCCATTCGCCATTGGTTCCAGCAGGCAGCCGGCCGTGGTTGGCTGGATGACATGAGCAGCGCCGAACGCAATGACTTCCTCAATTTCGAAGGCAACGCGCAAGGCTTCCGCGTGCTGACACAGCTGGAATACCACCAGTTCGACGGCGGCACGCGCCTGACCTACGCCACCCTGGGCACCTACCTGAAGTACCCGTGGACCGCCCGCCACGCCGACTCCCTGGGCTACAAGAAACATAAGTTCGGCTGCTATCAGAGCGAGCTGCCGATCCTTGAGCAGATCGCCCAGAAGCTCGGCCTGCCACAACTCGAGGAACAGCGCTGGGCGCGCCACCCACTGGTCTATCTGATGGAGGCGGCCGACGACATCTGCTACGCCCTGATCGACCTGGAAGATGGCCTGGAAATGGAGTTGCTGGAATACGCCGAGGTCGAGTCGTTGCTGTTGAACCTGGTCGGTGATGACCTGCCGGAAACCTATCGGCAACTGGGGCCCGAGGATTCCAGGCGACGCAAACTCGCGATCCTGCGGGGCAAGGCGATCGAGCACCTGACCAACGCCGCCGCGCGGGCGTTCGTCGAACAACAGCCTGCGCTACTGGCCGGGACCCTGCAAGGCGACCTGGTGGAACACATGCACGGCCCGGCCAAGCGCTGCGTACTGAATGCCAAGGACATGGCCCGCAAGAAAATCTTCCAGGACAAGCGCAAGACCCTGCATGAGATCGGCGCCTACACCACCCTGGAAATCCTCCTGAACACGTTCTGCGGCGCGGCCCTGGAGCAACATGGCGGCCGTACGCCATCCTTCAAGAATCGACGCGTCCTGGATCTGCTGGGCAACAGCGCCCCCCATCCTGACTGGCCACTGCATCGTTCATTCCTGCGCATGATCGACTTCATCGCCGGCATGACCGATAGCTACGCCAGCGAAATGGCCCGGGAGATGACCGGCCACTCAAACCCTCAATGACCCACACCCCGGGCAGGTTTTCCTGCCTGGGCGCTTACCTCAAAGAATCGACCTACGCAGGCACCAGAGCAGCCTGATCGAATTCGCCCCAACACCCGATGAATAATCACCCCTCTCTTATCCGCTCCAGCGATCAGCTCCTACATTCACGCAACCCCACGATAGCCCAGCGCCTGGCTCACCGAGCAAACAGACACAGGCATCGGCCGACGTGTTTCCGACCGCTGCTACTTCCACGGAAACTCCTATGCCCGAACGAAAATTGCGCATCCTGTTGGTGGAAGATCACCCTTTTCAACTCCTGGCCATTCAGTGCCTGCTCAAGAGTTTCGGCTTCAACCAACTGACCCCTGCCGAGAGTGCGGAGCAGGCGATCAAGTTGATGAGAACAACCGAGGCCCCCTTCGATATCATGTTATGCGATCAATGCCTGCCGGACCTCACCGGGTTGGAGCTGGTGGAGATAGCCTGCCATACGGGCTTCGTCAAAAGTGCGGTATTGCTAAGTGGACTGCCCGCCCTCGAACTGGAGTATTTGAAAACCCTGGCAATACAACGTGACTTGCGCCTGCTTGGATATTTGGCTAAGCCCTTGAATAAAGAAGCCTGGATCGAATTGATCAGCCAATCGGGGCTTGCCGATGATTAAAGAGTGCGCCCTTGCACTTGCCCAGAAACCATCTGACCAAACTGCTCCCCCACTACATCAACACACCGAGCCCAGCCAAAGTATTTTTTCAAATATTAATGTAGGACATTAAACACTCTTGCAACTGAAATATTACCTCCATCCAAGTGACAAATAACACCGCACAACTTTCAAACCTTTCACCTAAGAAACTCTTACAATACGGCCAATAAAGCCTTAGCAGGTCGTAGTCCAATACCTTTTTGGACGTAGGAATTTTCCTGTTTTATATCTACTCAGCCTTCCCTTCATGCTCCTGCCCTACCTTCTGAGCTAATGTGCGCGCTTATTTGCACTAGTATGGAATTGGCTCATGAATACAGTTTTTATTATTGACGACCATCCGGTCATTCGTCTTGCAATCCGAATGTTGCTGGAACATGAAGGTTACAAAGTAGTCGGCGAAACAGATAACGGTTGTGATGCAATACAAATGGTCCGCGAATGCCTCCCAGACCTCATAATTCTTGACATCAGCATTCCAAAACTTGACGGGCTGGAGGTTCTCTGCAGGTTCAACGCAATGAGCACGCCAATGAAAACCCTGATCTTGACGGCCCAATCCCCGACACTTTTTGCGACACGCTGCATGCGTTCCGGTGCTGATGGCTATGTTTGCAAAGAAGGTGACCTAAGTGAACTGCTAAGTGCCGTCAGAGCTGTACTTTCAGGTTACAACTATTTCCCAAGCCAGGCATTAAACAGCACTGGCACCGATGTGGGCGAAAACGAAGAATTGAATCTTTTCAAAGCCGTTAATGACCGAGAACTTATGGTCCTACAACTTTTTGCGCAAGGCCGTACAAACAAGGAAATCGCCAAAGGCATGTTCCTTAGCAATAAAACTGTTAGCACTTATAAAAAACGACTCATGCAAAAACTTAAGGCCAAGTCCTTGGTAGAACTTATCGAGATGGCAAAACGCAACGCGTTAGTGTGAGAAACAGGATGCCAAGGCGTTTAAAGGACTATCTAATCATTTTGAGTACCGGGCTGTGCTTGAGTACAGCCGTGCCAGCCGCTCAAACCGCTCCAGAACGCTACGCACTGCTGAGTCGTGCCGGCATCGTTCAGTTGGACACTCAACTGACCCCCACGCAGCGCCATTGGCTACAAAACAAACGGGAACTGCTGCTGGGAGCCTCGACACCCGACTACCCACCTTTCGACATCACCGCCAGCGGTCATGACTATGAAGGTATTACTGCCGATTACGCGGGCATCCTCGCCAAAGCCCTGGCATTGCCCGTCACGGTGGTGCGCTACCCCTCGCGGGAGGCGGCAATCCAGGCACTGGAAGAGGGGAAAATCGACCTGCTGGGCAGCGCCAACGGATTTGAAGCGAGCAACGCCGACATCGTCCTGTCAACACCCTATGCGGTCGACCAGCCGGTACTGGTCACCCGTGATACAGAAACCCGCCCGCTCGATGACGGGCTGGCGGGCCTGCGCTTGAGCCTCGTCTACCACTACCTGCCCTTGAAGGAAGTCGAAGCGCTGTACCCCAATGCGATCATCCAGGTCTATCCGTCCTATTTGAATGCGCTGAATGCCGTGGCCTTCGACCAGGCCGATGTGTTTCTCGGCGATACCATTTCCACCCATTACATGATCAACAAGGGCTACCTGAAGAACATCCGCATGGCCAATTTCGGCAAGCACGAAGCATACGGTTTCAGCTTTGCCGTACACCGCGACCAGCAGACCCTGCTGGACATCGTCGATACGGTCCTCGCCGGTGTCGGGACCTACGAGCGGGAGAATATCGCCAAACGCTGGAGTGCAGGCAGCGATATCCTGCTGACCGACCATAAGTTGCAGTTGAGCCAGCGTGAAGAGCGCTGGATCAAGGATCACCCAGTGGTGAAAGTGGTCATCAACGAAACCTTCGCGCCACTGACGTTCGCCGATTCAGATGGCCAACTGCGGGGCATGACCGCCGACCTGCTGGAGTTGATCCGGCTCCGTACGGGCTTGCGTCTGGAGTTCCAGAACACCCGCAACGTCAACCAGATGATCGAACAGGTGGAGAACGGCAATGCCGACATCATTGCCGCCATCAGCCCCAGCCGCGAACGCGAAGCCAAGCTCAATTTCAGCCGCCCGTACCTGCAGAACTCCTATGTCCTGCTGACACGCAAGGAACCTGGGGCACCCTCGAGTCTTGAGCAACTGGCGGGAAAAAAACTGGCAATCACCGAAGGCAACCCACTGGTGGAGTACCTGCGCCGCGAATTTGCGCAGATCACCCTAGTAGAGGCCAGCGACACCTTCAAAGCCTCGGAAATGCTGGCCCAGGGGCAGGTAGATGGGGCCGTCAACTCGTTGGTGGTTGCCAACTACTTCCTCTCATCCCACTTCTTTCAGGGCCGGTTGCAGGTCAGTTCGAGTATCGGCACGCAACTGGCCTCTTTTTCCCTGGCGACATCACGCAGCGCCACCGAACTGGCCTCCATTCTTGACAAGGCCCTGCTCAGCATCGCGCCGGACGACCACGGTAAGCTATTTTCTAATAAAATGAGCTAGAACCTACTCGGAGCCGATTCAATGCCCAAGGCATACGCATACGTCAGATGGTCAACCGCCTCGCAAGGCGAAGAAGGCCGAGACAGCCATGACCGCCAGACCACCCCACTCCAAGCATTTACAGAAGCAACAGGCGTTCCCGTGGTCGAAACCGTTATCGACAAGGGGATCAGTGCATTCCGTGGTGCAAACGCCCGGATCGGCCAGTTAAAAGGGTTATTGGACAGGATAGAGAGTGGAGAAATTGAGCATGGCGACTACATCATTGTCGAATCAATCGACCGACTAACCCGCCAGAAACTCACCGACTCCGTTGATCTAATCCAGTCAATTCTCAAAAAAGGCGTGCGACTACACACCGTTTTCGACAACAAGACATATTCCTACGACGATCCAAGCCGCGACCTCGAAACGCTGATCCTTGTAGGTGTAATTGCCAAACGAGCACACGAGGAAAGCGACACCAAGAGCAAACGCTTGAAATCCGTGTGGGCAAAGAAGCGAGACACAGCAGAAACCAACGTTATAGGTAAACGATGCCCCTACGGCCTGCGTTTCGATGAACAAAGCCAATCCTTTATCATCGTAGAAGAAGAAGCTCAAGAAATTCGCCAGATTTTCGAACTACTCAAACACGTTGGAGTATTGGAGAGTGTTAAGCAGGTAAATAAATATTCAAAACGACGTTGGACGAGAACATCAGTTCTACATCTTATCAACAGTAAAAGCCCAATCGGCGTGCTACGTTTGCAACGACGAAACGAGAACGGCACTAAAGCGTTTGACCGTTATGTCCCTAATTATTTTCCAAAAATCATTGATGAAATAGAATTCAGTGCAGCCGTTGCAGCGATGAAAACCAGATTAACCGGGCGAAAATACGGACGTAGAACACCTCATCACTATAATATTTTCCGGCACTGTATCCAATGTGGAGAACATAAATGCGGAATGACTTTCAACCTACAAATATTAGGAGCCGAGAAAAAACGCTACGCCTACCTTGTTTGCTCTAACAGAGCCGAACGAGTATGCGAATGTAGTAACAGAATTAGATTTGAACTTGTTTTCGGCACATTCCTCGCTTTCGTTAGGCAGTTATCGGAAAATCGTTACATTGACGAGCGGACAGACAAGAAGCGAAAAGACTTCACTTGGTTCAGCCAAGACCAATACAAGCAAATGGACACCGTAAACGACGCATTTAGCCGCTTCTTTTCCGTTCGTGATACATCGGCACCAAAAGAAGAAATACGAGCCAAGAAAGCCAAGCTAACAACCGAAATAACCACATTGGAAATGTTAGAGGCTTCGCTAGCTCAGTTTGACGGAATAATTCCAAATACATTTATCAGGCGTGTGGCTGACAGCGAAGCACGTATCACAGCGTTGGAAAACGAGATCCAAAACCTTGAAGGTACGTTAGCAATCGAAGCGGAAACGCTCGAAATCACCACCTACGAAGACATAATAGCCCTATACGAAACAGAAGAAGGCCGATTGAAGCTCAACACATTTTTCATCACCAGAGGAATCACCTTCGACGTTAAAATTGACAAAGAAACAAATCTCGTCGGCATGGACATTCGTATAAAAGGTGAAAAAGACTTTAATCTTTATACCCATCAATTTTTCAAACAAAAAGCTCCACTAACGCCATTTGGAATACCAGACCTCTCCCACATCATAAAATAAACGTAAGCCCCTCTAATAAACCAAAAATTGGAGGGGTTACACATTAATACACCAAGGCGTTACACGTTAAAATCCAGAGCAAAAACAAAAGGTATCATGCTTTAAATTACCAGAATAGCTTTTTACTTTCTCCAAAAGAGGATTTTTAAAAAAACCTTTCGCATAATGCACTCCCCTGCATACGCCTCATATATACGCACGCACCCACACACGTCTTTAGTTTTCTATATATAGATATCATACAAACCAGATAACTATAATATAGATTACTATACCGCACGCACACCCCCATACAAAACCACCTACACCATCATGCTTGATATACATTTTTTATGTGGTTCAATATATATATGGTTCAATTTTCAAAAGAAGCCATTTAGAGCATACCTGCTATGTTAACCATCCCACTTTTGCTACGCAAAAGATGTTACGGTTAACACAGGTGCCTAGTCGGCATGACAGAAGCAAAAGCCAAGAGCAAAGACCAACCCACTACTGAGGATAAAATGAATGACACCAATCTGCAGACAATCACACTGACTAAAAGAGATCGAAACTACTCCAACCTGAAGGGGTTGGACAGTTCGTTGAGGCACTCGCTTAGACTGGACCAAAACGAGTATGACGACTTTGAATTCAACCCCAATCCAGACCACCCAAATGTCGCCATTGTAGGTGGTATTGAACAGATATTAACAAGAGAATTGGCAGAGCAATTACTGGCTGACTTCAACGACCAACTACAAACCAAACTCAAAGCAACAGAAGCGACTGACGAGATAGCAGCAGAAAAAGAAAAGCTCCGAAAACTAAAATCGAAGCTGGTCAAATTCATCAACGCAACCGAACCGACTGAGATAAAAGAATACGTCACATCGGTAATAGAAGGAGAAAGGCCGCTGGTAGTCGGAGACTACGCCGCCCTACTCAACCAGCACAAAATCAGCCGTATATCCCAACGTATCGACCTTTTAGAGAACTACACCACCAAGAAGCGAGAGATCGAACAAAACGCACCAGATCGAGCCGTATCAAGGACGGTCAATAGGGTTAAAGAAATCATCCTTGTAATCCCTGAACCTAATAAACTGGCAATAACTAAGGCTTACACAGACCTTTTGCAGAAAGCCATGCATCAGTTTTATCAAAAAAATTTCCCGAACAACAAGATGCTTTTCTCATTCAGTCATCTGGACGAAACAACAAACCACGTTCATGCGTTTCTTGACCTTCAAAATGAGAAGACGGGGAAATATGATTTTTCCGCTCAAGAATTTGAATTCGCATCACAATACTACGCGAGGAATAAAGCTCACCTTGAAAAAATATCTGAGCCGCCAACACTAGAAGACTTCAAACTGCCCAACCGTAGCGAAGAAAAGCAAAACCATAGATTTATCCGAGAACGCGAATCATGGAAGTCAAAAGTAATGCAGGCGGCCTTTTACGAACACTTTAACGGATTAGCCGCTGCATATGGCTTGCAAGCCAAATTCCTACCTAAAACAAAGGAAAACACCGAATATTTAAGCCCTATTGAAAAGGAAGCCAAAAAACCGAAAAGTGAGCGAAGCCACAACTATTACACCAGACAGCTAGAAAAGCTGCAGCAAGAACTAACCAGTAAGGAGGTCAAACTTATCGAGCAAAGGGCTACTGTCGTCACACTTAACACCACGATAAAAGACCTACAAGGAACGGCTAGCAACTACAAAGCAACCATACAGAGCTTAGAAATACAGGCCAGCGAGCAGAGAAAAGAAAATGCCGAGCTAGATAGTCAAAAGCAGAAATTAGACGACGAAATAACGGTAAAAACCACAAAGACTGCAGAGCTGTCATCTAATTTCAAAACCATGAAATCCAGAATGACAAAAGAATTGAAGGAACTACGCAAGAAAATTAAAGAGGACACCAGCAGAAAAACCATCTTGGAAAAAGCAATCAAGGCATACGAGGAAGAGCTTGAGCCTTTGATGAAACGTTTTGATATTTTGGTGGATCGACTACTTGAAGCCCGTAGGCTCGACGAGAACCCAGAGCAATACTATAAGAGATTAAGAGAAAACACGTATGAAATGGCTAGTCGCTTGGGCAAAGAGAAACGAAAGGACTATCTATTCAACGTTGCCGAACAACTCAAAGAACAAGGCTTGGACGATACGCAAGCCGCATTAGGATTTACCGACAAAGTAAAACTTTGGGCATCTGACACATTCACCAGCAAGCAAATAGTAGAATTTGAAAAGGAAGAAGCGGAGCAGGCGAAGCAGGCGAAGCAAGCAAGAAAAAGAAGGCTTCTAAAACCTAAGCCCCCAAGCCCATTTCAAGACCCTTATCAATAACAAAACCCATTCAATAAAAACCCCGCAGCAATACGGGCTTTTTAGTATTCAAGTTTGACAAAGCTCGAAAGTGTGGCAACTTGAAAGGAGCAGAAAAAGAAAACCACCTTGGGGAAGGTGGCGAATGATACTACAATAAAATTTTAAAAACTCCAATCAACACAACCATTTAATCATCATAAAAATTATTGTCAAGTCATCTCCCAAGGTTTTCTTTTTCTAAATAACTATTAGAAGAGGATAACAATGGGATGCGTAAAACTATTTGAGGACTACTTACCAAAGAGACCTTATCACACAGACGATTTAGTCAGTGGCTTAAAAATCAATAAAAAAGAAAAAGCAAAACTTGCACGACTTGTTCAGCCCAATGGGCCTACGCATAGATATTGGATGGTGTTTGACTTAGACCGAACCGATGCCGGTATGCACTGGGACAACGTAGGGGCACCAACTCCGAACCTAATAGCTCGAAATCCAGCCAATGGGCACGCTCACCTACTCTACCTGCTACAAACCCCTGTCCGAACGGCTATGGACGGCAAAACCGCCCCTTTACGCTACGCTGCGGCTATCGAGGCAGGATTGCGTAACCGTTTAGGAGCAGACAGAGGCTATTCCGGGTTGATCTGTAAGAACCCGATCAATTCCCACTGGATAGTGACCCAATGGCAGGCCGATCCATACACATTGGACGACTTGGCCGACTACATCGACCTAACCCCGGAAAAGGCCAAACAGAAGCCCGTAGAGGATTACGGCTTGGGTCGCAACTGTATGCTTTTCGATGAGTTAAGGGCGTGGGCATACAAAGCCATCCGCCAAGGCTGGCCCGACTACAACCAATGGCTAAACGCTTGCCTAGACCGTGCCACAGGCTACAACGTCAATTTCTCCACACCCTTGGACACATCCGAGGTTAAACATACGGCAAAGAGCGTAGCCAAATGGACGCATAGAAACTTTAACCGTGGAACCTTTGATGATTATGTCGCCAGAACCCACACAAGCAGAATACAGGCCATAAGAGGTAAGAAAGGCGGTACTGCAAAAGGCAAAACTAAAAGAGAGCAAGGGATTATTTTACTTGAAGCAGGGACGTCTATTCAGCAAGTCATGAAGAAATTAAATGTAAGCCGTAGAACCGTGTTCTACTGGAAGCAATGAACATAGCATTATAATTAGTGCAAATAGCCTATATCAGATAATAGCACCCGGTGAGGGTGTTTCTTCTCCCTCCCCGCCCACCCCTTCCCTTTCCTCCCCGTATCCCCCACATATACATACACCGCACCACCGATAGCGATATAACACACGGAGTTGGTCAAAATCGGCCTTCTTCCACTCCTTTGATACAACGACACCAAGCCACACCACTCCACTCCTAAAATAGCCAAATGCGTTACACCTCGCAGCATTATGGTTAGTGTAAAAAGTCTATATCAAAAACAGTCCAAAACAGCGTTAACCACTCAACCCAATACTTCCATAGGTTCGGAGATATATCCCCTAACCTATATGTATGTATACATACATATCAAATTTCTCTCCTGATGAAAATTTCGCACTTTTCAAAATTCATAAAAATTCATCAAAATGGGTGAATATCACTCACTGGGCTGATGAGCCTAAATATCCCGAAAGCGATTAGGGGCAGTAACCAAAAATCGACTTTTTCAAAAAGTTATTTTCTTGAAAAAACTGTCGTGAAATTTAACGTTTTTATCGAATTTTTTAGATATTTAATTTTTCATAACCATTGAATTATGGCTTACTTACAGCAAAATACCTTGTCAATAGCAAAATGAAAATAAATATAACATCCAACCTTAATCATCAAATAGGGTTCAACCCTACTTAAATCACTTAGTTGACTTTTGCCACGAAGCAGATCAAAAAATGACACTGCCAAAACTCAAAAATCGCTCTCAAATGAATTTCACACAAAAAGGTGGGGTATCGGTCACGTTAGAAATTTAAAAATCAGAATATCCAATTTCCTACAACGTATATCCCCGAAGTAATGTTATAGGTTCGGAGATATATCCCCTAAGCATTGACATATCAAAACCCTATGGTATTGGTATTATAACAACATAGGAGCTCTAATTATGAACAGGATGGAATATGCAGGAAAAATAGGCGGTATGGTTGGTGGATTTAAAAGACGTGAGCGTCAAAAATTTTTAATTATGTTCGTAAAAATAATAGAAATGGATGAGCTTCATGAGATACGAATGACCTCAAGCCTCGCTAAAAAGCTAATAGCAGCATTTTCAGGCTGCAAATCAATATCCAATGATGTTCTAATCAAGGAGTTTGCAAGAAGCGGGAACAGTGTAAAACAACAAAACCTTGATATGATTATCCATTCCTTAGTAGCACGATGGCAAGACCTTTATGAAGAACAGTGGAAAGAAGCAAAAATAAAAATAGACATTGAAGCCGACGAATACAAGCAATCCATTATCGAAAAGCTGGACATTAAACTGTAAATACATGTAAAGCCCCACTTTACATACTTATACCCGTGAAGCTATTTTTCGCTTTGCGGATATACACATTCCTACACCGTAGGAATTTACAACCACTATGTGTCCTGCCACGATACATACTTGTATCTTTAAACCAAATAATGACCTTCACGGACATATATCCTACTCCCATAGAGTAGAAAATACCGCCTATCTTTTCGTTGAGCTAAGCAGCCATAGGTTCAAGGATATACCTCCGAACCATTATCTATCACACCACACTACAACCACTCTTTTATTGTTTTTGTTTTAGGTTATATTAAATATAACAACATAAATAAAAATCATGACGAAAATTCTAAAAAAATCAAACGAGCTTTACACTTTTTGAAATGCTCCTTTCTCTATTTATCATAATGTCGCTGGCCATTGACTTCCTCATTAATCAACCATACCATTTGGAATTTTGTTATTAACACAACAACGTAAGGCACCATGAAATAGTCAAACAAAAAACACTGAGCAGATTTGCATTTTTTACATATTGAAACGGCCAACCTCGCAAGGATAATCAACGTCGATTTTCTACATTGCGATTTAAAGCCTAATAATGTAGAATATTAAGCGACTTCGACTTCGACTAAAAATCAAAACAGCTACTAAAATAAGGATATACTAATGCCCAGCACCCAGCACCATAAGGTAAAATATACTATAGGGGCAAAAATTTTCATATTATTTTTAATCTTGGCTCTAACAGCAAGCATCGCTGCTCTCTTACATGTAACTGTAGGATATTAAAAATGAGAGCAAATGAAATTTTAAATGAAGAAATCTCTCTTTTTGATGTCTATGCTTTTTTTATCCGACAAATCAAATTAATTTCAATTGTTTTCCTTATAGTCTTTGTAGTAGGTATTACATATTCGACAACGAGACCTACATTATACAAGAGCACTTCAAACGTAACTATCGGCAAAAGCGTAAGTCTAAACTCCAACACTGTAGCCCTGCTAGAACGCCCAGAAGAAATAGCCTATAAATATTCAAATAACGCTACTATAACCGCAATAAAAAATACCGATATAATTAATATTTCATCAACCAATGAAGACCGTGAACAATCCATAAAAAACGTAAAACTAACAGTAGAGGAAATAATTTCTAACCAAAAAAAAATATATCAAACACAAGAAAAAAACCTCATTAAATATATAGAGTTTTTGAAGATTACAGACACTGCGAATTCTAAATTATTGGACATTGTAGAAACCGCATCTAAATCCTCGACCACTCAGCCGTCCGAAATTATAACAACAGAACTTCCGTACTCAGGAAAAATCAAAAAAAATTTATTACTTACTACTTTTGTTGCACTTTGCACAGCCTTAATATCTGGCGGACTTAGAGAGCTAAGCAGACGACAATATAGAAACAAACAATCAGCCAACTAAATCTTCCAAAAGCATAGAAAAATTATTTTTCTCGCCAAACAAGTGCAAAGCTCACACCTGTTTGGCGGCATCTAATGCTCACCAATGCCATCCCCCGCACCTTTGGCGACCTAGATCACAATTATTAGAAACCACTAGACCCTGCGAACTTGGGGTCATCAACAACCGCTGGCGTGGCTACACGGCCGCCTCCGACAGCTATTGGCGCAACTACCACCGTCTGATTATCCAGATCGTCAGTGCCGCCGGGCTGCTGCTACTTACATCCCTGGCCTGGAACGGCTACATGCGCCGGCAGATCAAGCAGCGGCAGATGGCGGAACGGGCCCTGAGCGATCAATACGAATTCATGCGCGCCCTGGTCAATGAGACCCCTCATCCGATCTACGTGCGTGATCGCAACGGTTTGCTACAGACCTGCAATGACAGTTACTTGCAGGTCTTCGGCGTCAAGCGCGAGGACGTCATCGGCAAGAGTGTCATGCAGATCAACCTGGAAAACGAAGCACAAGCCCGTCAGTACCATGCCGACTATCTGCGGGTAGTCGCCGAAGGCAAGCCGCTGATCCTGGATCGCGCCCTGCATATTCATGGGCAGCACCTGACGATCTATCACTGGATCCTGCCGTACCGCGATTCGGTCGGTAAGGTCCAGGGCATCATCGGCGGCTGGATTGATATCAGCGAACGCCGCCAATTGTTCGATGACCTGCGCAGCGCCAAGGACCGTGCCGATGAGGCCAATCGCGCGAAAAGCACATTCCTGGCGACCATGAGTCATGAGATCCGCACCCCCATGAACGCGGTGATCGGCATGCTGGAGTTGACTCTCAAGCGTGCCGATCATGGGCATCTGGATCGTCCGGCCATCGAGGTGGCCTACAACTCGGCCAAGGATTTGCTGGAGTTGATTGGCGACATCCTCGACATCGCACGCATCGAGTCGGGTCGCCTGAGCCTGGCGCCGGAACGCGTCAACCTGCGGGAACTGATCGAGTCGGTGGTGCGTGTGTTCGATGGGCTGGCACGCCAGAAGAGTCTCAATTTGCTACTGGAGTTCAATCCCGGCGTTGAAGAACGTGATGTGCAGATCGACCCCCTGCGCTTCAAACAAGTCCTGTCGAACCTGGTGAGCAATGCCATCAAGTTCACCGAGCAGGGCGAAGTGAAGATCAGGGTGGATATCCAGACCACCGGCGAGCCACAGCAAATCGAGATGAAACTGGTGGTCGAGGACACCGGCATCGGGATCAGCCGGGACGATCAGCAGCGCCTGTTCGAACCGTTTTCCCAGGCCGACAATTCCGGGCACCTGGCCAGGAGCGGCGCCGGTCTTGGGCTGGTCATCTGTCGTAGCCTATGCGAAATGATGGGAGGGCAACTGACCCTGAGCAGCGTGCCCAGGGTCGGCACCCAGGTGTTTGTCTCGCTGCAGATGACCAGCCTGCCACCTGCCTACCCGCTGATCGAGCTCAAGCCTGCGACCCAGGATGCTGCGGCGGTGCTCAATGTGCTGGTGGTGGACGACCATCCGGCCAACCGCCTGCTCATGTGTCAGCAACTGGGTTTCCTCGGGCACCGGTTCACTGCAGTCCAGCATGGCGCGGCGGGGTTCCAGGCCTGGCGCCAGGAGCACTTCGACCTGATCATTGCCGACTGTAATATGCCGATCATGAACGGCTATGAACTGGCACGGTCGATCCGCGAACATGAGCAACGGGAGGACATCACGCCCTGCATCATCCTGGGCTTTACCGCCAATGCCCAGCCGGAGGAAAAACAGCGCTGCCGGGATGCAGGCATGAACGACTGCCTGTTCAAACCCATCAGCCTTACCACACTGGAGCGCCATCTGGCCGAGATCACCCCACTGTCACCAGGGCGGATCTTTGATCTCGATAGCCTGAACACCCTCACCGGTGGTGATCCACTGTTAAGCCAGCGTCTGTTGGAAGAATTGTTGAGCAGCAGCCGGCGTGATCGCGAGGAACTCATGGCAATGCTCGGACAAGGCACGCTTCAGGACCTGGTCGACCAGGCCCATAAGATCAAGGGCGCTGCCAGGATCGTCCAGGCCCGCACACTGGCCAAGCAATGTGAGGTGCTGGAACAGGCTGGCGAGGCAGCCGACCCGGTGCAGGTCGAGATTTGGATCAAGGCCATAGAACAAGCCATGCTCGACCTTGAGCACGTGCTGCAAGAGCAGTTGGAGAATATGGCGCCATTGTAGGGGCGGGCTTGTCGGGTCGCCGCATCGCGGCGATAGTCGTTAACGTAGACGTGGGGGGCCCGACACCCCCCAGTGTTCTTCCCGGCGCCATCGCAGGCAAGCCGGCTCCCACAAGGAACGCAGCTGCGCTCACTCAGCAGTCAGTCAACCGCAGGAAGATTGCCGCCAGTTGCTCAATCCCCATCTGATCCTCAAGCCTGAAACGCGCCAGTTTCGGGCTATCCAGATCCAGCACCCCAATCAACCGCCCATCCTTGATCAATGGCACCACCAGCTCACTGTTGGAAGCACTGTCGCAAGCAATATGCCCGGCAAAGGCATGCACATCTTCCACCCGCTGGGTTTGCCGTGAAGCCGCCGCCGCACCACACACCCCTCGACCAAATGGGATCCGCACACAGGCGATCTGCCCCTGGAAAGGCCCCAGCACCAGTTCTTCATCACGATTGAGATAGAAGCCCGCCCAGTTCAAGTCATCGAGTTGGTTGAACAGGAACGCCGAAAACTGCGCCGCGTTGGCGATAAAGTCGCGCTCATCGGCCAGCAGCGATTCCAGCTGCGCACAGAGCATGGCGTACCCATCTAGGCCGCTGCCCGACTGTTGCAAATCAATCATGGCTGACGCTCCAGCAATTTAAGCCCCACCCAGTAGCGGGCGAACTGGTAGGCGCAACGGCCGTTGCGATTGCCACGGCCGGTGGCCCAGCGCACCGCAAGGATGTCGAGTGCTTCATCGCGCTGCCACTGCAAACCCGCTTTGTTGGCCAACTCGCCGATCCAGTGCTCCACCACGTCCAGGAAGTGCTCCTGGGTGAAAGGATAGAACGACAGCCACAAGCCAAAACGGTCGGACAAGGCGATCTTGTCTTCCACCGCTTCACTGGGGTGCAGTTCACCGTCCACGCGTTTCCAATTGTCGTTGTCGCTCTGGTTTTCCGGTACCAGGTGACGACGGTTGGAGGTGGCGTACAGCAGCACGTTTTCCGGGGCCTGCTCCAGCGAACCGTCGAGCACGCTCTTGAGCACACGGTAATCGCCTTCGCCGGCCTCGAACGACAGGTCGTCGCAGAACAGGATAAAACGCTGGGGCAGCTTGAGCAGTTGCTCGACCACCCGCGGCAGGTCGGCCAGGTGGTCACGCTCGATTTCGATCAGGCGCAAGCCGGCTTTGGCATGCTGGGCCAGCAAGGCGCGGACCATGGACGATTTGCCAGTGCCACGCGAGCCCCAGAGCAACGCGTGGTTGGCGGGCAGGCCGTCGAGAAACTGCTGGGTATTGCGGGCCAATTGCTCACGCTGCTTGTCGACTCCAATCAGGTCGGACAGGCGCATATCCAGGCTGACTTCCAGGGGCAGCAGAAAACCGCTGCGCCCCTCACGCTGCCAGCGGGCCGCCAGGCAGTGGTTCCAGTCAATCACCGCGCGAGGTGCTGGCAACAGGGGTTCCAGACGAGCAAGCACCGCATCGGCCCGCTCAAGAAAGGCATTCAATCGAGAATCCATGACTATTCCTGTGGCAAGTTCTTGTAAAAGATGGCGTATTGGCAACCCTGACGCAGTTGCCAGACGGCTGCACCTGAAAAAACGATTCATACCGGGCAAGGCGGACGCTGAAGATGTTCAGCTATGCTTGCCAGGCGAAGGGAAACGTAAAGTGGCTCAGCACCCAATGGATATCAAGTTCGCCCACCGCTTGTCTTATAAACAAGCCAGACTGACTGTGCTGGTCGGTTTCGTATTGGGAACCTTGCTCAGCCTGATCCAAATCGGCATTGATTATGCCAGCGAAGACGCGTCCATCAACCGTGAAATACACGCGCTGATTGAAATCAGCCATAACCCCGCCTCACGCATCGCCTACAACATCGACGCCGAACTGGCCCAGGAACTGACCCTGGGCCTGCTGCATTCCCCCGCCATCACGCGGGCACAGTTGGTCGACAACAATGGCCTGGTGCTGGCTGACGTTAATCGGCCGCGCACAGAGAGCAGCTACCGCCCCATCAGCGACTTTTTGTTCGGCGCCAACCGCCAGTTCGAAAACCGGTTGTATCTTACCCATATGCCCGGCGAATCCCTCGGCGTATTGCGCCTTGACGTCGATACGTACGCGTTTGGCAGCCGATTCCTACACCGAGCGGAGATCACCCTGCTCAATGGCTTTGCTCGCAGCCTGATCCTGACCGGCATCCTTCTAGGCCTGTTCTACGTGATGCTGACCCAACCCCTGGTGCGGATCATCCGCGAGCTGAGCACCCGCAGCCCCGGCAATGCGCCCCTGGCTCGCCTGGACTGCCCGCCGGGGCACGAACACGATGAGATCGGTGTACTGGTCAATGTCGCCAACCAACAGTTCGAGAATATGGAGACCGAAATCCAGCAACGGCGCCACGCCGAGGACCGCCTGACCGAGTACCTCGGCCAACTGGAAGATATTGTTTCGGCGCGTACCACCGAGCTCAAGGCGATCAACCAGCGGCTAAGCCAGTCCAACGAGGAACTGGAAGCGTCGAAAATGACTGCCCTGGGCATGGCCCAGGCGCGTGCGGCCTTCCTCGCCAACATGAGCCATGAAATCCGTACCCCGCTCAACGGCCTGCTCGGCATGATCGCGCTGTCCCTGGACAGCACACTGAATGCCGAGCAGCGCCAACAATTGTCGATTGCCCATGACTCCGGCAAGGTCCTGGTAGAACTGCTCAACGATATTCTCGACCTGTCCAAGTTCGATGCCGGGCAACTGGAACTGGAGAGCATCCCTTTTGATCTCGGCTCCCTGGTGGAAGACACCGCCAACCTGCTGTCGCAGAACGCCGCCCCCAGCGTCGAATTGACCTGCCTGATCGACCCGCAGTTTCCCGCCCAGGTCGTGGGTGATCCGACCCGGGTGCGGCAGATCGTCAGTAACCTGCTGTCGAATGCCTTGAAGTTCACCCGTTTCGGCCGCGTCGACGTACGCCTCAGTGCACAACCCGATGGCGTGCGCATCGAAGTGTGCGACACCGGCATCGGCATTGCCCAGGAGGCCCAGACGCGGATTTTCAAACCTTTCACCCAGGCGGGCGCCGGTATTACCCGTCAGTTTGGCGGGACTGGCCTGGGGTTGGCGCTGACCCACAACCTTTGCGAGGCCATGCGCGGGCGGCTGACCATCAGCTCGGAAACCGGCTTCGGCAGCCAGTTCTGCGCCGAACTGCCACTGCCCGCCCACACACCGGCGGCGCGGCTGGGACCATTGACCGGCGAGGTCGCGGTGATTACCGGGGCCAGCAGTGGCCTGGCAGAACTGCTGCTGACCTTGCTGCCGCACTGGGGATTGACGCCGCAGTGCTACACCATCGACGACGACTTGACTGGCCTGGCGCCGGACATCCTGATCACCGACTGCCCCGAGTGCCTGTTCCGCCTGCGCCCGACCGTCAGCGCACCGATCCTGCTGATTACCGCCTACGGCAACTTCATGCCCAGCGAAGAAGTGGCCGCCCTGGCGCCCCTGCAACAGCAGGCTCGCCCGCTGAGCCGCGCTGCGCTGTATCAGGTCCTGCACCGCACCCTGCGCGCCGACAGCGAAATCGTCCTCGACCTGGCCCAACTGGAAACCGGCCCGGTCGCGCATCGGGCGCGCATTCTTTTGGTGGAGGACAACCCGGTCAATCAACTGGTGGCCAAGGGCATGCTCGGCAAGCTGGGCTGCGAGGTGGTGGTCGCGGCCCATGGCGGCGAGGCACTGAAGCAACTGGAAGAACAGCGCTTCGATATGGTGCTGATGGACTGCAACATGCCGGTGATGGATGGCTATGAGGCGAGCCGGCAGATTCGCCGTAGCGGGCGCTGGCCGGAGCTGCCGATTGTCGCGCTGACCGCCAATGCCCTGGCCGAGGAGCGCGAACGGTGCCGGGCCGCCGGTATGAACGACTACCTGGCCAAACCCTTCCGCCGCGAAGAACTCAACGCCCTGCTCGACCTCTGGGTGCCGACTACGACAAGTCTGTGATCTGCCTGAGCAACTGGTCGAGGCCATGGCGCAAGGCGTCCGCCTGGCTCAGGTCCACACCACTGTCACACAACAGGCGGGCCTTCAGCGGCTGGACGCGCTCACGCAACGCCTGGCCCGCGTCGGCAAGGCACAAGTGCACTTCGCGCTCATCCCGGGTACTGCGCCGGCGCGTGATCAACGCCAGCTGTTCGAGGCGCTTGAGCAACGGCGTCAACGTGCCGGAGTCGAGCAACAAGCGCTCCCCCAGCGCCTTGACCGTCGGCTGGGGCGGCGCAACGGCGTGCCACTCCCACAACACCAACATGACCAGGTATTGCGGATACGTCAGGCCCAACTCGTCGAGCATCGGTTTGTAGGCCCGCGTCACCGCCCGGGAGGCGGCGTACAGCTTGAAGCACAACTGGTCATCCAGGGCCAGGGATACGGCAGGCAAGTCGGTCATTTGAGCAACGCTTCGATCTCTTGGGTCAGTTCCTGAGGTTTGGTGGTGGGGGCAAAACGCTTGACCACCTGACCGTCGCGACCGATCAGGAACTTGGTGAAGTTCCACTTGATGCCCTTGGAGCCCAGCAGACCCGGTGCGCGCTGTTTCAATTGCACAAACAGCGGGTGGGCCTCGCCGCCGTTGACATCGACCTTCTTGAACAACGGGAAACTGACGCCGAAATTCAGCTCGCAAAACTCTGTAATGGCCCCCTCGTCACCCGGTTCCTGCTTGCCGAACTGATTGCACGGAAAGCCCAATACCACCAGGCCCTGGTCCTTGTACTGCTGCCAAAGCTGTTCAAGGCCTTTGTACTGCGGGGTGAAACCGCACTTGCTGGCGGTATTGACCACCAGGATCGCCTTGCCGGCGAAGTCCGCCAGGGTCTTTTGCTCGCCCTTGATGGTGGTGCAGGGGATGGTCAGCAGGTTGTTGCTCATGAGAACGCCTCGGATGCAGAGAAGGTTGTGAAAACATAGCGAGCAATTAAATTGCATGCAATTTAATTGACCAGACTGATAACCCAACATCAGCTTGTGACGAGGGGGGCTTGCCCCCTCGCCACCACAGCCCCTCGCTACAGGGGATTTCAGCGGGGAACCAGGTCCAGGCACACCGAGTTGATGCAGTAACGCAAGCCAGTAGGCGGCGGACCATCCGGGAACACATGCCCCAAGTGCGCATCGCACCTGGCACAGGTCACTTCAGTACGGATCATCCCGTGGCTGACATCACGAATCTCAATCATCGCGCTATCAGCAATCGGCTCATAAAAACTGGGCCAGCCACAACCGGCATCGAACTTGGTCTTTGAATCGAACAGTGGCTCATTGCAGCAAATACAGTGATACACACCATCGGTCGTAGTCGCGTTGTACTTGCCGGAAAACGGCCGCTCGGTGCCCTTGAGACGGCACACTTGATACTGCGCCGGGTCGAGCATTTCCCGCCATTCATCCAGGGTCTTATCCAACTTTTCCATCAATCCACCTCGACAACTGAAAAAGCCTGATCTGTGTCTTTTCCATGGATCAGGCGGCACGTATGATTGCGCCTCTTCAAAGCGCCAGTCTGGCACCCGCGTTATCGGCATTCAAACGTATTTATGGGTCAGGCCACACGCAGGATTCCCAGCACGGTAGTCTTCACATCGTCTGGATCGTTCATTTTCGGGATCACATCGCCATGCAGGTCAGCAAATCGAACAAGCTCGCCAACGTCTGCTACGACATTCGCGGCCCAGTGCTCAAGCACGCCAAACGCCTGGAAGAGGAAGGCCATCGCATCCTCAAGCTGAACATTGGCAACCCGGCGCCCTTTGGTTTCGAAGCACCGGACGAAATCCTCCAGGACGTGATCCGCAACCTGCCCACCGCCCAAGGCTATAGCGACTCCAAAGGCTTGTTCAGCGCGCGCAAGGCCGTGATGCAGTACTACCAGCAAAAGCAGGTGGAAGGGGTCGGTATCGAAGATATCTACCTGGGCAACGGCGTCTCCGAGCTGATCGTGATGGCCATGCAGGCCCTGCTCAACAACGGCGACGAAGTGCTGGTGCCGGCGCCTGACTACCCGCTGTGGACGGCGGCCGTGACCCTGGCGGGCGGCCATCCGGTGCATTACCTGTGCGACGAGCAAGCCAACTGGTGGCCGGACCTGGCTGATATCAAGGCCAAGATCACGCCCAATACCAAGGCGCTGGTGATCATCAACCCGAACAACCCGACGGGCGCGGTGTATTCCAAGGAAGTGCTGCTGGGCATGCTGGAACTGGCGCGCCAGCACAACCTGGTGGTGTTCTCCGACGAGATCTACGACAAGATCCTCTACGACGACGCCGTGCACATCTGCACCGCCTCCCTGGCCCCGGACCTGCTGTGCCTGACCTTCAACGGCCTGTCCAAGTCCTACCGGGTGGCGGGTTTCCGTTCCGGCTGGGTGGCCATCTCCGGGCCCAAGCACAATGCCCAGAGCTACATCGAAGGCATCGACATGCTGGCCAATATGCGCCTGTGCGCCAACGTGCCGAGCCAGCACGCGATCCAGACCGCGCTGGGTGGCTACCAGAGCATCAACGACCTGGTACTGCCGGCCGGCCGCCTGCTGGAGCAGCGCAACCGTACCTGGGAACTGCTCAACGACATTCCCGGCGTCAGTTGCGTCAAACCCATGGGCGCCCTGTATGCGTTCCCACGGATTGACCCGAAGGTCTGCCCGATCCACAACGACGAGAAGTTCGTCCTCGACCTGCTGCTGTCGGAAAAGCTGCTGGTGGTCCAGGGCACGGCGTTCAACTGGCCGTGGCCCGACCACTTCCGTGTGGTGACCCTGCCGCGCGTGGATGACCTGGACATGGCCATCGGGCGCATTGGCAACTTCCTGAAGTCCTATCGCCAGTAACCCGGCTTTCGCTGTACGGCCCGCAAAAGGTCGTACAGCGAGTATCTGGCAACACATTCTGTACCCAGATACACCTTCTGCTCCGCCCGCTTCCCCTCTACCCTGTACTTACCCGCAATCGTGGGGCGCAGACGCCAGCCAAGGGCAATTTTCACGGGTCCCAAGCCTCGGAAAATCCCTGCAAGCCTCTACATTCATGCTGTAGGACACAGTTTGAAATAGTCGCCCGGTTGAATAGCCCACTGCCGCACCTTATATACCCCGCAGTACGCGACATATTAAGCATGAGGAGAATTCTACAACCATGATGCGCATCCTGCTGTTCTTGGCCACTAACCTGGCGGTCGTGCTGATTGCCAGCATCACCCTGAGCCTTTTCGGCTTCAACGGGTTCATGGCGGCCAACGGGGTTGATCTGAACCTCAATCAGCTGCTGGTTTTCTGTGCCGTCTTTGGTTTTGCCGGCTCGATCTTCTCGCTGTTCATCTCCAAGTGGATGGCGAAGATGAGCACCAGCACCCAGATCATCACCCAGCCACGCACCCGGCATGAGCAATGGCTGCTGCAGACCGTCGAGCAACTGTCCCGCGAAGCCGGGATCAAGATGCCCGAAGTCGGCATCTTCCCGGCCTACGAGGCCAACGCCTTCGCCACTGGCTGGAACAAGAACGATGCTCTTGTTGCCGTCAGCCAGGGTTTGCTGGAGCGTTTCTCGCCCGACGAAGTGAAGGCCGTGCTGGCCCACGAGATCGGCCACGTCGCCAACGGTGACATGGTCACCCTGGCATTGGTCCAGGGCGTGGTGAACACCTTCGTGATGTTCTTTGCACGGATCATCGGCAACTTTGTCGACAAGGTGATCTTCAAGAACGAAGGCGGCCAGGGTATCGCCTACTACGTGGCGACCATCTTTGCCGAACTGGTACTGGGCTTCCTTGCCAGCTCCATCGTGATGTGGTTCTCGCGCAAACGCGAATTCCGCGCCGACGAAGCCGGCGCGCAACTGGCCGGTACTGCCGCCATGATCGGCGCCCTGCAACGCCTGCGCTCCGAACAGGGCCTGCCGGTGCATATGCCGGACACCCTGAATGCCTTCGGCATCAACGGTGGCGTCAAGCAAGGCCTGGCGCGGATGTTCATGAGCCACCCGCCACTGGAAGAGCGGATCGACGCACTGCGTCGTCGCGGCTGACAGCCAGCGGGTAAAAAACTGCTCGTGTCAAGCCCTGAGCGCAAATCGCCCAGGGCTTGAAACTCTATATGGGACGCGAGGTTAGCTCTGTTTCGGGCAGTTTGGATTGACTGCTGCGTTGTGGGCTAGGTGCCACATAAGAGCGATGAGGAAGAAAGCCGGAGCGCGTTGCATCGGGGGACGTTTCCCAACAGCAGGCCGACTTGCCTTTCTCCTTTCTCTATAGTAGCCCAACTGCCCCCGGAACGACAAAGCGCAGCCTCAGGCTGCGCTTTGTCGTTGAAGTGGCGGCAAGGTCGTCAGGTCTGTTTCTGCGGAACGACCTTGGCGGTCGTTCCTTTCCTGAATCCACGATCCCCCGCCATGAATGCCTCCAGCATGTGCGGGATCAGCGTCGCCGCATCGACCGTTTCGCCGTAGGTCTGCGCATGTAGCGCGGCATAGCGGTCAAGGTCTGTCTTCAAGCCAGCGGGACATGCGAAGGTCAGCTTGACACTCTCGGTCTTCGGCAGCGGCCCCAGCCGCAGCTTCTTGGTCGTGCTCATCGCATCGCTCCCCGGTTGAAGAACAACGGTTGGTACGGCCGAAGCACGAGATCGCGGTTCACGATGATGCGAACCGGCAGGCCCGGCCGCTCGGTCAACGTCGGCTGGATGTTCATGTTGCGCCGGGTCATCTCCTGGCCTACCTGGTTCACGCTGTCCTGCAAACTGCCCTGTCCGGCGATGATGACGCGGTTGCCGTCCTGCCGGTTCTGCGGCGCGGCCAGCTCGGCGCCCACGCCCAGCAGCGTGGTCAGAGCCGCGCCGGCAAAAACGCGATCCCAATGCCAATCGACCCCATCCTCCAGGCCGGCATAGCCGGCCGGGTCGGTACCCGCCAGGTTGTCGAGCGTCAGCGAAGACGTGTCCGGCAGGATGATGCGGTTCCACACCACCTGCACGCGGCTCTGCCCGTAGCTCACCTGGCTGTTGTACTTGCCCATGAGGCGCGAACCCTGCGGGATCAGCAGGAACTTACCCGTGGCCGAGTCGTAGACAGGCTCCGTCACCGTGCCGATCACGTCGCCCGGCAGGTCGGACTTGATACCCGTCACCAGCGCGCCAGCGATCACCGTTCCGGCCATGACCTGGTACGGCGAAGCCGGCAGGGTCAGTTGGCCGGAATTGCGGGTTTCCGTAGAAGCGCCTTTCAGGAAAGCCTCTTTCTGGTCTTGTCGGTTCTGCACGGCGGTCGGGTCGGACGCGGATTGTTGAGTTTGTGCCGCCGTCGAGGCCGGCCCGGCGGCGAGCGGATCAAAGCCCGCCAAGGCCGATGCCGGGCCCGCCGCAGCGGCTTGCGCAGTCGCCGGTGCAGCGGTCTTGCCTGGATTGCCCGAGCGGAAGAACACCGTCGAGGCCGCAGCGGCATCGGCTTCCTTGCGCCGAGCATCCTCCGGGTCGTGGCCTGGCGGCGCATAGGCCGGTGTCACCGGCTGCTGTGACTTCACGATGGCCGGGCCGAGGTCGCCCGGCAGCGGTGGCCCCAGCTCCGGCACCTTCGCCGGCAGCTTGGAATAGTCGGAAGGCAGGCCGTCCAGCCCTTCGGACTTCGAGACGCGATCCACGTTGTACAGCTCGGTTTGCTCGCCCGCGCCGCGCCGATGCGGCTGCAACGACCAGATCGTGGCCCCAAGCACGGCGACCGACAGGCCGCCGGTGAGGATGGCTAGCGTGCGCCGATTCAACCGAGTCACCGGACGCGGCTGCGCGCGCAGCGCCATTGCCTCGGGCGCCACCTTGCCGGTCTGCGGCGCGGCATGGTCGGGAATGTCGTCCTGGCTCATGGTCAGTTCCTCCGCGTGCCATCCGTGCGCTCGATCCGCACCACGTCGCCCTTGTCCCCGCCCAGGCGCAGTTCGGCCGCGCCAAACAGCCGATCCACGATGTAGTACGGTGAGCGGAATCGGTAGTTGACGAGCTGGCCGTCGCCCTGCGCGCCGATCACGAACAGCGGCGGCAGCTCGCCTTGGGCAATGCCCGGCGGAAACTGGATGTAGACCTTCTCACCGTCATCGAAGGCACGCAGGGGCTTCCACGGCGGATTGCTGCCGCTGACCGCGTAGCGGAAACGGATCTTCTCCAGCGACAGGCCCGCATCGACCGGCGCAGCGGCGCTGGCCGCCTGCGCCTGGCGCTGCAGGGCCAGCATCTTGTCCTTGGGGTACTCCCAGGACACCGACGCCATCCACGTCTTCTCGGTCGAGGTCAGCTCCAGCAGGTAGGTGCGTCGGCTTGTGGTGATGACGAGATTCGTCTTCAGGCCCGAGCGGATCGGCTTGACCATCACGTTGACGCGCAACGCCTCACCGCTGCCGCTCGATGTGTCGCCCACGATCCAGCGCACCGTGTCGCCAGCGGCGACCGTCACCAGTTCCTCGCCGGGCTGGAGCGCGATCACCGTCACACGGCCCACGGCCGCATAGACCTGGTACAGCGCGCCATCAGTGAAGGGCCACACCTGAATCGCATTGACGTAGCCCTCGCGCGTGGGCGCGATGCGCGCCTCGGCATTGGCGCGGGCCACGCGCACGGTTTCATCGGCGGGTTCCACCGCAGACTTGGCATCCGGTACGGGCTTCATCTGCGCCGGCATCGGCAACACCTCGGGCACGGTCACGACCTCCACCGGCTTCGGCGCCTCGGGCAGCGGCTGGGCTTGCACCGGCTCGTCGAGCGAGATGACCGGCGGCGGCTTGCCCTGCGTGGCGCAGCCCGAGAACAAGACGCTGGATGCCAGCAAGATCAGCGGCAAGGCGGATTTACGGAAAATCGCATTCATGGTTTTGCTCCTTCGTTTCCTTCCAGTTCGCGGCTCCACGACAGTCCGTTGACGTAGATGCCTAAGGGGTTCTTACGCAGGCGCTGCTCGGTGCGCGGGGTCTGCTGCACGATGGAAATCACCGCGTTCCAGCGCTCGGTGCGATCCAGGGCGCCGTTGACGTAGCGCGTCTCCGTCCAGCGCACGTTGAAAGACGTGTCGCTGGCGCGGGTCACGCTGGTGATCTGCACCGTCACCGACTCCTTGCCGATGCGCGCGAACGGATCGTTCACGCGGGCGTAGTCGTTTAGCACCACGGCGCCCTTGTCGGTGGTGTAGTTGTAGGCATCGAGCCAGTTCTGCCGAACCACGATGGGGTCGATGGACAGCGAGCGCACCAGGCCGATGAAGCGGCCCAGGTGGTAGGCCACCTGCGCATCGCTGGGCCGGTACGGCGTGGCGGCTTCGCCCACGGTACGCACCTGCCCAGCCTGATCGACCTCGATCACATAGGGCGTCACGATGGACTGCGCCGAGCGCCAGACCAGGCCACCGGCCATCAGCAATGCGAGAGCGAGGCAGCCGAAGGCCATCAGGCGCCAGTTCTTCGCCTGCACGCGCGGCGAGCCGATGCGCTCGTCCCAGACCTGGCCTGCGGCTTGGTACGGCGTGGCGGGCTGCGACGTGTCGGCGTAGCGCACCTGGGGTCTTTTGAATCGCATGGTCTATCTCCTTATGAGTCGGAATCGCGCAGGCTGGGGCCTTGGCTGGAGCTGCCGCCATCGCCACCGCGCAGCGTGTGGGCGGCAGTCGTCGCGGCATGGGTCAGTTGCTGCCTGCGATGCAGGCGCTTGGCCCAGGCGGGCTGTTCGGCAGCGGTAGGCGCTGCCGAATCGGCTGCGCTCTGCGGGCCACTGGATGCAGGGGCGTCATCCGGCCGGAAGGCAGCGGCGACACGCTCCTTCATCGAGCGCGCGCCATCGGCCACCTTCTGCCCGGCGGCCTGCGCGCCGGTCTTGGCGACATTGCCCACGCCGGCGGCTGCGCCTTTGAAGCCACCGCCAGCGGACGCGGAGCCGGCCTGAAACGCCGACTTCGCGCTGCTGGCGGCCCCGACGGCGGCACGTGCACCGCTGCCGGCCAGCTTGGCCGCAGCCGGAGCCATGCGCGCGCCGGCTGCGACAGCACCGCCGACGCCCGTGGCCGCTGCACCCACGGCAACCGCAGCGCCGGCCGCGCCCAGCGCGGCACCGGCCATCGCGCCCGCGCCGAGCTGCGGGCCACCCGACACCAGCCCGGCCGCAATGCCTGGCCCGAAGATGCCCAGCGCCAGCAGGGTCAGCGAGGCCAGCATGACAACGACCGAATGGTCGATGGATGGCTCGGCCGGCTGCACCTGGAACTCGGCGAACAGGCCCGAGCCAATGCCCACGATGACGGCCAGCACCAGCACCTTGATGCCCGAGGACACCACGTTGCCCAGCACCTTTTCTGCCAGGAACGCGGTCTTGTTCCACAGCGCGAACGGCACCAGCACGAAGCCCGCGAGCGTGGTCAGCTTGAACTCGATCAGCGTGATGAAAAGCTGGATCGCCAGCACGAAGAAGCACAGCAGGACGATCAGCCAGGCGAGGAACATCACGACGATGGGCGTGATGTTCACGAACACCTCAGGAAATCCCGCCATGTCGCCGATCTGCTTGAGGATCGGCGCCCCGGCGTCGATGCCGACCTTGGCCAGCCTGCCCGGTTGCAGGAAGTTCTCCATGCTCAGGGTCGAGCCGCTGGCGGTCAGGCCCAGGCCCGCGAACGAACGGAACACGATGCCGGCCAGCCAGTTGAAGTTGCCGATGATGTAGGCGAAGGCGCCGACGTACAGCACCTTGCGGATCAGCTTGGCGATCACGTCCTCGCCCTGGCCGGTGGCATGTCCCATCGCCCAGAAGAGCCCGGCGATGGTCATGTCGATGACGATCAGCGTGGCAGTGAGAAAGGCCACCTCGCCATGCAGCAGGCCAAAGCCCGAGTCGATGTAGCGCGAGAACGTATCGAGAAAACGGTCGATGATGGTCACGTCGTTCATGGCGAGTCCTCCTGCCCTGGCCCGTTGCCATCGGCGGGCTCATCGAAGCTGGGCGGAATCGGCGGCAGGTCGGCGGGCGTCTGGTACTCGCCGGGGCCGGCCTTGCCGGAGAGAAAGCGGCGCAGGTCGGCTTGCGCCACCTGCGCGCAGAACGCGCCGCCGTGCTCGCCCGCACGGCATTGCGCGCGCAGCGTGTGCAGCCGGGACGGGTCAGCGGCCAGTGCATCCACCGCGGGCGGCCGGTCGCAGCCGGCCAACAGGGACGTGAGAGCGAACAGGACGGGCGCGTTCTTCATGGCCGTCCCCGTCAGCGGTTGTAGAAATGGACGGGCTGCGGCGTGTACGGCGTGCCTTCGCCCAGGAAGCGGCGCGTCACCTCGCGCCCGCGCTCCGTGGCCGCGGCCTGCCTCGCCAGCTCCAGCGAGGCGGCCCGGTCTTGCGTGATCTGGAGCCGCTGCGTCTGGATCGACTGCTTGGCCTGCAGGGCGAGCAACTGGTTCATGGCCTGCATCGCCTGCAACGCGCCCTCCGCCGACTGGCTCTTGCCCACGAGGTCGGCCAGCACGCTTTCGTCGTCGCTCAGGTTCTGCGACGCTTGGGCCTGCATCTGCATGGTGGTCTGCAGGCCGTTGAGCGTGTTCTTCCAGCGCTCCTGCGCATCGAGGTACATCTGATTGCCGCTCACCGTGGCGGCGTACTTCTCGGGGTACAGGCGCGAAAACTCGCGGTCGATGTTCGTCACGTCGTAGGCCAGGCCTTTGGCCTGCGCGATGAGGCGCTGGGTGGTCGCCAGGTTCGCGCGCAACTGGCCCACCACGCTGGACGGCAGGCTGGCCAAGTTGCGCGCCTGGTTGATGAGCATCTGCGCTTCGTTCTGGAGCTGGCGGATCTGGTTGTTGATCTGCTCCAGCGTGCGAACGGCGGTGAGCGTGTTCTGCACCAGATTGGTCGGGTCGAGCACGATGTCGCCGACGCCGAACAGCGCGTGCGCGGGCTGCGCGATGCCGAAGGCGAGCACGCAGGCGGCGGTCAACGCGGCGAGCTTGGGAGCATGGGTTTTCATGGGTGGTTCTCCTGCGGATGGGTGGGAACAAAGGCGGCGCCCGGCGGCGTGCCGGGGAAGTCACGCAGCAGCTCGGCCGCCCAATCGAGGCTGCGGTGGCGCAGCCATGCGGCTGCGAACGTGGAAGAAGCGGTGGAAGCCACGGTGAGCACCGCGTCGATGTCGCGCTGGTCTTGCGGCGTGGAAGCGCCCGCGAAGGCCAGCACCGCCGGCCCCAGGTCAAGGTCGAACAGGCGATTGCCGAGACGGGATTGGTAGTAGTAGTCGCGCTTGGGCTGCGCGGTGGCGACGATCTCGATCTGCCGGCTGTTGAGGCCGAAGCCTTCGTAGATCGTGCGAATCTGCGGTTCTGTCGCCTGCGGATTGGCCAGGAAGATGCGGCTGGCGCAGCTCTCAATGATGGCCGGCGCGATGCTCGAATCCTTGATGTCCGCGAGCGACTGCGTGGAGAAGATGACGCTGACGTTCTTCTTGCGCAGCGTCTTGAGCCACTGGCGAATGCGCGCGGCAAACGCGGGCTCGTCGAGGAACAGCCACGCCTCATCGAGGATCAGCAGCGTCGGCGCCCCGTCGAAGCGCTCATCGAAGCGGGCGAACAGATAGCGCAGCACCGCCTGCACCGCAGCCTTGCTGTGCATTAGCTCTTCCATCTCGAAGCCTTGCACGTCGGCCATGCCCAGTCGGTCGCGGTCGGCGTCCAGCAGCTTGCCGTGGGCACCGCCCAGCACATAGGGCGCGAGCGCCTGGCGCAGCGCGTTCGATTGCAGCAGCACCGACAGGCCGGTCATGGTGCGCTGTTCCACCGGCGCACCGGCAAGGCTGCCAAGTGCCGACCAGACCGCCGCCTTTTCTTCGGGGCCGACGGCGACACCTTCGTGCAGCAAGCGGCCCTCGATCCATTCGGCGGCCCAGGTTCGGTAGCCATCGCGGTCGATGCGCGCCAAGGGCTGGAAAGCGATCTCGCCATCCAGCCCGAGGTCGTAGTGCTCGCCGCCGAGGCCCAGGATCGTGGCGCGCATCGAGCGCCCCATGTCGAACGCGAAGATGCGCGAGCCGCGATAGCGGCGGAACTGCATCGCCAGGGTGGCGAGCAAGACCGACTTGCCCATGCCGGTCGGGCCGGCCACCAGCGTGTGGCCCACGTCGCCGATGTGCGTCACCAGCCGGAACGGTGTCGCGCCTTCGGTGCGCGTGACGATCAACGGCGGGCCGTCGAGGTGTTCGTTCTTCTCCGGCCCGGCCCACACGGCGGACACCGGCATCAGGTGCGCCAAATTCAGCGTCGAGACGATGGGCTGGCGCACGTTCGCGTAGGCATGCCCCGGAATCGAGGACAGCCACGCATCCACGGCGTTGAGCGTTTCGGGGATGGTGACGAAGCCGCGCCCCTGGATGACGCGCTCCACCATGCGCAGCTTTTCATCTGCCACGGCGGGATCGGCATCGAGCACCGTTACCGTGGCGGTGAGGTAGCCGAAGGCCACTTGATCGCTGCCCAGCTCCTGCAAGGCGGCGTTCGCGTCGGCGGCCTTGTTGCTGGCATCCGTGTCCACCAGCGGGCTTTCCTGCTGGAAGATCGTTTCGCGCAGCAGCGCGATGACGTTCTTGCGCTTGGCGAACCACTGGCGGCGCAGGCGGGCGAGTTCTTTTTCCGCCTCGGATTTGTCGAGGCAGAGAAAGCGCGTGCTCCAGCGGTACGCAAACCCCAGGCGGTTGAGGTCGTCCAGAATCCCCGGCCAGGTCGAGGTCGGGAAGCCCCGCACTGTCGCAATACGCAGGTGCTGGTCGCCCAGCATCGGCGCGAGGCCGCCGACCAGCGGGGCATCGGCCAGCAGCGCATCGAGGTGAAACGGCACTTCAGGTACGCCCACACGGTAGCGCCGCGTCGAGATAGCCGCGTGCAGGTAGGTCAGCGTCTGGCTGTCGTCCAGCCAGGCAATCTCCGGCATCACGCCATCAAGCAGGTCAAAGACGCGATCTGTTTCCGCGATGAAGGCGGTCAGTCGCTCGCGCCAGTCCACGCCTTCGGTGGGACGGTTCTCGTACAACATGCCCGCCGCGCGGGCGCGGGATTCCTCGGGCGGCAGGTACACCAGCGTCAGGTGGTAGCCGCTCTCGAAATGGTTGCCCGATTCCTCGAACGCTGCCCGGCGTTCCTCGTCCACTAGCCAAGACAACGGTTCGGGAAAGTCGGAATGTGGGTAGTCGGCCGCAGCGCGGCGCTCGGCCTCGATGAACAGCGCCCAGCCCGAGCCCATCCGGCGCAGCGCGTTGTTCAAGCGGGCCGACGTGGCGATCAGCTCGCCTTGCGTGGCGCTGTCGAGGTCAGGCCCGCGAAACCGCGCCGTGCGCTGGAAACTGCCGTCCTTGTTCAAGACGACGCCCGGCGCGATCAGCCCGGCCCAGGGCAGCCAGTCGGCCAGCAGCGCGGGCCGCTGGCGGTATTCGGCAAGGTTCAGCATGGCGGCGTCCCCTCACACGTCCAGCAGCGGGCGGTGCTTGATGTGCCGGGCAAACACGGCCATGAACTGCGGATCGACACGCGCACCCCAGACCGCCAGCGCGTGGCCGACGATCCAGAGCACCACGCCCGGAATCCACAGTTGCAGGCCCAGCCCGACGGCGGCGGCCAGCGTGCCGTTGGCAATCGCCACGGTGCGCGGTGCACCGCCCATCAAGATCGGCTCGGTCAGCGAGCGATGCAGCGGCACCTCGAACCCGGCCGCGAAGGTGTCAGACCCGCTCATACGACAGCTCCGCCGGAGAAGCTGAAGAAGGACAGGAAGAAGCTCGAAGCCGCGAAGGCGATGCTCAAGCCGAACACGATCTGGATCAGCTTGCGAAAACCGCCCGACGTGTCGCCAAAGGCGAGCGCCAGGCCCGTCGCGATGATGATGATGACCGCGACGATGCGCGCCACCGGCCCTTGAATCGACTCCAAAATCGACTGCAACGGGCCTTCCCAGGGCATCGAGGAGCCGGCGGCCTGCGCGGTGCCGGCCAGAAACAGCAGCAGCGCGGACAGCAGCAGCCCTTGCGCCGCAGGGCGACCCAGGCTGTGCAGCCGCGACCGTGTGGGCAGGCGCAAAGCCGGATTTGCAGAAAAACGGAAAGCAGGAACGATCATCTGCGTCATGGCAGTTCTCCAGGTTGGTCAGGGGACGGGGAAATCGCCGCAGCGGGTGCGGCATCGGGAAGTGGCAGCAGCTCGGGGAACGGCGTCTCCAGTGCGTCCGCCAGTTGGTAGCCCACGCCGTCGAAGCCGACGACGCGGGCGATGCTCTCGATGCGGCGCTTGCGCCCACGCCCAGCGATGTGGATCACCACGTTGACCGCCTCGGCGATCAGCGCACGCGGCGGGTTCACCGCCACTTCGAGAATCAGTTGCTCCAGGCGCAGCAGCGCGCCCAGTGCGGAGCCGGCGTGGATCGTGGCGATGCCGCCGGGGTGGCCCGTGCCCCATACCTTGATGAGATCCAGCGCCTCGGCGCCGCGCACCTCGCCAACGACCACGCGATCCGGGCGCAGGCGCATGGATGAGCGCACCAGCTCGGTCATGGACACCACGCCAGCGCGGGTGCGCAGCGGTACGTGGTCGCGGGCCGCGCATTGCAGTTCCACCGTGTCTTCGAGCACCAGCACGCGGTCGCCCGTGGCGGCTATCTCGGCGAGCAGAGCATTGGCAAGGGTCGTCTTGCCGCTGCTGGTGGCCCCGGCGATCAGGATGTTCTTGCGCTCGCGCACAGCGCGAACCAGAAAGCCCGCCTGTGCGGCCGTCATCATTCCCTCCACGACGTACCGCTCCAGCGGAATGACGCCGATGGCGCGCTTGCGCAGCGCGAAGGCCGGCCCCGGTGCAGCGGGCGGCAAGATGCCCTCGAAGCGTTCGCCGGTTTCGGGCAACTCGGCCGATAGCAGCGGCTGGCCGCGATGCACTTCCGCACCGACATGGGCCGCGACGAGGCGGATGATTCGCTCGCCATCGGCTTCGGGCATCTCCACGCCCATCGGGGCGCGACCCGAGGACAGGCGATCCACCCAGAGGGTGCGATCCGGGTTGAGCATGATTTCCACCACGTCCGGGTCTTCGAGCGCGGCGGCGATCAGCGGCCCCATTGCCGTGCGCAGCATCTGGATACGTCGGTCAAGCGCCGCAGTGGTCATGGATTGGGGAGTGGTGCTCATGACGCACGCTCCTGGGCCTGGGCGGCTGCCGCCGTGCCCCCCATTCGCATCGGGTCGGGATGCAGTTCCTCCACCACGTCACGCACGAGGCTGCGCCCGCGCAGCAGGTGGCGGCCGAGCTGTTCGACGAACTGCTCGAAGCGCGCCTTGCCCTGGGCGCGGGCCGCGTCTTGGTGGGCCTCGGGAACCGGCGTGCTGACCGTGAGGTAGTAGCGGATGAACAGCGCCAGCGTCTCGATGGCGATGTTCTGGTCACGCTCCATGCGCTCGGCTTGGCGCGACAGCCGATCCAGCCGCTTGGCGATGGCCGCTTCGCGCTGGTCGGCCGCGTCCGGCGACAGCCAAGACGCTAAGGCGGCAGCGACGATGCTGGACTTGGACACGCCTTTCTTGGCGGCCAGTTCATCGAGCCGCTGGGCGTGCTCGGGCTGGATAAAGAGGTTCAGGCGGTAGTGGCTCATAGCTCGATTCCGTCGTTGGGGTCGAGGGATGCCAGCCGGGCCGTGCGCTGCATGGCCGGATCAAGCTGGCGCGGAAGGGGAAGCGGCAGGTCGTCGTCGTCATCGAGCAGGCCGAGGTCGGCCGCGGGCGCGGCGCTCTCGGGGTCGTAGGCGACGGCCTCAGTTAGCTCTGGCTGGCGGCGCGGGCAGCCGTCGTCGGCCGTGCCCAGGTGTTCCAGGCCATCGGCGGATGACGTAGCCGGTGCGGCAGGCGTCGGCGGAATCGCCAGTCCGCTCCAGTCGTCGGGGCGTACCGGAGGAACATCGGCATAGCGCCCGGCAGCGAGCACAGGCGGTGACAGCACGCGCCGCTTGAAATTGCTGTCTGCGTAGTAGCGCAGCTTCTTGGCCTTGATCGGCGCGACGCTGGAGACCATCACCACGGCCTCGTCGGGCGGAAGCTGCATGACTTCGCCCGGCGTCAGCAGCGGGCGGGCCGTCTCCTGCCGCGACACCATCAGGTGGCCCAGCCACGGCGCGAGCCGATGACCAGCGTAGTTGCGCTGCGCGCGTAGCTCGGTAGCGGTGCCAAGCGTTTCGGAAATGCGCTTGGCGGTGCGTTCGTCGTTGGTGGCGAACGTCACGCGCACATGGCAGTTGTCCAGAATCGAATGGTTCTGCCCATACGCCTTGTCGATCTGGTTGAGCGACTGCGCGATGAGAAAACTGCGGATGCCGTAGCCCGCCATGAAGGCCAGTGCCGTCTCGAAGAAGTCGAGCCGGCCCAAGGCCGGGAATTCGTCGAGCATCAGCAGCAACTTGTGGCGGCGCTCGATGCCATCGCTGCCGTCGAGTGATTCGGTGAGCCGCCGGCCGATCTGGTTGAGGATCAGGCGGATGAGCGGTTTGGTGCGCGAAATGTCCGAAGGCGGCACCACGAGGTACAGCGATACGGGGTGCTCGACGGAAATGAGATCGGCGATGCGCCAGTCGCAGCGCGAGGTGACTTCGGCCACCGTCGGGTCGCGGTACAGGCCGAGGAACGACATGGCCGTGGACAAGACGCCCGAGCGCTCGTTGTCCGACTTGTTGAGCACTTCGCGCGCCGCAGAGGCAACCACCGGATGCGGGCCATCGCCCAGATGGGGCGTGGTCATCATCCGGTGCAAGGTCAGCTCGAATGGGCTGGCCGGATCGGAGAGGAAGTTGGCGACGCCGCGCAGCGTCTTGTCCTCGCCCGCGTAGAGCACATGCAAGATGGCCCCGACCAGCAGCGCGTGCGAAGTCTTCTCCCAATGGTTGCGCCGCTCCAGCGCGCCTTCGGGATCGACCAGAATGTCCGCGATGTTCTGCACGTCGCGCACTTCATGCGCGCCGCGTCGCACCTCCAGCAGCGGGTTGTAGGCCGCCGACTTCGCATCCGTGGGGTTGAACAACAGGCAATGCGAGAAGCGCGAGCGCCAGCCGGCGGTGATCTGCCAGTTCTCGCCCTTGATGTCGTGGATGACGGCGGACGCGGGCCAGGAAAGCAGTGTCGGCACCACCAGGCCAACGCCTTTGCCGCTGCGCGTGGGCGCAAAGGTCAAGACGTGTTCTGGGCCTTCATGGCGCAGGTACTGCCGGTTATGCTGGCCGAGGAACACGCCGGCTGGCTGCGTTAGACCCGCCTTGCGAATGTCCTCCGCGTTCGCCCAGCGGGCCGAGCCGTAGGTGGTGACGAGGCGTGATTGGCGCGAGCGCCAGATCGACATGCCGATGGCAACCAGCACGGCGACAAGGCCGCTGCCGCCGGCAATCGCGCCGCCAATGTCGAAGACACGCGGTGCGTAGGCGTCGAAGAAGAACCACCACTCGAACAGCCGCCACGGGTGATAGACCGGCGTGCCCAGGAAGTCGAACCAGGGCGAGCCAAGGCGTACTTGATAGCCAAGGGCTGCTGCCGTCCATTGTGTGGCTGCCCACACGCCGGCGATCACGATGCCGAATACGACGGCAATCTGACCGAACAGCACGTTCGTCCCTTGCATGACCTTGTCTCCAATCACGGCACACGGAGGTGCCGCAGCACTGAGGATCAAGGCGCGTGCGCAGGTCGGTCAAAGGCCGTTCTGGCGGCAATTCAGGCTGAAAAGGCCAGATTTCTTGCAAGGGCGAAGACAATAAAAACGCCGCGAACGCGAGCGCGTTGCGGCGTGATGAGGTAACGGCGCGAATTCTGTCGCGGCGTAGCGACTGCGAGGGGCGCTACTTGGATTTCTGCTCGGGTCGATCACCGAAGAAGCGCCGATTGGCGGCTTCGGCCGCGCGCACGCAGAGTTCGTCGCCGACCTTCGCGCGATCCTCCTTGCATTGGCGCTGGAGTTCCTTGATGCGCTCAGGATGGGCCACAAGGTAGTCCACAGTTTCCGAAGGTTGGGATTGACCGCATGCCGCCAATGCGGCGGCGATCATCAGCAGCGGTAGCAATTTGTTCATGGCTCCAGTCCTTTCATCGCAGTTCTGGAAATCTTAGGCAGTGCCAATGTCATCTGTTGAATCGAGGCAAGCAACTCGTTCAATGAAGCGAGTCAACATCTCGCATGGCTCCATGTCGCGGCGAAGTAGATAGGTTGTCAACATCGGTGGTTGTCCCGCTAACGGCCGACCTATGACGCCAGGCTCGCGGCTGCCTGTGATGTGCGCCGTGCCGGCCAACCCCAATGCAATTCCAGCAGAAACGAGTGTCATCATCAGATCGAAGCTGGCGACGTGCTGGACGATCAACGGCTCTTGTTCATGTTTGCGCAGGATACGTTCGACCTGCCGTGCATGGCCCTCGCATACGGCTGGATCGCCCAGAACCAGCGGATGGCGCAATACTTCCTCCAACGGAACGCGCTTATAGGCCAGCACCGGATGGCGTGCCGGCACCGCCAGCATCAATTCATCTTCCCAGGCGGGAGCAACCAAGATGCCATCACCCACGTCATCTGCCATCGAAAATCCAGCATCGTATAGGTCATCGTGAAGACCCTTGATCTGCTGGGCTAGTGGCACTTCAAACAGCCGTATCTCTACTTCGGGATCTTCTTCACGGCATCGTGCCAGCAAGGCCGGCAAGCGCGAAGGCGTCACACCATCGGACAAGGCGATGCGCAACTGACCGTGAAAGCCGTTGGCAGCGGATTTGACGCTATCGCGCGCTTGCTCCAATGCAGCGAAGATGCGCGGCACGTGCTCCAAGAGTAGTCGGCCAGCGCGGGTCAATTGCGTGCTGCGGGTGGTGCGAACGAAAAGGCGTGCGCTAAGTTCTTCCTCTAGTTCCTTGATGGTACGGGATAGCGGCGACTGGTCAATGTGCAGTCGTTCGGCGGCACGAGCGAAGTGGAGTTCCTCCGCAACCGCAAGAAAGCATCGTAGATGACGTAGCTCCATGTTCGTGGATCGAGCTACAGCAGCGACTTGCGCTCGTTGCGAACCCGAATGGCTTCCATTAGTCCCGCGAGCCAGCAGGCGGGACACCCGCGCATAAGATAGATGGCCAAACCAAATAGCCCTGCCGCAGGCCAAAAGTTAGGGGTTAAAACGATGGCGCCCGCAATGGATGTCACGGCCAATGCGCCACGAACCAATTGCGCTTTAACAGAAGTGCTGCAATACATGATGCGCTCCTATCACCTGGGAACGGTGCGACGGGAAGAACTGAGAGATGCTGAGGACGCCCCCCTTGGGCGGCCGCACTACTCCCTCCTGCCAATAAGAGGGGCGCAACCGCCAAAACGGTTCGCCGCATGTGCAAAAAAGCTGGCCCTGCCAAAAGCGGGGACAGATTCCGCAGTGCGGCCTCGCAGATTTTTTTCGCTCGGATGCGAACCATCTTGACGACTCCCCGCCTCTTAGGAAGAGGCCGTCACTCTTGGCGACCGTGTTCGCCCGCGCGAGTCATCGCCTTGGGCGGTTCTCCCCTTATTCAGGATTACGCCCATGAAACTACGTATGACCGCCGCCTTTCTCGCTCTTGCCACGTTCGCCAGCATCGCCAGCGCCGGGGAGATCAAACCGTTCAGCCAAGCCGAGTTCGACCGTCTGACGCAGGCTGGCCAGCCCGTGGTAGTGGACGTCAGCGCGACGTGGTGCCCGACCTGCAAGGCGCAGAAGCCGATCTTGGAAACCCTAATGAAGCAGCCCGCCTACAAGGACGTGACCTTGCTGACCGTGGACTTCGACAGCGAAAAGAGCACCGTCCGGGCCTTCAAGGTCAGCATGCAAAGTACGCTGGTAGGCTTCAAAGGCACCCAGGAAGTGGCCCGCTCCGTGGGCGACACCACCGAGGCCGGCATCGAGGGCCTGATTCAGAAGACCACGCGCTGATGACGCTCGGCCTCGGTTCCTACGGCCTCGGACTGCTCGCGGGGGTGCTTTCCACGCTGTCGCCTTGCGTCCTGCCCATCGTACCGATCCTGATTGGCTCGGCGGTCAACGCCCATCGGCACGCGCCGTTGGCCCTGGCGGGCGGCCTCGCTCTGTCCTATGCCATTGTCGGCACGGCGCTGGCCTGGGCAGGCGCCTCGCTCGGCATCGACACAACGATCTTCCGGGGCGTGGGCGCGGCCGTCCTGGGACTGTTAGGCGTGGTGCTCATGTCCAGCGCCCTCCAGCAGCTGTTTGCGTCGCTGACGGCCGGCATCGGCAATGCCGGGAACGACCTGCTTGCGCGTGTCCAACTGGACGGGCTGACGGGGCAGTTCGTGGTGGGCCTAGTGCTGGGGCTGGTCTGGAGTCCCTGCGTGGGGCCGACGCTTGGCGCGGCCATCGTTCTGGCCAGCCAGGGTACGAACCTGGCGCAAGCAGGCTCAATGATGGCGGTGTTCGGTATCGGCGCGGCATTGCCCCTGGTTGCACTGGCCTATGTGTCGCGCAGCGCGATCGGCCGCACGCGATCCAAGCTCCTGCACGCCGGCAAGGCCGGGAAAGTCCTGTTGGGCGCGATCATGCTTGCCCTGGCCGCCCTGATCCTGACAGGCGCCGACAAGCCGATGGAAGCATGGCTTGTGGAACATTCACCGGCCTGGCTCACACAACTGACGACGAGGTTCTGAGCCATGCCGCGCCCGAATTTCACCTTCGTTTCGACAGGGTGACGCCGTGGGAAACATCTTGGACAGCATCGCGCGCCGCTGTGGAGAAGGACTGAGCCGCTACCTCAGTCGGCCCCACCATGTGCATAGCGTGGCCCCGCCGACCGATCCAGACCTTCTCATGGCGTGCCTGCAGCCCGGCGACGTGCTGCTGGTCGAAGGTCAGAGCCGGGTCAGCGTGGCCATCAAGTACCTGACCCAATCCACCTGGTCGCACGCGGCACTGTTTGTCGGCACGGCCGGCAGGCCGACCGATGCCGAAGGGCGGCCCCGTTGCTTTCTTGAAGCCGATCTACGCGAAGGCGTGCGTCTGGTCAGCGTGGCCGAGTTCGCCGATCTGCATACCCGAGTGTGCCGGCCCGTGGGCCTGACCGCTGCCGAGATTGACACCCTGGTCGGCACGGCGGTGGCTCGGCTGGGCCATCAGTACGACTTGAAGAACGTGATCGACCTGGCCCGATATCTGTTGCCCACGCCGCCGGTGCCGGTGCGTTGGCGCCGTCGCATGCTCGGCCTGGGCAGCGGCGACCCCACCCGCGCCATCTGCTCGACGCTGATCGCCCAAGCTTTCCAGTCGATTCGCTATCCGATCCTGCCGCTGATCGAGACCGTGCCGTCGCAGGACCCGATGTGCCCCGGCTGTGTGGCCGAGATTCTTCATGTGCGGCACCACAGCCTGTTCGCCCCGCGCGACTTCGACGTCTCGCCCAACTTCGCCATCATCAAACCCAATCTGGAAGCCGGAATATTTCCACTTAGGAGCACTCCATGAACGCCAAGCTGACACTGCCTCTTCTTACCGAAGACACCGCCCCTGAAAGGAGCCGCGAGTTCCTGAGTAACACGCGCAGGAAGCAGGGATTTGTTCCCAACATGTATGGAGAAATGGCCCACGCCCCTGGCGCGCTCTCGACCTACCTCCATGGGTATGACTGGTTCCGCAAGGAATCCGGCTTCACGCCGGCCGAGCAGGAAGTCGTGCTGCTGGTCATCAGTCGGGAAAACGGCTGCCACTACTGCGTGGCCGCTCACAGCATGATCGCCGAGAAGGTATCGAAGGTGCCGCCGCAGGCGCTCCAGGCAATCCGTGAGGGCACGCCGATGGATGACCCGAAGCTGCACGCCCTTACCGCCTTCGTCAAGGACATGGTGCAGACGCGGGGCAATCCGTCGCAGGCGAGTTTGCAGACCTTCACCGACGCGGGCTACAGCGAGCAGCAGGCTCTACAGGTGGTGCTCGCCATCGCCGTCAAGACGATCTCGAACTACACCAATCACCTGTTCGACACACCCGTGGACGCGGCCTTTGCGTCCTACGCTCTGCCGATAGGGACGAAATAAGTACGGCGCCCCACCTTGGAGTCAACCATCACTTGCCCGAGGTGGGCCTTCAAGAAAATGGATGTCGTGGATGGAAGGCATGAGATTGTTTGGTATACGGCGATCGTCGCTGCCGTGGGGATTCTTTGGGGAGTTGCTGACGGCGCTCTACATGGGTGTCATCGCGTGGATCGCGGCGGCCACGCATGTTCACTACATTCTTTTTCCCGAACTAGGCGCCCTGGCCCATGACATCATCAAGCGACCGCACGGCACCTGGGCCAAAGCGCCGGGGATGCTGGTTCTCACACCGCTTCTTACCGGGCTGGTAGGCACGATCTTCGCCCGAAGCATGGGCAGCGGGATCGTGCCGATCCTGCTGGCGACCGCAGCCGCGATGCTCATCATCCGCATATTGAAGTCATCGATTGCCCCGGCCATTTCGGCGGGCGTGCTGCCAATCTCACTCAACATCACAAGCTGGTACTACCCGGCATCGTTGCTGGTCGGCCTGATATTGCTCGCCGCGATCTCCCTTGTCTGGCCTCGCTTCGTCCCGCTACCGCCGGTGCGAACCGCCTCCGATGTGGCCGATGACGTTACCGAGGAAACTCCAAGCACCTACTCGTGGCTCCCGTTCTTTCTGGTGTTTCTGGTAGGCACGGCGATTCTGGCCGAAGCCACGGGTTGGCGGTTGATCCTGTTCCCGCCGCTTATCGTGATCGGCTTTGAAATGTTTGCCCATGCGGACGTTTGCCCTTGGGTCAAGAAGCCGCTGCTGCTGCCGGTCGCGTGTACCCTGAGCGCATTGATCGGGGTTGCACTGGTCACGACGTTCGGGGGCGCCCCGCTGGCGGTGATCTCCAGCGCGGCATGCGGCATCCTAATCTTGCGATTATTCGATCTGCACGTGCCGCCGGCGCTCGCCGTGGGCCTGCTGCCGTTTATCATCCCAGCCGTCGATTACCGATTCGCGGCCTCCGTGGGCATTGGCACCTTAACTCTGACCATGCTGTTCCTCGTATGGGGCAGGCTGAGAAGGATGCGCCTTTCACCGTCCTGAGGGGGCGCAACCTTCTTAGCTTTTGCTATCCAGCGCAGCACGATAGCTGCTTCACGTCCTTGCTGAAGGTCTGCGCGGCGAGCTTCAGGCCCTCGACCATCGTCAGATACGGGAACAACTGGTCGGCCAGTTCCTGCACCGTCATGCGCGCGCGGATCGCCAGCGCCGCTGCCTGGATCAACTCGCCCGCTTCTGGGGCCACCGCCTGCACGCCGATCAAACGGTGGCTGCCTTCCTCGATCACCAGCTTGATGAAGCCGCGCGTATCGAAGTTGGCGAGCGCGCGCGGCACGTTGTCGAGGGTGAGCGTGCGGCTGTCGGTCTCGATGCCGGCGTGGTGCGCCTCCTGCTCGCTCAAGCCCACGGTAGAGACCTGTGGGTCGGTGAACACCACCGCTGGCATGGCGGTCAGGTCCAGCGACGCGTCGCCGCCGGTCATGTTGATCGCGGCGCGGGTACCAGCCGCCGCCGCGACGTAGACGAACTGCGGCTGGTCGGTGCAGTCGCCGCCGGCGTAGATGTCCGGGGCGCTGGTGCGCATGCTGAGGTCGATCTCGATGGCCCCTTGCTTGTTCACCGCCACCCGGGCGGCTTCGAGGTTGAGGCTGCGCGTATTAGGTGTGCGGCCCGTCGCCACCAGCAGCCGGTCGGCACACAGTTCGCCATGGTTGGTGGTCAACACAAACTCGCCGTCCACGTGCGCGACCTGGCTGGCTTGCGTATGTTCCAGCACCTCGATGCCCTCCAAGCGAAACGCCACCGTCACGGCTTCGCCGATGGCCGGGTCTTCGCGAAAGAACAGCGTGCTGCGCGCCAGGATCGTGACCTTGGCCCCAAGCCGGGCGAAGGCTTGCGCCAGCTCAACAGCCACTACCGATGAGCCGATCACGGCTAGGCGTGCGGGAATCGTGTCGCTCACCAGCGCCTCGGTTGAAGTCCAGTAGGGCGTGTCCTTGAGGCCTGGGATCGGCGGCACCGCCGCGCTCGCGCCGGTGGCGATCAGGCAGCGGTCGAACGAAACCACGCGCTCGCCGCCCTCGTTCAGCCGCACGGTGAGGTTGCGGCCGTCCTTGAAACGGGCTTCGCCCGCTAGCCGCATGATGGCTGGGTTGCCGTCCAGGATGCTTTCGTACTTGGCATGGCGCAACTCATCGACGCGCGCCTGCTGCTGGGCCAGCAGCCGTTCGCGCAGGATCAGCGGCGGGTTCGCCTGGATGCCGCCATCGAACGGGCTTTCGCGGCGCAGGTGGGCGATGTGGGCGGCGCGGATCATGATCTTCGAGGGCACGCAGCCGACATTGACGCAGGTGCCGCCGATGGTGCCGCGCTCGATTAGCGTCACCCGTGCGCCGCGTTCGACGGCCTTCAGCGCCGCCGCCATCGCGGCCCCACCGCTGCCGATGACGACAATATGCAGGCCGCCGTCGTGGCTGGCCTTGTCGCCGCCGTCGACCCAATCGCGCATGCGGTCGAGCAGTCCGCCTTTGGGAAGCGCGTTCGACGCATCGGCCAGCGCCGCGCGGTAGCCGAGTCCGGCGACAGCCGCGATCAGGGCATCGGGTGAAGTGCCGGCCGCGATGGCGAGCTGGGCGCTGCCCTTGGTGTAGGACACTTCGGCCGATTGCACGCCAGGCACGTTTTCCAGTGCTTCCTTGACGTGGACCGCGCAGGAGTCGCAGGTCATGCCGGTGATCTTCAACTGTGTCATGAAGTCATTCCTTTCAATTCGTTGTGGCGCAAGCCAGTCAGCCGTGTTTCGCGGGCAGTTCGCAGCCGTCAGGACCGCAGCGGCGGTTGGCCTGAGATACCAAATCCCAGACCGAAACGACGGCCATCAAGGCGATCCCCGTATAGACCAGGGGCCGCATCCAAGCGGTGCCAAGCAGCCAGACCGCGCCCACGATAACGATGGCGGGACCGACCATACCCAGCAGACTCCGGTGCCATTGCCGGTGGCGTAGCCAACCGAGCGCGTTGGCCGCAAGCGCCAATGCAGCAAACAATGGCAACAGCCTGGAAATGAACAAGCCTTCGTATTGCTGGAGAAAACCCAGCCCGATGGCCGCGCCTAGGCTGGCGAGTGCGGGAAAGCACATTGCGCAGCCCATCGCGGAGACGAGGGTGCCCAATGCCCCGGCTTTGTCGGCGATACGCGCAATCGGTTTCATGGCATCGCTCCCGGTTTAGCGCTTGACGCTGGACGGATAGCCCGCGTCTTCGGTGGCTTTGGTCAGCTTCTGGACGCTGGCCTTGGCATCATCAAAGGTGACGACCGCTTCGCGCTTCTCGAAGGTCACATCGACTTGGCTGACGCCCTCGACCTTGGAGAGCGCCTTCTTGACGGTGATCGGGCAAGCGGCGCAGGTCATGCCGGGCACGGCCAGCGTGACGGTCTGGGTAGCGGCCCACACTGGAACGGTGACGGCAACGAGCGCAAGGGAGGCAAGCAGTTTTTTCATGGTGAACTCCCGATCAATAGAAGAAAGGCAACACGTAGGGAAATCCGAGCGCGACCAGAACGAGCGCTGCCACGATCCAGAAAATCAGCTTGTAGGTGGTGCGAACCTGCGGGATCGCACACACCTCGCCCGGCTTGCAGGCAGTTGCCGGCCGGTAGATGTGTCGCCAGGCGAAGAACAACGCCACCAGCGCCGCGCCGATGAAGATCGGGCGATACGGTTCCAGTGCGGTCAAGTTGCCGATCCAGGCACCGCTGAAGCCCAGAGCGACCAGAACCAGTGGCCCCAGGCAGCAGGTCGAAGCGAGGATGGCGGCCAGCCCGCCGGCGGCGAGGGCGCCGCGCCCGTCTTGCGATTCCGACATCAGGTTCTCCTTTCGAGGATTTGCTCGTTGGAGTAACGTTACTTCCGTAGTCAACTACGGAGTCAAGCGGAATGGAAAACACCTTGGAAAGCCTGACCATCGGCGCCTTCGCCAAGGCAGCCGGGGTCAACGTGGAGACGATCCGCTTCTATCAGCACAAAGGGCTGCTGCCGACGCCGAACCGGCCCTACGGCAGCATTCGACGCTACTGCAGCGCCGACGTGGCGCGGGTGAAGTTCGTGAAGGCGGCGCAGCGGCTGGGATTCAGCCTCGATGAAATCGGGGAGTTGCTGAAGCTGGAGGACGGCACCCATTGCAGTGAAGCAGCCGACCTTGCCGCACTGCGGCTGGCCGATGTTCGCACCCGCCTGAACGACCTTATGCGGATGGAACAGGCGCTGTCAAAATTGGTGAACGAATGCTGTGCGCATGAGGGCCATGTGTCCTGCCCGTTGATTGACGCGCTGCATGGCGGTTGAACTGGCATATGGACGGCTGCTGACACTACGGCGTGATCGCAGCGTTCGTCAGTACCGCCCTCGATTGCCGATTCGCAGGCTCTGTGGACATTGGCGCCTTGTCTCTGAACATGCTGCCCCCAGTATGGCGCAGGCGGAGCAAAACAGGCGCTTCACTGCCCTGACGGTGAGGCCAAGACGGACGAGCGCGCTCACTTCCGAATCGCCTCCTGCGTCATGCCGCCCAGCGCCTTGGAGATGTTTTCCACGACGGGGCCGCAGTTGTCGGCGCCATGGCGCGATGCGAGATACTTCGGATCGTTGTAGCCAAGCCACACTTGCCCAGTCGCGTCCTGCCAGGCCAAGGCCTTGAGCGGAAGGTCGATACCGGCAGTCTGCGCGCATTCCATCAAGGGGGTGCCGCCCTGGGGATTGCCGAACACCAGAAGCTCGGTCGACCGCAAGTCCTTGCCGACCTTCTTCGCGCCCTGCGCGTGATCGAGGCGCAGGAAGATATAGATGCCCCGAGACTTGGCGGCCGTCTCGAAACGGTCAATCGTTTCCTTGACACTGTACGGGCTTTGTACCGCAATCAGCCCATCGGCAGCTCCGGCCCCCGAAGCAAAGAAACCTGCCATCACGAGGGATATGGCGCGCAATGCAAGCATGCTGACCTCCTTGTCAGGCCGAAGCCTCGCAATGCTCCAAGAAGCCGCGAATCCCATGGTCGAGTGAAAGCCGGCCCGGCCCGATAGCGATCAGGGCAATCGCCATCGTCGCCCAGGGCAAATGAAAGTTCGCCCACCCGTCCGGCACGATGAGCTGGATCACCGCCGTCATGCCGAGCAAGCCCAGGGCACTCATGCGCGTGCCAAGTCCGAGAATCAGCAGGATCGGAAAGATGATCTCGGCCGATCCACTGGCGAAGGCGAGTACGTCCGGCGCAGGCAGGTCATAGACCTTCCCCAGGATGTGCAGCTTGAATTCATCTTCAAACAGAAAACTCGCCGCTGGCGACAGCGACAGGAGACCGTCCCATTTGGTGAGGCCCGACTTGAAGAAGGGCAAGGCCAGCGCCACCCGAAGGAACAGCGGCGCGGCCATGCCGGCGATCTTTGCCAGCCAGTGCAATGCACAGTTCGCCGCGCCAAGTATTCCGGGCCAACCTTTCGGCACTTGGAAGTTACTCATGATCGTTCTCCCCGGCTTCCAACGCGAAGCCGACAAAGGCGCCCATCTGGATCAATTCCCGCAAGTTCTCCGACAGGTCAAAATCGCCGTCGGTGGCGAGGGCCGTTTCCATGGCCTGCGATAGCGTCAGGCCCTGGCCGAGCGCGGCTACGAAGTCATGGCTCGCGGGAAGTATCTTGCGCACGTCCACCTCGGCGTCGGGGCGTAGCACCATCGTGTCCTGCGCTTCGGAGAGGTCAACGGGTGCTGGCGTGCCATCCGAGGTGTTCATCCTCCAGATGGTGAAGGCTGGGAATGGCGAACGCACCAGGCGCACGGAAGGGTGGAGCCGAAACCGCAGCATGGAAGCTTGGTCAGGCGGTACTCCTGCAAGCACGCTGGGCGCCAAGGGTTCTGCCTCGTGCGCGTGGTACGCCTCGGTCGCGGCGCGCTCGATGCGGGCCACGTCGGCGAGATAGGGTAAGGGTTCCGCGGGTGGAAAGGACGCGATGAAGTCCGGGAACTCGGCGCCGTAGTGCAGCAGCACCGGCGAGCTGGGCGGCGTGGCGGCCGCGAAGACGCGGGCCATCGCCGCGAAGAATTCGTCGCCCACCAGCTTGACGACGCAGGGAAAGCCCGCGCGCAGCGCGTCCGTCAGGCCAACGAACACATTGTTCCGATAGACGGCAAAGCGCCGTGCGCTCGGCTCGCCGTCGGGGCCGACCAGCCCCTCGGGCACCGCGCGTTCCGGGTCGAGCAGCGCCGAGGCGAATTCCTCCAGGCGTTCAGCCAAGCGTGCCATGGCGTCGCTCCTGTACGTTGGACATGCCCATCAGCACATCGGCCATCACGGCCTCTGTTTGCAGCTCGGGCCATGCGGGAATGTTGGAATCCCACTCGATCAGCGTAGGGACTGGCCCGATGCATTGGATGACCTGCCTAAAGAGGTTCCACACCCGCTCATCCACTCTTTGGTCGTGTGAGTCGATCAGCAAAGGGCGTCCCTTCTCGTCCGTCTGAAGGGAGTGGCCGGCCAAGTGGATTTGCTGCACATGGTCGAGGGGGAAATCGTTGATGTAGGCGCGCGCGTCCCATTGCTGATTCGTGCTCGCCACGTGGACGTTGTTCACGTCCAGCAGCAGACCGCACCCGGTTCTCCGGGTGATCTCCCTGATGAAATCCGTCTCGCGCCATGTGCTCTCCTTGAACCAGATGTAGGTCGCGGGGTTCTCCAGCAGCATTTGCCGGGCCATAGCTGTTTGCACCTGGTCGATGTGCTCGCAGATGCGGTTCAGCGTGTCGTCGGTGTACGGCACCGGCAACAGATCATCGAGGTAGCTGGTGCCATGTGAAGACCATGCCAGGTGTTCGGAAAGCAGGCCGGGTTCGTACCGCTCGTTCAGCGCCTTGAGACGCAGCAAATGCGCTTGGTCGAGTGGCCTGTCGGCACCGATGGACAGGCCCACGCCGTGCAACGACAGGGGATAGTGTTCTCGGATGGCCGTCAGGTAGCGATGGGGCGGGCCGCCAGCGCCCATGTAGTTTTCCGCATGAACTTCAAAGAAGCCCATATCCGGCCGCGTTTCGATGATGGTTCGGTAGTGGTCGGCCTTAAGGCCTACGCCGGCTCGCGCAGGGATTCCCCGCCCGGCGGCGTGCGCAGTTTGGTGAATGCCCATGTTGATCCTCGTTGTCACAAGCTGGCGGGCGGGGCGACAGGCCACCGCCCACCAAGGTGAATGCTCGCGTCAGGACTTGGCGCTGAGACTGCCGTGCCCGTTGGGCGTCGAGATCGTGGTGCAGGTGCCCTTGGCGACCAGCTTCCAGGCGTTCCCCTGGTAGTCGGCGGTGCTGGTACCCGCGCAACTTGTGCCGGCGCCGGCGAAGCAGTCGTTCTGCCCCTTCAGGGCAACGCCATAGCACTTGTCGAACTTGCCGGTCTTCATCATCTCCATGCTCTTGGCTTGGTTCTCCTGCATCTTCTTCTGCATGTCGGCCTGGCTCATGCCCTGCGAAAAGGCGGGGGCGGCGAAGGCTGCGACAAACGCCGTGGCGACGGCGGCGGACAACATACGGTTTGACATTGTGATCTCCTGATAGGAAAGAAGCAGCCGAGTGAGCTGCGGGTAATCGGCCAGCAATCGCCAGCCTCATTTCCTAAGAGGCGACCGCCGTGCAAAACGGTTCGGTAGAAAGCAAAAAAACCTCAATCACTGGCCTGGGCCTAGCAATTGAGGGTTATCCATGACAATGCGCAAGAAATTGCCGCCTCGCTTGGCGAGGCGGCCCGGACGAGGACTCAGCTTGGCTATTTCGTCGGTGTGCGGTGTCCGTGCCCCGAGGATGGTTCTGAACTGAGCATGTATTCGCGCACTAGCTCGCGGGCACGATGGAGCCGACTCTTGATCGCGCCGGGCTGCTCACCCAACTGAGCAGCGATCTCGGCAATGGTCAATTCCTCGAAGTCGCGCAGAAGTACCACTTCGAGGTAATGGGCAGGCAACGACTCCAGGGCATTGGCAAGATCGATTCTCAATTCATCGTCGGGACGATGAAGCAGCAGCTCCTCGGCTACTTCATCAGGCAGTGGCTCGTGCTTGAACATCATCCGCGCGAGCTTGCGGCATTCGTGCTTGATGACCGTGAACAGCCACGATGAAAAGGCCGCAGCCGCTTTTAGCCCGCTGACCTTGCGAGAAATGATGAGTAGTGATTCTTGAACCGCATCATCAACGTCGCTCGCATGGCAGTGCTTGTACGCATAGCGGCGTGCATCGGCTTGGCACACTGCCAGCAGACGGGAAAGGGCGGCCGCGTCTCCAGTCTGTGCCGCCATGATTAAATTGTTGCGGTCGCCAACAGGGGTGCCCATGCTGATCTCCTGTGCTGACTCGATGATTGGTTAATTCAGCGAGCCTTTATTTGTATTTCGCTCCGATTCTCGGGTCTTCGGCTACGATTCCTAATTTTCTGATAAACACCTGTCGCAAGCAAAGCGGGAGCTGCTACAACGCAAACCGGGCAGACAAAGCCTGCTAAAACGCTGGTGGCTGTCACATAGCTACCCAGTCCAAGGCCCAACCCGACGTAGAGCGTACTGTTATCCGGCGGAATCTCGCGTTCCGCCGTAGCCTCTGTGTCCTTCATCATTTTCGTATCCTCAATATGGCAATTTCTGCTCATTAAGAAGTTGCAGTCCGAACAGCGCACGAATTGGCATTGAGCCGACCATAGGTGTAGCCCAGCACTGCGCCCCAAATGAGGTGCATCATCAGGGTCATCATCGGCGCCATCATCCCCAGGTTCATCCCGAACAGGCCTGCGTCGGCCATTGGCATCGGACCGATCATCATCATGAGCCAAGCTAGCAAGGAAAACGACATTCCCTTGAGCAGCGCACTGCGCCCTGGCAGCCTGCCATACAGCAGTTGGAACAGGATGCCCCACACGACGGTGCCAATCATGAAGTGCGCCACCCATCCGACCATGGGCGAAGCCGGCATACCCATTTTTGCGTGCGCCATCTCCGTGAGCATGGCGATTGGATTCAATTCGGGCATCAAGCCCATGGCGCCCTTCATCAGCATCAGCAGCGACAGCGCTACAGTGGCGACAAATCCAGCCACCATCGAACGAACGTAACAAGACATGGTTACAAGCTCCTCAAGGTTGGGGATCGTTGATCCCGGATTGGATGGAGGCACCGACTGCTCCCATTTTTCCTATAAGAGGCGCCGAACTGGAAAAACGATTCGGTTGATCCGCTAAATTGTTGGGCCGAGTTGCCGTCCCCACCTCCAGGACACCTGCCCGCCGCGCACCGTTGCGGCGATTTGCTGCCCCAAGCGCTGCTCGATCACCGGCCGCCACGGCACGAGGCTAAATCCCATGCCGTCATCCAGCATCGCGTAGCGCCCGCTGGCAAGCATGACGCTGCGCCGGTAGATGCCGGCCACGCGCTGCCCGTCGGCCACGGGTCGATGCTCCAGGCCGGTGTCGGCGGCAATGTCCTTGGCGGACTGCGCCAGTTCCCGGTTGCGCAGCGTGCCCAGCAGGTTGCGCGCCAGGATCACGCGCTGCCCGCGCCGCTCGGCCAGCCCCTGTTCGGCCAGGAAGTCGGCGCGCTGCTGCATCGCCTGCTTGGCCTCACCGCCAAAGCCCAGGTCGCCCAGGCCGGAGCCGCCGCCGATCAACTGCTGGTCGAGCCAGGTGGCCCCGATCACGCGGGCCTGCCGCTCGATGGGCAGGTGCGATTTCAGCTCCACGGCTACGCCGCCCAGGCGTTGCGCGTCGTAGCGGCGGCCCTGCTCGGGCAGGTCGCCCGGCACCTTCCATAGCCCCTCGGCCACCCGCTCCACGATGCCCGCCCGGCGCAGGGCTTCCAGCCTGCGGACGTGGGCCGCCACGACCTCCTGCGGGTCGCGGCCGGGCACGGCCTGGCCCTGCGCGATGGCGAGGTGATGGTCGGTGCGGTACAGGCCATCGCTCGCCAGCGCGGCGATGTTCTTGTCGGCCGCGCGCACGTCGGCCGATCCCTTGACCTCCACCACGGCGCCGGTCGGGTAATTCGCCAGCTCGTCGTGGGCGTTGAGCGCGACGTAGTGCGCCTTGCCGTCCACGCCGTCGATGACCAGATAGCCCCGATCACGCAGTTCGTCGGCCAGTCCTTTCGCGGCCACGCGCCCGAGGATGCTGCGGCCACTTCCATCCGCGTCCTGCCCTGGCTCGAACACCGCCAGCTCGCGCGGCTCGCCGCGCATGGCCCGCTGCATGGTGCGGATGATGTCGCCGCGCTCGCCCAGGGCGCGCAGGGTCTTTTCCGCATCGGCATGCACGGCCCAGGTGCCGGGCTGCGTCTCGTCGGCCAGGCCCAGGCGCTGCAAGCGTTGCAGGCGGCCGATCAGCAGCAGGCGCTGGCGTTGCAGGCGGGGTTCGTTGAGCCGTTCGACATGCACCAGGCCATCGTCGCCGGCCTCGCGCTTCAAGGTGCGATCCAGGCTCGTCCACCGCTCTTGCTCTACCTCGTGCTGCAAGGTCTGCTGGATCTCCAGCTCGGTGCGCGGCCCCAGCCATTCGGTCGCCAGTTCGGCGGCGCGATGGCGGAAGCCATCGGCAATGTAGTCGCCCGCGATGATGAGGTCTTTGCCCGTGTCGTCGCGCCCGCGCACGACGATGTGCGTGTGCGGGTTGTCGGTGTTCCAGTGGTTGACCGCCACCCAATCGAGGTCCGTGCCCAGGTCGGCCTCCATGCGGCCCATGAGATGCCGCGTGTAGGTACGCAGGTCTTCCAGCTCCGCGCCATCCTCGGGCGAGAGGATGAAGCGGAAATGGTGCCGGTCGTCGGCGCAGCGTTCCTTGAAGGCGTCGAGGTCGGCCACGTCGGTCTGCGGCCCGTAGGCTTGGCCCGGCTCGCCGTCGCGGCCCACGCCGTCGCGCTCGATGTAGTGCAGGTGCTTGGCGAGCGACTGCGGGCTGGCCCGCTGGTGATTCACCAACAGCGTCTTGATGGTCACGCGCCGAGACATGGGCGTCAGCTTCGCCCCGGCGAAGCGCGCCGCTGTGTAGCCGCGCCCCAGTCGCGAGCCGGGCCGCTGGCCCGTGCCACCCGTCGCGCCAGGACGGCGCATCGTGGACTTGCCGCTGCTGGCCTTGCCTGCCTGCTTGAGCACCTTGGAAACGAAGCTCTGGCCTTGGCCCTTGCCCCGGTTCTTCGGGGCGCTGGGGCGCACGCGGAAATCGTCATCGCGGCGGTCAGTCATGGTCGTTCTCCCTGCAAGCTCTGGCGTGTCTGATCGTGCGAAGCACGCGGACATGCCCGTATTGGCGCGGGCCTCGCGCCACAAGCGGCACGGCGGCAAAGCCGCGCCGTGCTGCGCCAACCCCACGTGCAGACTGGCTTTCGACGCGGCCCGGTGCCGCGTCCTTTTGTCTTGCCTTCCGCCTTTGCCCCTCGCTGGCGCTCCGGGCAGCGGCGGCCCGGCGGCGCTGCTGCGCGAGCAGCCAGCACGCCGGCGAACGCGGCGACGGCCACAGGCCGGGCGCGTTCGAGGCAAGACGCCTGCACACGGGAAGGCAGCGCGAAGTGCGGCGCCCGATACGCAGGATCGGCGCTCGCACGACATGCGCGACGGCACGAAGAAAGCCACCGGATCGACATGCCCGATGGCACGATGAGATGCACGGCGACGTGCATCTCATCGGCAGCCATCATGGACGCTTCTCCAGCCAGACCGGGTGCGCGATGCCGATCACGGCGGACGTGCGCACCGGCCCGAAATACCGGCCATCGAACGATGCCGGATTGGTCACGCTCAACAGGAGCAACTCGCCCGGTTCGAGGCGGCGGCACTGCTGCCAGGATGGCAGCGGCCGGCCCCAGCGGTCGGCGCGCAGCACGGCGGCCGAAGGCACGCCGTCGATGCGGACGATGCCGCCAGCGATGCACACCTCCTGCGGCGCGATCGCGCCCACGCGCTTGAGCAGCGGCACGCCCGCCGGCAGGTAGCGGCGTTGCGCGGCCAGCGCTGCGGCATCTGGCGGCAGCGAGGCCAAGACGATGCTGCCCACGGACAAGGGACGTGGCAGCGAGCCGGGCCGATGGTTCAGCGGATCGACGCGATACCAACCCATGGGAACGCTGTCGGACGGGTTGTAGATCAGGCGCGGCAGCGGATGCACGAAGGACGCCCAGGCCAGCGCAGCGAGGCCGCAGGCGGACAAGCCCGCCAGGACGAGGCGCGCGCGAGAACGCGGCGCAGTGCCGATGGTGGAAGCGGCGGTCATGGCAGCGCCCTCCCGGCTAGCCAGGCGGCGTGCCGCTCGGCGCTGTAGTCCGGCAGCGGCAAGCGCGCAGCGAGCCGATTGCCCAGCGTGCGCCAGTACGCGGGGGAGGCGTCTGCGGGCGCGATGCCCAGCGCCTCGACGCCGTCGATGCGTTCCAGCACGGCGCGCACGTTGGCGTCGCCTTCGGCGTGTAGCAGCAGGCGCGCGCCCGGCTGCACGCCGGGGATGCGCTGCGCGCCGGCCAGCGGCGTGCAAGTCTGCATCACCATGAGTTGCCAGCGGATCGTGCCGTAGGCGTTGGCCTGCCAGCGGATGCGGCAAAGCATCGCGCCGGGCAGGAACAACGCGCATCGCCGCCAGTGGTCGAGGCGAAGGATGCGCGACGGCTCGCCGAAGCGCAGATAGAGGTCGAAACGCTGGTCGATGTAGGCGAGCGCCACGCGCGTCATCGGCGCACTGGCAGGCTGGCCGATAGGCGCAGCCAGTGCAGCCGTGGCCGCGACAGCGGCAGGCGAAACGGATGCGGTCATGGTGTGTTCTCCCTGCGGTTCTCGGGAAACTCTCGCTCTAGCAGGCCGCGCAGCAGGTCGGCCACGGTCACGCCTTGCGTGAAGGCCGATACCTTGATGCGCGCCCGCATGGCGGGCGTGATGTCGAGAGTGAGGCGAGCCGTGTAGAGGTCGCCCTTGCCCAACGCATCGGCGTCGCCCTGGCGAATCCACGCTTCAGCGTGCGGATTCGCAGGCGGACGCGCGCCGATGCCGACGCGCTTTGCCGTGCGTTTGCTGTTGGGTGGCGGCTTCGCTGTCATGTCGTCCACCGCAGCAATTCGTCCACTAGGGCGGTGATTTCGCGGGCGGCGGCGCTGCCCGGCGCCGTCTCGCGTGAAAGGCGGCCAGCGGCCACGCTGTCGGCGAACACGATGCGCTGATGCACTTCCGCGCGCAGCGCAGGAAGCGGCTGGTCGGCGAGCGCCTGGCGCGCTTCGCGCCCGATCACGGTGGTGCTGACGCGCCGGTTGATGACGAAGGCCGCGCGCAGCGCAGGCCGGAACACTTGGGCCTCACGGATCAGTGCGACCATCTCGGCACTGGCCCACAGGTCGTAGGGGCTGGGCTGCACCGGGATCAGCACGCGCTCGGCCGCGAGTAGCGCGGAGCGCGCGAGGGCGGCGATGCGCGGCGGGCCGTCGATGACGACGTGATCGGCCCGCCTGGCGAGTTCTGGCGCTTCCTGATGCAGCGTTTCGCGTGCGAGGCCCACGGCGCTGAACAGCCGAGGCAAGCCTTGCTGGCTGCGTCGTTGCGTCCAGTCCAGTGAAGAACCCTGCGGGTCGGCGTCCAGCAGCACGACATGCTGGCCGCGCATCGCCAGCTCGCCGGCGATATGGGTGGCGAGCGTGGTCTTGCCCACGCCGCCTTTCTGGTTGAGCAGCGCGACGATCATGGCCTGGCCCTCCATGCTGGAAGAGCAGGCTTTGTCTGCTGCGTTTGTGGCCGCGCAGCGGTTGTCCACCGCGACGGCGTTTCCCTACTACAAGTTAGAGAATTTAAGTTAGGTAAGTTAAGGGAGGTCGAAACCCGCGCCGTTATTGGCTTTGCGGACGATCCGTACTCCTGATAGCACGATAGTCGTACTCCCGATAGCACGATACCCCGTACTCCTGATAGCACGAGCCCGTCCACCGCTTTTCCCGAAGTTATCCCCGTGCCGTGAACGGCACGGGCCGAAACATCAGCAACTCGACTCCATCGCCCGGCATCCGCTCGATGCTCAGGACATAGCCGGGCAGCGACTGCCGCGCGACGAGCGCGCGCAGGTCGTAGGCAAAGTCCGAGAAGCGCGTGACGCTGCCCGATTTCCGGTACAGGTGCCGGAAATCGAATTGCCAGCCGCCTTCCTGCCGCCCGCCGTGCTTGCGCACCAGGCGGTACAGCCACCGTTCGATGCCGCCCGTCAGCCGGAAATACGCCGGGTCGATGGTCAGCACCAGAGCGGCATCCATCACCCCACCAAAGAACCAATCCGGCAGGATCAGCTCCAGCCCCAAGGGCGTGCCCTTGGCATCGGCCAGTTCCTTCCACTCGTTGATCCACGAAAACCGATGCAGGCGTCGCCCGGTTGTCTCGCGGATCGACGTGGCCACGGTCGTGGATTGCAGCCGATCCAACGCGGCTTTGAGGCGCTGGTAGTCGCGCAGCGACGTACCGCGCCCGATGAAGCGCAGGATCTCGTAGGGCGTGGCCTGCATCAGCCGCGACGGGCGTAAGCCTGCGTCGCGCGCCTCCACGATCTGCGAAGCAGCCCAGATCAGCACGTCCGCGTCCCAGATCGTGGCGATGCCGTGCTCCTGTGTGCCTTCCACGCGGATCGTGACGTTGCCCGCCCGGAAGTCGATGGGCGCCGTGCGCCGCGACTTCGCCAGCGAGAAGAACGGAAAGGCCATCAAGTCCTGGCTGTCGCGCGGCGCCATGTCGCCCGGCAAGGCACGGAACAGGTCGAGCTGTTCGCGTTCTTGCGAGGGCCGCTGCCGGGACGGCAGCGCGGGGCTGGGCATGGCGGTGGCCTGGCGCGTGCCAGCGATCAGCGCGCACGGCTGTCCGCCGAGTGCTGTTCGGCGTACTCAGGATCGGAAGTCGTCTCGAAGCTGCGGTCGGCGGCCCAGGCGTCGAGGTCGGCCACGGCGTACATGACGCGCCGGCCGAACTTGCGAAAGCGCGGGCCACCGCCGATCACGCGCTGCTTCTCCAGCGTGCGCGGCGACAGGCGCAGGTACTCGGCGGCTTCGTCGTTGGTGAGGTAACGCTGCGGTTGTGCGGCAGCGGTCGGGACAGTGGCGGCAGGCCGCAAGGGAGCGGGACGCATGGTGTGAACCTCCATAGCTTTCAAAGCTCCGGCCACACAGCGCAACCGGATGGAGGCAGTCTCAGAAAACGAAGCTCCGCTGCTCAGGGACGTTTTGCGTCCCCATCAAAACGTCCCTTCTCAAGCGGCGGCAGTTGTGCTAGCCGGCGATAACCGCCGCGCATCAGTGCATCGCCGCGCCGCACCAGGCGGCGCACGCGGGCGCGCAGGTCGCCGTCGGCGTGCCAGTCCGCCGCCACGGCATCGGCACCGAACAGCCCTTCGGCCACGTCGCGCAAGGACGCACCCGCCAGGGTCGCGTCGAGCGCCTGCAGGGTGTGCAACTCCAGCATCGCGGCCGGTGTAGGCCGGGGCCTGGCCGCGGCCAGCGTCGCGCTGCGCGTAGGCGCAGGTGCGGCAGCGCCGCCGCCACCTCCGCGATTGGCATAGGCGACCGCCATGCCATCTTCCAGGCCGGGCGCCAGCGCGAAGCGCGCGCAATGGCCGGGGTTGTGCGCGATCAGCGCCAGCCCTTTACCGTCGTGCAGCAGTTGCTTGTGACCGGGGATGTGCCAGAACGCGAAGGCCGCCGCATCGGGCGGCGGATCGGCATCGGGATGGAGTTGCACCACGGCATCGTGGCCGGGCAGCCAGGCCGGATGCGCGTCGCGCGCATCCAGGGCCGGGTCTTCCAGCAGACGCAAGCCCCAGCGAAGCGCCGCCTGTTGCGCCGCTTGCGGTCGGCGCTGGTGGCGCTGCCAGTCGAGCCGGTAATCGGGGTGGCGGCGCAGGTACTCCCAGGCCAGTGCGAGCGTGTCCAGGCACAAGATGTAGAGGTACGCGGCGGTCGGATACCAATGCGCGATATGGTGAGGATTGACCATGACTCAAGCTCCCGTCGAACAGCAGGAACGTCGTCACGGGCGTTCAAGAACGGAGCCACCGCATCCACATCAAAACATCATCCGAACCTGTTTAAGCTGTACATCAAGTGTCAAGACCGATTGGCTCCGGGGTATTGCGCAATGCGTCCGAATACGACGGCCGCGCAGTCCAAAAAAGTCACGCGGCACAAATCAAGGTGCCGTAACTCGCGCCAAAGATCGTGGCCGTTTCCGTCTCAAAGGCCCTGTTTTGGTGCAAGAGTGCGAATTGAGACCGGACAAATCCGAATTCCGACGGAAATAGTCTCAATACGTCCGGCTGCGCCGGAACGCGATTGGCTTAATCGACAATGCCGCCGTTCTCCTGGGCCAGCCGGACATATTCCGACAGGGGCCGCGCCGCCTGGAAATACCGATCCCGCATCACAGGCTGCTTGCGCGGCCCGACGATGGATGCCAGATCGGACAGCTTCACGGTGCCCAGCTCAGGCATCCCCAGGCCCAGGTCGATCAGGCCGTAGGCCGTATCGCCGTCGGCCGGGTCGAGCGAAGCGAGCAGCCAGGTGAGGTGTGCGTCCGGTGTGAACAGGCGCACCACGGGCAGCGGGTCGCCGGCCTGACCGTCAGCACGTGCCTGGCCGTGGGTCAGCAGGCGTTGGCGCTCGTCCTCGGTGATGAGTGAGTTCATGGCGATCTATTCCCAATTCACAAATCCGCCCAAGCGTGAAAACGCAAAGCCGCATCGGCGGATTTGGGAAAAAGCACGATTGTGATTCCGTGGCTATGCGCCTTTGTGGAAATCCGCAGAGGCACAAATGCGGATTCCCGTAAAAACGCAAAACAGTGAGGTTTCACTGAAAGAGTTAAAGATAACGTGGTTTTAATTGTGCTGCGACTTGACGCTTCTGTCTATGCAGAAGCGACCCATTCAGCGCGGCCGACCGGCCGGCGCCACCACCTACGATGCCGAGTTGGCGCAAGCCTTCGGCGCGGCGGTGCGCGCGTTGCGGACGGAGCGCGGCATTGCGCAGGAATCGCTGGCGCACCTGGCTGGCGTCGAGCGCTCGCACATGGGCAAGGTCGAGCGCGGCGAGCACATGCCCACGCTGGCGATCATCTTCAAGATCGCCGGCGCGCTCGAATGCAGCACGGCAGTGCTGATGAGCGAGGCTGAAAGCCAGCTCGCAGCGGCGGCCCATCCGTAGGCTCCGGCTGCATCGAGGGGCGCCAAGCTGTGCGCGGCGGGGATAGCTCGTAGGGCTTTCCCTCGGAGGCAAGCGAAGTGCGCAGCGCCGCAGGCGCGAAGGCGTGAGGGATTGGAGCCGGATGGCCGTGACGGCAAAGACGGCACGGGGCGTAGCCCGTAAAAGTCCGGCGGCGGGTCGCGCCGACACGCCATGCCCTGATTGCAACGGCAAGCACCGCGTCCCCGCATAGAAGTGCAGCCCACACTATGGGCCACCGCCTGCCACCAGGTTCGGTACGAACCAACACAACAGCGCAGCGCCCCGCCATGTGGCGGGGCGCTGCGGGCGGCGGTCACGCCGCCTGGGGCTTGCTGCGCGACCAGATCAAGTCGTGCGTGCCGTCTTCGCCTTCGATCAGGCGGGCGTAGACCGTGGCCGGGAACGATGGATCGTCGAGGGTCACGGAGATGTACTCCCGCCCGGCCTCGCTGGTCTTCTTCCACGCTGCGCCGATGTCGTGGCTGGCGGCCTGCAGGCGGAAGTCGGGGGCCTTCTCGTTGTCGCCCTTGTCGTTGGGCACCAGCTTGACCTTGACGTTGAGCGTCAGGGTGCGAAGCGTGCCGGTGAAGCCGTCTTTGTCTGCGGTGAAGGTGCCGATGTTGGCCATAGTGAAATCTCCGTTCGGTGGAACAAGGTTCGCGCCCATCGCGTCCTTGTTGTGATCCGGCCGGCGGGGGACGGGCTGGCTGCACCGCTTGCGGTCGAAACGCAGTGGAGAGCCGGGAGGCGAAAAGAATTTGTCCCGCGAGGAATGCACCGAACGCAGTGACAAAGCAGGGGAAATTGTTTTCGCCGGACGGTTGCAGCCATGAAGCCCGAGGCGCAGCCGCGCCACCGCCAGGATTCACAACAACACAAGGACGCCTTGGGCCGAACCGCACCGCAAGGAGATGTGGCCGGCTCGGCATCCCCGCATGAAGACTGCTCCGGCTCGCCCACTGACGCAGGCCAGGTCAACCACCCGATGACAGGCAAGAACGCCTCCGCCGCAACTTGCGGCGCCGGTCTAGTGGCGTGGCATAGAAACTCCATAGCGATGCTGGGCGGGTTGTCCGTGAACAGTCCTTCATGGACGTGATGGGCAAGAACCGCCAGCGTTGAGGACGGCACGCATTTGCACAACCCGCCGCAGCAAACGCCAGCGTGTTCGCCAGCGCCCCGTCCATCGTGGCGGAGCGCTGGCCGGGCCGATCCGGCGAAGCCGGTTCGGCGGCATCGAGGGGCGCCAAGCTGTGCGCGGCGGGGATAGCCCGCAGGGCTTTCCCCTGGAGGCAAGCGGAGCGCGCAGGTGTGGGCCGGGCGGATGCTCGGCTGCTTTAACGCCGCCACCTGAGCCACCGCGAGGGCGGCGGCGTTCTGATTCGGCAGTTGGCCTTGAACACCGGGCGCGGCCACTGCCGCGCCCGGATTTTGCTTTCACCGCGCCCAGGACGGAACGGCATGGGCGCGGTGCTGATCGGGTTATTCCTTCGTCTCGATGAGCCACCATACGGCACGCGGCAAGGCGCGGCCCGTGATGGGGTGAATGTCGGTCAGGTCGGCGCGGGCTGACCAGCCCGAGGGCGGGCGGTAGCCGCGCACGTCGCCATCGCCGTGCCAGCGGCGGGCGCGTACCGTGCCGGGGGCGTAGATCGCCGCCATGCGTGGGCGGCTGGTGGTGGTACGTGTCATGGGGTGTTCTCCTTCCAGCAAGCGCCCCGGTCGAGACCGGGGCGCTTGCTGTCGGCGCGGGTCAAGCGGCTAGCGCCACGGCGGTTTCATTCGCCATTGCCTCGGCATCCTCCGGGGCGTTGTCCTGGGCCTGCGGCGCCGCCGGCGTGGTTTCCTGCGTGCCTTCGGCCTTGAAGATGGCAGGCATCCAGCCAGTGCCATCGGCCAGCCGCTCCGCTTCGCTGGCAATGTCGGCCTTCTTCAGCTTCGCCAGCCGGGTGACGTGCGACGGGGCGAACTGCTCCACGGCTTCCAGAATCGCGGCCTTCGGCACATGCCGGAAATAACCCTCATTGGTGGGCTTCCACCATGCGGCCATGTCCAGCCCCACGGCCTGCGCCAGTTCCTCGCCCGGCTGCTGCCGCATGGTGCGGGGTGTCACCACGTCCACCGTGACGGCCACGCATACCGCCAGCAGTCGCACCAGTTCGTCTTGCGAATTCGCCAGCAACGCGGCGAACAGTTCGGCGCTGTCCTGCGGCAAGGCTTCGCCCGCCACCTGTTGCAGTTCGCGCAGCGCCACGGCAGCGGGCGATTCCGGCCAGTCCGGTGCCATGCCTTCCAGCCGGTCTTGCACTTTCAGGCTCACGCCCAGCGGCAGGTCGTGGCCGTAGTGGCTGCCGTGCAAAACGGTCTGCACCATGCCATGCACCAGCGCGGCCAGCGCCACTTGCGGATGCTGCGCCACTTCGATTTGTAGCGCGGCGGTGCGGTGGGCACTCAACCGCTGCGCCAGTCGGTCGGACATGGCGGCGGTCTTGGGCTGGTCGTCGTCCTCGCCTTCGTCGCCGTTCTCGGCATCCTCACCGCTGAAACCTTGGCGCAGGCGTTCCAGCGTGCGCAGGGCCTTGGCCTCGGCTTCGCGCATCAGGCCGTGATGGATCACGGCCTGCCCGTTGCGGTCGATGGTGACGATGGCACCGGCTGCGGCCTTCACGGTCGGGCTGTAGTCCTGCAAACCATCTTCCAACGCCTGCAACTGCTCGCCCACGGCTTCGCCTTCCTCTTGCAGCGCGTCGGCCTTGTCCTCGTCCTCGGCTTCCAGCGCACCATCGAGGGCTTCGCCAATGGCCTGCACCTTGGCTTGCAGCTTTTCGATGCGCTGCGCTTCGCGCTTGGTCGGTTCGCGCCGCTCCCTCGGCGCACGCTGGAAAGCGTGCAGGTCGGCATGGGTCACGCCCGGCGTGGCATCCACCCATGCCCAGCCTTCGGCCTTCACCTCGGCGGCGATGCCCGCCAGCCGGTCTTGCGCCAGCCTGTCCAGCAGCGCGGCATCGGTCAGATACACGCCCGCGTCACCTTCCGCGAACAGGTCACGGCGCACGCCACCGCCTGCGGCCTCGTAGGTTTCCAGCCCGACGAACCGCACCAGCGGATGCCGGTAGGCGTCGATTTCCCTTTCGGTGAGGCGGTCGCGCAGCGCGGACGGCTGGCGCTGCCACGTTGGCGCATCGTAGAAGGCGGCTTCCTGCGCGGTGTGGTCATCGGTGATGGCAAGGGCCATCAACTGGTCAAGGCTCACGGCATCGGCGCGGTAGTCGGCCATGAGGCGCGGCGAGACGTTCGCAAGCTTCAAGCGGCGCTGCACCACCAGCGGCGTGACGGAAAAATCCGCTGCGATGTCCTCGATGGGTCGGCCTTCGGCCACCAGCGCGGCGAAGGCTTCAAACTGGTCTGCCGGGTGCATGGCTTCACGCTGCACGTTCTCGGTGAGACTGGCAGTGCGGGCCGTGCCATCGGCCACTTGCAAGCAAGGCACCTCCCAATCCTTGGCGATGCGGTGCTTTTTCGCCAGCAGCTTCAGCGCAGCAAGGCGACGACCACCGGCGACCACCTCGTAATGCTCGCCATCGGCGGATGCGATCACGATCAGGTTTTGCAGCAGGCCCACGCGCTGGATGCTTGCAGCCAGTTCGGGGATGGACATGCGCGGGGTCTTGCGCACGTTGCGGCCCGTGGGGCGCAGCACCAGCCGCGACAGCGGAACCAGAATCAGGTTCTTGGTCGGGTCGGCGGCTTCCAGCGGGATAGCGGCGGCGGCATTGACGGCGCGGGCTTCGGTGGTGGTGATGGCGTTCATGGTGGTTCTCCAATCGAGTGAAACAAGGAATGGAGGGGAAACCGCCCCTCCTGCGGGGGACGGGTCAGGCTTTCAACTGGCGCAGGCCATCGGCCAGCATCCACAAGGCGCGATTGAGGCGCACATCGGAATCAATGCCCTGTATCGGACGGGTCTGCTGGCGGCGTCCGTTGGCGCTGCGACCATGCAATCCGCCTTTGGTCAGGTTCTCTTGGGTGCGGTTGAACACGCTCCACAAGTCGGGGCGGCGGTCTTCAAACCGGCGCGGCATCAGAATCTGGCTTTCGGTGATGGGCGCGGGCTTGTTCGGGTCGTCGTACTTGAGGGTCAGCGCGGCGCGGGCGAACACTTCGGCTTCGCCTTCATCGAGCGTGATAGCGCGCATGGCGTCGCGGGAATCGCGCACAAGGTCGAAACCGCGCAGCACCTCGAAAGCGCCTTCGATGACTTGGCCCGCCACGTCGCCTTTATGGGGGACGCGCACATCGGCCACGGTGTCGCCGCACACAAGGCCATTGCTGCAAACAAATCGGAACTGGCCCGCCAGCATCTGATAGCTGCTGGTGCCATCGTGCGAGTTCAGCAGGATGATTTCATTGGCTTCCGCGCCGTTGATCTGGCTGGCGTGGCGCAGGCGCAGCATGTGTTTCGTGTGCTCGCGCTTGCCTTCATCGCGCACGCGGGTTTGCGTCACCATGAAAGGCTGAAACCCTTCTTTGCGAAGCTCGGTCAAAACCGCCGCCGTAGGGATATAGGCGTATCGCTGCGAACGACTTTCATGCGGGGCATCCGCAAAGATGGACGGCGCTACACGGTGAATCTGGTCATCGGACAGCGGGTAGTCGCTGCGCAGTGCGGGGGAATGGGAAGCGAAACGGGTTGCAAGCATGTCGTTCTCCTGACTTGGCTGTTGAAGAAAGCGCACACCGGATTCCTAGATTCGGAGCCCAGCCTTTCGGCTGTTCGGTGCGGTCGGCACGAGGAACCCGGTTGGCCCTGTTGCCACCGTCTTTCCTGAGTTCATCGCCCGCGACGGTCAGGAGCGCGCGGACGGGGGCCGTCAAGGAAAAAAGCGCAGGGTTGGTGCGGCCCGCAGGCGAAGCCGAGGACACGGCCCTGCGCGCCTTGATGGCACACGGGAGCGGGCTACAGTCGCGGACAAGGTGATGGAGTCAGGGAAGACGGCTGGACATGGCAACGGGCACCTTCCACGCCGACCGCACGGCAAGCGCAAGCGCGCAGGCCCGAAGCTGGAAGCTGGGCCGGAGGCGTCAGCCGAGCGGAGCGAGGGAACGATGGAAGCCCGACAGGGGCGAGACGCCGCAGGCGGCTCGATGCGCAGCACGACAGCGCGACCGGCCATCTCCCAGGTGGCCGGGGACGCCCAGACTTCAAAACCGAATGGACAACAGGGTCAGGACGAGCACGCGCAGGGCATCGTGGATCTGCTGTGGATGCTGTCTGGCCGATCCGGCGCAGCCGGGTCGGCGATGTTCAGGGGCGCCAAGTCTGCGCGGCGGGGATAGCCCGCAGGGCTTTCCCCTGGAGGCAAGCGAAGCGCGTAGCGCGCCGCAAGGGGCGCGAAGGCATCAGGCCGAGTCGTCAGGACGCAGGCTGGATTGCGCAACCGGCACCCACGGCGAAGTCGAGTTCAGCAGATAGCGCGCTCCGCGCGCATAGTGACCACAAAGCCCGCTGGGCTGGTAGAAACCGGTGACGCGGCGACGGAACTGCACGCCGAACTGGTTGGTGTAGATCACCGCGTCGCCGATCTTGAAGCGCAGCGGCTGGCCGTTCTCCGGCGCGAAGGGCTTGAGCGCATCGTGCTGCGCCGTGATTTCGATGATGTAGTCGTGATGGCTGCTCATGGCATTGATCTCCTGAAATGATCGAGAAAGCGCAAGGAGCGCCTTGAGGCGCTCCAAGGGCGAGGTCAGACGACGATCCGCCCCGCCAGCCGCGCATCGCGCACGTAGGCGCTCAACCGCTTTTCGCCACGGAAAGACAGGTCGCGCTCGATCGGCAGGCCCAGCCCGCCGCGCACGCTCGCCAGCTCGTTCAAGCTGACCCAGCCGAGTTCCGGCATCCCCAGCCCCAGGTCACAAAGACCGAAAGCGTGGTCATGGTCGTCGGGGTCAATCTCGGTCAGCAGCCAGGTCGCGCCGCCGTCCGGCGTGAACAGCTTGACCACCGGGGCTGGGTCGAAGTCCGGGTTCTCCAGCGATGTGCTGCCGTTGGCCAGCAGCACGACGCGCTGCTCGGCAGTGATAAGTACGTTGTTCATGGTGAACTCCTGAAAGGTTGCCGGGCGGAATTGCCCGACCCTTCCGGGGCACGGCGCAGCGCAAGCAGTCAGGGGTCGTAGACGGCCGCCAGGACGCAAGCGCCATTGGCGCGCAGCCCTTGACGGCGAGAACGCCGTGGCACGATGAGGGGAACAGCAAGACCGCCTCCCTCACAACCTCCACGCACCTCCGGCTTTGGGGCAAGTGCGTAGCACGCGCAGGCCCGCGAGGGCCGGAGTTGCGCCAGCAGGCGCAGCAAAAAGGGGGCCGAAGCCCCCTCGGTCAGATCAAGCCACGTTCGGCGAAGGACGTAGTGAGGCTGCCCGCCACGATGATGTGATCCAACGTGCGAACGTCCACCAGCGCCAGCGCGCTCTTGAGTTGCAACGTCAATGCCCTGTCGGCCGCACTTGGCTCTGGATTGCCGCTCGGGTGGTTGTGCGAAACGATGACCGCTGCCGCGTTGAGCCGCAGCGCTTCCTTCACCACTTCGCGCGGATACACCGATGCGCTGTCGATGGTGCCGTGGAACATCTCGGCATACTCGATAAGGCGATGCTGCGAATCGAGGAACAGCACCGCGAACACCTCATGCTCGAAGCCGGCCAGTTTGGCGCGCAGGTACTCCTTGACTTCCGACGGTGAACTGAATGAGGCACCGCGCTGCATCTTGTGCTCGATGGCCTGGCGCGCGGCCTCCAGAATCTGGTCGGCCGTCGCCGGCAGGTAATGACCTTGGGAGTCGCGCACCATCAGCGCGGCATCGAACGAGGAAAAGGACAGTTGCGACATGATCGTGCTCCGGTTGCTCGGGCGGAATTGCCCGGAACCGTGTCCAGCACGGCGCAGCGCAAGCAGTCAGGGGTCGCAGACGGCCGCCAGGACGCAAGCGCGCAACAGCGCGCGCCGCCCTTGACGGCGAGAACGCCGTGATACGGTGAAGGGAACAGCAAGACCGCCTACACCCCGCCCACTGCACACCCTCGGCTTTTGGGGCAAGCGGAGCGCGCAGGCCCGTCAGGGCCGAAGGCGTCAGCCGAGCAAAGCGAGGGAACGATGGAAGCCCGCAAGGGGCGAGACTCGCGCAGCGAGGCTCGATGCGCAGCACGACAGCGCGACGGCGGAACGCCGGGATGCCCGACTGCTTGGGACAGGACTACTCGGTGTCCGTCTTGCGCTGCTCGATCTGCAACTGCGCCCGCTCTGCTGCCTGTTGCAGCCGTTCCACCAGCACGCCCCTCGGCGGCAAGGCAGTCAGGTACTCGGCGACGTGGATGCCTGACTTGTCCAGCTCCAGCAATTCGATCTGCTCGCGCTTCTTGCCGGTGCAAAGGATGATGCCCAGCGGCGAGGCTTCCTCCGGCTCGCGTTCGTGCTTGTCCAGCCAGCGAAGGTAAAGCTCCATCTGCCCCTTGTAGGCCGCCTTGAACTCGCCGACCTTCAACTCCACCGCCACCAGCCGCCGCAACTTGCGGTTGTAGAACAGCAGGTCGAGGTGGAAATCCTCGTCGTCAATCGGGATGCGCTTTTGCCGGGCGACGAAGGAGAAACCGGCCCCCAGCTCCAGCAGGAAGGATTCCATTTCGCGGATGATGGCCGCTTCCAAGTCGCTTTCCTGCCAGGTGTCACGCAGCCCGAGAAAGTCGAGAATGTAGGGATCGCGCATGACCAGCGCCGGCGTCATGCGCTGCGCATCGCGCATCGTCGCCAGCTCCTGCGCGATCGTCTCGCCCGGCTTCTGCGACAGCGCCGTGCGCTCGTACAGCATCGAGTCGATGCGCTCGCGCAGCGTCCGCACGCTCCAGCGTTCGGCGCTCGCCATCTGCACGTAGTATTGCCGTTGGAGCGGGTCTTTCAGCGGCAGCAGCGCCAGGAAATGCGACCAGCTCAATTGTCGTGACAGCGTCACGACAATTGGCTCGTCCGGGTAGGTGGCGGCGAACTGCACCATGCGGCGCAGGTTCTTGTCCGCGAAGCTGCGCCCGTAGTCGCGCACAAGCTGCGCCGCCAGGGTCGGCAGGATTTCCTCGCCGTACCCGGCCCGCTGGCCGGCCAGCACCTCCGTATGGATGCGCTGGCCGATACGCCAGAACAGCAGGGTCAGTTCGGCATTGACCGCCAAGACGGCGCGCTGCCGCGCCGCCTCAATCAATGCCCGAATGTCGCCCAGCAGCGCCGAAGGCGCTGCGGAGGACGCCACGGATACTTTGCGCCGGTTCATGCTGCTACTCCCTCGGCCTGCCGCGCACCCGTGATCGCCTGACGACGGCTCGCCACCAGCTCGGCCGCCTCGCGTACCGGCTTGTCCTCGGTGTGGACGTAGTGCATGAACATCGCCACGGTCTTGTGCCCGGTCAGCTTCATGCCTACCTTGGTCGGCACGCCCGAATTGGCAATGTCGGTCGTCGAACGATGGCGGATGCCGTGCGTGCCGACGTGCGGCACGCCGGCGGCCTTAAGCGCCCGGCACCATCCGCCATAGTGCTCGCCAAAGGTCAGGTGCTTGTCCGGGTCGTTGGGCGATGGCAGGACATACGGGCAGCCTTCCCGACGTGGCGCCGTCGAGAGCAGCCGATAGGCTTCCGCGCTCATGGGCTTGGACATGCCGCCCGTCTTGCTGTCGGGCCACACCACTCGCCGGTTCTCGAAGTCCAGCCAGCTCCATTCGAGCGGACAGATTTCGGAGCGACGCGCGGCGAACTCGAATTGCAGGCGGATTGCCAAGGGGATGACGTAGTTCTCCAGACCTTCCGCTTCCAGCTTGTCCAGGTGGCGGAAGATCAACGCCAGTTCGTCATCAATGATGAGCCGGGTTTCCTTCCCAGGTGGGTACATCGGGACGTGACGGCACGGGTTCGTGCCGTCGGGACGGTAGCCCCACACTTCGGCCAGGTTGAACATCTTGCGCAACACGCCGAAAGCCTTGTTCGCTTCGGTCGGCTTGTAGGCCAGCTTTTGCATCAGGCCGGCAATGTCGGGCCGCTTCACGTCCTGCACCTTCTTGCGGCCCAACAGTGGAATGATGCAGCGGTCGATGACGCCCTGATAGCCCTCCTGCGTGCTGGGCTTGTTGCGCTTCTTGGAGTATTCCTCCATGAACTTTTTGCACAGCTCCGTGACGGTGGGCGCCTTGCGCGCATCGGCCTTGGCGCCGCCAGGATCGCCGCCCCGGCGAACCTCGGCCAACCAGTCCTGAGCCATGACGCGGGCCTGTTCAACGGTCAGTTCCCCGAACAGGCCCAGGGCGGGCTTGCGTCGCTCGCCCGCGTTCGTGCGGTACTGGAGCATGAACACGCGGCGGCCCGCCGGGGTAATCTTGCACAGGAAGCCAGGCACCACGGTATCCCGTAGTTCGACGGCCTGCGGCTGGGGTTGCGCCGCCTCCACGGCGGTCTTGGTGAGCTTGATCTTGGCCATGATGACTCCTCGGAAAGACCCGTTTCCAAGAGCCACATGGGAGCCATGAGAGCGGAAGCCGGGTCAGGTTTCAGAAAGCACCGGCATATGATGGACGCGCGTAAGTTATTGATAAACCTTCTGTATCGGGTTCTAGCGCAGTCCAGCAAAGTTCGGTGCTGGAGTCATCGTGAAATAAAAAAAGGGGCGATTGAATCGCCCCTTTTTTGTGGGCGCGTGATTTACAGCGGCGCCAACCGGTAAACCCGCTCCTCCAGCCGCGTGACACCGCCCTGGGCGAACTTCGGGCTCTCGGCCAGGATATCCCGCTGCTCCAGGACGCTCAGGCGCCAGTGCACTCCCAGCAGCCCACGGACTTCATCGTCGCTCACGGCAAACGGCGGGCCTCCCTTCAGGGCCTGCTCATAGTCCAGGCTGATCAGCAGGCCACTGTCCACCTGCGGCGCAATCGCCTGCAAATGCGCGGCATAACGCTCGCGCATCAACGGCGGCAAGGCGATCAGCGCCGCCCGGTCGTAGAGGGCCGTGCAGCCCGCCACATCTTCGCGGCTCAACTCGAAGAAGTCACCGCACCACAGCTCGATAGCGCCTGCCTGATACACCTTGAAGCTACCCCGTTGGCTGACTTGCGCAACCAGGCGCTGCTCCTGGAAAAACTCTTCAATGGCCTTTTCCGCCAGCTCCACCCCCAGGACTCGATGTCCCTGGTTCGCCAGCCAGACCAGATCCAGGCTCTTGCCACATAGCGGCACCAGCACCCCGCCGGCCAACCCCAGGCCCGGCCAGTGTCGCTGCAAATAGGGATTGACCTCGGGCAGGTGAAAGCCGATCTGATTACGTGCCCAGCGGTCATGCCAAAAGGTGGAGTCCATGAATAATCCTGAAAATTCGATCAAATAGCGCTAAAACTTATATTAGATTTAGATCAATGATCTGATTGAAGATGGTCCCATCTTAACCTTGAGGACCCCACTCATGCTGCCCAGCCTGTTTATTTCCCACGGCTCGCCCATGCTTGCCCTGCAACCCGGCGCCAGCGGGCCGGCCCTTGCACGCCTGGCGGCGGACTTGCCACGCCCCACGGCAATCGTGGTGATGTCCGCACACTGGGAAAGCCGTGAACTGCTGGTCAGCGCCAGCCCCGCCCCAGAGACCTGGCACGACTTCGGCGGCTTCCCCCGCGAACTGTTTGCCGTGCAGTATCCGGCCCCGGGTGATCCGGCACTGGCCCAGCAGATCGTCGAGTTGCTCATCGCCGATGGCTTGCAAGCCCGCCTCGATCACCAGCGCCCGTTCGACCATGGCACCTGGGTGCCGCTGTCGCTGATGTACCCGGCGGCCGACATCCCTGTAGTGCAGGTCTCCCTGCCCAGCCATATGGGCCCAGCCCTGCAAACCCGCATCGGCCAGGCACTGCGCGGCTTGCGCGAACAGGGCGTGCTGTTGATCGGCTCGGGCAGCATCACCCATAACCTCGGCGAACTGGACTGGCAGGCCGGGCCGCAAAGCATCGAGCCCTGGGCACGGGAGTTCCGCGACTGGGTCGTCGACCAACTCGGCGCCGAGGATGAAGCTGCCTTGCACGACTACCGCCGCCAGGCACCCCATGCAGTGCGCAGCCATCCCAGCGATGAGCACTTGTTGCCACTGTATTTCGCGCGCGGTGCGGGCGGGCAGTTCAGTGTGGTCCACCAGGGGTTCACCCTGGGAGCCTTGGGGATGGATATCTATCGTTTTGCTTAACCACGGTTTTTTGTAGGGCCCCGGGGAAACCCAGGCAAAAAAAATCCCCGAACCAGTCGGGGATTTTTTATGTTCGATCAATCAACCCAAGGGCTGATCAATCTTCGCGATAGCGACGCAGCTTGAGCTGCTTGCCGGCAACGCGGGTGTCTTTCAGCTTGGCCAGCAACTTCTCGAGGCCATCTTCCGGCAGCTCTACCAGAGAGAAGCTGTCACGCACCTGGATGCGACCGATCGCTTCACGTGCCAGGCCACCCTCATTGAGGATAGCGCCCAGCAGGTTCTTGGCAGCGATGCCATCACGCGCACCCAGCGCGGTACGGCAGCGAGCACGGCCTTCGGCCAATGGAACCGGCGCACGACGCTCACGATCACCACGGTCCGGACGGTCGCCAGTACGCTCTGGACGATCACCGCGCGGGGCGTTGTTCGGCACCAGTGGACGTTCTTTCTCGATCGCCGCCAGGGTCAGGGCCTGACCGTTGGTAGCCTTGCGCAGCAGGGCTGCAGCCAGGGCACGTGGGGTGCAACCGATATCGGCGGTCAGGCGGTCCAGCAGGTCGCCGTGGGTCGATTCAGCGTCAGCCACCAGCGGCGACAGGCTGTTGGTCAGTTTCTTGATGCGGGCATCGAGAACGGCCTGGGCATCCGGCAGGCGGACTTCGGCAACTTTCTGACCGGTTACACGCTCGATCACTTGCAGCATGCGGCGCTCACGCGGAGTCACCAGCAGCAGTGCACGACCTTCGCGACCGGCACGGCCGGTACGGCCGATACGGTGAACGTAGGACTCTGGGTCGTACGGCATGTCAACGTTGAACACGTGGGTGATACGTGGAACGTCGAGACCACGGGCAGCTACGTCGGTCGCCACAACGATGTCCAGACGGCCATCCTTGAGGGAGTCGATGACGCGCTCACGTTGGTTCTGGGCAATGTCACCGTTCAGCGCAGCGGCTTTGTAGCCTTTGGCTTCCAGGGCACTGGCCAGGTCCAGGGTCGCTTGCTTGGTGCGCACGAACATGATCAGGGCGTCGAAATCTTCGACTTCCAGCAGGCTCAATACAGCCGAGGTCTTCTGGTCAGCGTGAACCAACAGGTGAGCCTGTTCGATCGCGGTAACGGTCTGGGTCTTGGTCTGGATCTTCACGTGTTGCGGATCGCGCAGATGGCGTTCGGCAATGGCACGGATCGACTGTGGCAGGGTAGCCGAGAACAGTACGGTCTGACGGGTCGGTGGCAGCGCCTTGAAGATGACTTCCAGGTCATCCATAAAGCCCAGCTTCAACATTTCGTCAGCTTCGTCGAGAACCAGGTGGTTCACGGTCGACAGGACTTTTTCGTCACGACGCAGGTGGTCGCACAGACGGCCCGGCGTGGCGACAACAATCTGTGCGCCATTACGGATTGCTTTCAGTTGTGGGCCCATAGGCGCGCCGCCGTAAACGGCCACAACGGTAACGCCCGGCATTTGCTTGGCGTAGGTTTCGAAAGCGGTTGCTACTTGCAGCGCCAACTCACGGGTTGGCGCCAGGATCAGGGCTTGCGGCTCGCGCTTGGCAGGATCGATGCAGTGCAGGATTGGCAGGGCGAACGCGGCGGTTTTACCGGTACCGGTTTGCGCCTGGCCAATCATGTCTTGGCCGGCCATGATGATCGGGATCGATTGCTGCTGAATAGCCGAAGGTTCTTCGTAGCCGGTCGCAATGACGGCAGCAAGAATGTTCGGGTTAAGATTAAAAGCGGCGAAGCCGCCGGTTTCCTGGGTCATGGGTCTGCCTCTAAGTGCATCCGCAAAGACCCATGCTCCAAAGCTGCGCATGCCGTGTTGAGACTCAAGAGTCGCCCTGGCTGCTTTGTCGGCGGGGATTTGCGAAAACGAATGAATGAAAAAGATTCGTCAAGGGAGAGTCCGCTGTGCGGACGTGCAGCCGAAGCTGACTTCGGGGAATTGCGCTACCTAAACGCGGCCCGGTTAAAGGCCGGCGCGCACTATACCGGAAATCCCTGAAAAAGGGAGCTTTTTTTATCGGAAAAGGCCATTCCACTGCTCTGTGTCACTGGCTTTGCGCATCTTCGCAGGAACGTCTATTTTTCAAAGGCCCGGCCCCGTTGGTCATTGCGCTTAAACGCTTCACCTTTTGCAGTGGGCCCTTCGGTCCGAAACTGCCTTTCGCGCCCGAGGATGCCCCCATGAGTCAAGCCAGTAGCAGCCGCGTCAGCCGTGAACTACAAGGGCATGTCCTGCTGCTGGGGCTCGATCGGGTAGCCAAGCGCAACGCCTTTGACCTCGATCTGCTCAACGAACTGAGCCTGGCCTATGGCGAATTCGATCGTAATGAAGAAGCGCGGGTGGCCGTGGTGTTCGGGCATGGCGAGCATTTCACCGCCGGACTGGACCTGATCAACGTCGCCCACACCATGGCCCAAGGCTGGCAGCCGCCGCTGGGCGGTTGCGACCCGTGGGGCGTGTTCGCCGGGCCCAGGGTCAGCAAGCCGGTGATCGTTGCCGCCCAGGGCTATTGCCTGACCATCGGTATCGAATTGATGCTCGCGGCAGATATCAACCTGTGTGCCAGCAATACGCGCTTTGCGCAGATGGAAGTGCAGCGCGGGATCTTTCCTTTTGGTGGTGCCACCCTGCGCCTGCACCAGATCGCCGGCTGGGGCAACGCCATGCGCTGGCTGCTGACGGGCGATGAGTTCGATGCCCATGAAGCTTTAAGACTGGGACTGGTGCAAGAGGTCATGGCCAGCGAGGACCTGCTGCCTCGAGCACTGACCCTGGCCAACCGGATTGCCAGCCAGGCACCGCTGGGCGTGCAGGCGACGTTAACATCGGCGCGCCAGGCGCGGGATGAAGGCGAGACCGCTGCGGCGGCCGGGTTGCCGGTGCTGGTCGAAAAACTGCTTAACAGCGAGGATGCCAAGGAAGGGGTGCGGGCGATGCTGGAGAAGCGGCCGGGGGTATTCAAGGGGTTGTGAGCAGGCAGTGATGGCCTCATCGTGAGTAAGTCGAATCGGCGCACCGTCCCATTTGACCGCGTACACCTGTGGGCTTGCCCGCGATGAGCATAGGTCTCTACACAACTCTTTTCTCGGTATGTGTACATAGCCATTGCTGCGGTAACGGCGGCTCACTTTCGAAAAGCGCGAAAATAACCAAAGCGCTTTTGCCACCACTCGGTGCCTCGCCTAGGCTCGGCATGAGCGCAGCAACAGATATGTACACAAACCTGAGAATCACTAAAGAGATGTGCAGAGACCTGGGCCGCAATGCGGCCAGTCCAGGCAACTAAGTCGCCGGACGAACCGCCTTGATCAAGGCCTGCAACGAATACCCCAGGCGCGGCGCCAGCGCCTCGGCCCGCGCAGACACCGCCGCCAGGTCCAGCGTCTGGTCCAGGTCCGCCGGCACGATCAGGATCACATTGCCCTCCTTCACCGGCAGCTCCCAGTAATGCCGATGATAAAGCCCACGCAACAACGCAGCGCCCAGGGGCTTGCCATCATCGGTGGCCCATTGATTGATCACCAGCCAACCACCAGGGTTGAGCTTCTTCTGGCAGTTCTCCAGGAAGGTCCAGGCCAGGTGGCCAACCCCCGGCCCCACATCGGTATACAAGTCGACGAAAATCAGGTCCGCCGGCTCCGCCGTCTCCAGCAACTCCAGCGCATCGCCCACGCGGATGTACAGCCGCGGATCATCATCCAGCCCCAGGTATTCGATGGCCAGGCGCGGTACATCCGGGCGCAGTTCAATGGCTTCGACATCTTCCAGGGGCAGGAACTTGAGGCAGGCCTGGGTCAGCGTCCCCGCCCCCAGGCCAAGGAACAGCGCACTTTCGGGATGCTCGTGGCACAAGGCGCCAATCAACATGGCACGGGTGTAGTCATACTCCAGCCAGCTTGGATCGGCAGTGAACACACAGCTCTGCTCGATGGCATCGCCAAACTCGAGAAAGCGGTAATCGGCCACTTCCAGCACACGGATCATGCCGAAGTCATCATGGACCTCAGCCAACAGGCGCTCGACGCGCTCCTCAGTCATTTCATCTCCTAATAGGCCCGGGCACGGGTTCAAGCCGCCTGGTAGCAAGCGGGAAAGGCGCGATTGTCGGCCAAGCGGCGCCAGCAGGTCACGCACTAATTGCTGATAACATGCACGTTCCCGACATTCATTCGAGTTCACGATGAGCCAACCCTGGAGCCCCGACAGCTGGCGCGCCCTGCCGATCCAGCAACAACCCCACTACCCTGACGCCGCGCACTTGCTGCAGGTCGAGCAGAGCCTGGCCAGTTACCCGCCGCTGGTGTTCGCCGGTGAAGCCCGGGAGTTGCGCCGCCAGTTTGCCGAAGTGACCCAGGGTCGCGCATTCCTGCTGCAAGGTGGCGACTGCGCCGAGAGCTTTGCCGAGTTCTCCGCTGCAAAAATCCGCGACACCTTCAAAGTGCTGCTGCAGATGGCCATTGTCATGACCTTCGCCGCCGGCTGCCCGGTGGTCAAGGTCGGGCGCATGGCCGGCCAGTTCGCCAAGCCGCGCTCGGCCAACGATGAAACCATCGACGGCATCACCCTGCCCGCCTACCGTGGCGATATCGTCAACGGTATTGGCTTCGACGAGAAAAGCCGCGTCCCGGATCCGGACCGCCTGTTGCAGTCCTACCACCAGTCCACCGCGACCCTGAACCTGCTGCGAGCCTTCGCCCAGGGCGGTTTTGCCGACCTGCACCAGGTGCACAAGTGGAACCTGGACTTTATCGCCAACTCTGCGCTGGCCGACAAGTACAGCCAACTGGCAAACCGCATCGACGAAACCCTGGCCTTCATGCGCGCCTGCGGCATGGACAGCTCGCCACAACTGCGCGAGACCAGTTTCTTCACCGCCCACGAAGCGCTGCTGCTCAACTACGAGCAAGCCTTTGTGCGTCGTGACAGCCTGACCAACGACTACTACGACTGTTCGGCCCATATGCTGTGGATCGGCGACCGTACACGCCAGCTCGATGGTGCCCACGTCGAGTTCCTGCGCGGGGTGAACAACCCGATCGGGGTCAAGGTCGGCCCGAGCATGAACCCCGAGGATCTGCTTCGCCTGATCGACATTCTCAACCCGGACAACGACCCCGGCCGCCTGAACCTGATCGCACGCATGGGCGCCAACAAGGTCGGCGACCACCTGCCCAACCTGATCCGCGCCGTGCAGCGCGAAGGCAAGCAGGTGTTGTGGAGCAGCGACCCGATGCATGGCAACACCATCAAGGCCAGCAGCGGCTACAAGACCCGGGACTTCGCGCAGATCCTCAGTGAAGTGAAGGAATTCTTCCAGGTCCATGAAGCCGAAGGCACTTATGCTGGCGGGATTCATATTGAAATGACCGGGCAGAATGTCACCGAGTGCATCGGCGGTGCGCGGCCGATTACCGAGGATGGCTTGTCGGACCGGTACCACACCCATTGCGACCCGCGGATGAATGCCGATCAGTCGCTGGAGCTGGCGTTCCTGATTGCCGAGACGTTGAAGCAGGTCAAACGCTAGGCAGGTGTGGCCTGAACCAACGCTATCGCGAGCACGCCGGGCTCCCACCACGGTCAATGTGGGAGCCGGGCTCGCCCGCGATAGCGTCCTATCTGCCAGCCTCCATTGCCAGCATTGCCACCCGCAACCGGGCTGCGCTGTGTCGCTGACAATTGATCTGCACCTGCTCCAACCCCAGCCAATCCGCCATCTGCCGCAGGCTCAACGCCAGCGCCAACATCCCCGTCTCATCCAACCCTGGCTCTTCCTCATGCACGGCATGCACTGCCAACCGCGCATTGGCACGCTCGGCGCGCAGGTCCACCCGTGCGGCGATGCGTTCGTTGTGCAGGAACGGCAGCACGTAATAGCCGTACACCCGCTTGTCCTGCGGGGTGTAGATCTCCAGCCGATAGCGAAAGTCGAACAGGCGCTCGGTACGGCTACGCTCCCAGATCAATGAATCGAAGGGCGACAGCAAGGCACTGGCTGTCACCTTGCGCGGGACCGTTGGCTCGGGCAGGCAATACGCCGGCTGTTTCCAACCCTGGACCTGGCAGACCTGCAATTGCCCATCCTCGACCAACTCGGCGAGGCGCCCACGACTCTCTGCCGGGGTCAGGCGAAAATAATCGCGCAGGTCCTTTTCCGTGGCGATACCCAGCGCCGTCGCGGCATGCAGCAACAGGCCACGCTGGGCACTGTGCTCGCTCAAGGGTGCCTGTTGCAGGATAGCTGCCGGGATAACCCGCTCCGGCAGGTCGTACAGCCGCTCGAAACCACGGCGCCCGGCCACCGTCACCAGCCCTGCGGCAAACAGCCATTCCAGGGCCTGCTTTTCATCACTCCAGTCCCACCACGGCCCGGCGCGCTCTTCACGGGTCGACAGGCTGCCCGCCCCCAACGCACCCTGCTGTTCGACGATGGCCAGCACGCGGCGGATGGTTGCCTGTTGCTCGCGCCCAAAACGCGCCATCTGCTGATAGATCCCCTGCCCCTCGGACGCCCGCTGCATGCGCCAGCGCATCAGCGGATACAGCGCCATCGGCAGCAGCGAGGCCTCATGCCCCCAATACTCGAACAGCGTACGCTTGCGCCCCTGGCTCCAGGCCGCCTGTTCCAGCAGCAACGGCGAGTAATGACCCAGGCGGGAAAACAGCGGCAGGTAGTGGGAGCGCACCACGGCATTGACCGAATCGATCTGCAACACACCCAGGCGCTCGATCAGACGATTGACCTGGGCTGCCTTGATCTGTGCGGGCGGCTGGCGCCCGGAAAAGCCTTGGGCCGCCAGTGCCAGGCGGCGTGCTTGCTTGAGGGAAAAGCGCAGTTCTGCGGGCATGTGCATCTCCTGATTACGCCCGCAGACTGTAGCGCGGTGGCCGTCATTTACCCAACGGGTCATTCCACACAGACCGGTGGCGTTCATGCTCGACATCCGCCCGGGTCAAGCCAATATCCTTGAGTGAGTCATCACTCATTTCTGCCAGGACCTGACGCTCGCGCTGCACGGCGTACCAACGGCAAACCCTTTGAAACACCCCGGCCAACGGGCGTTTCACCAACAACACATAACCTCTTTGACCCTTCATCATCTCGCCCTCCAGTGGGGATGACTAAAGTCTGGGCCTGGGGCTATGATCAATCCAACGAATGTTTTTTATGCAATACATCTCAGAGATTGATCAATTGAACAACTACCCGAGCATTGATACCGACGTGCTACGCACCTTCGTCGCCATCGCCGACCAGGGTGGTTTCACCCGCGCGGGCGAGAAGGTCAACCGCACCCAATCGGCGGTCAGTATGCAAATGAAGCGGCTGGAGGAGGACGTGTTGCAGCGCAAGTTGTTCGAGCGTGATGGCCGGCAGGTCAGGCTTACGCCCGAGGGGCAGGTGTTGCTGGGGTATGCGCGGCGCATCCTGAAGCTGCACAGCGAGGTGTTCAATACCTTGCGCGAGCCGCATATGGTCGGGCTGGTGCGCATCGGCACCCCGGACGACTACGTGATGCGCTACCTGCCCGGTATCCTCAAGCGCTTTTCCAAGGCCTACCCGCTGATCCAGATTGAGATGCACTGCGAAGGCACGCCAGTGTTGATGCAGCGACGCGACCTGGCGTTGACCGTGGTCAGCCGTGAACCGGGGAATGAAATCGGCGAACAGCTGCGCAACGAGCGCATGGTCTGGGTGGCGTCACCGTGCTTCTGCGTGGATGAACACGAGACCCTGCCCCTGGCGATCGCCGGCCTGGACAGCTTTTGCACGCAATGGGCGCGCGCCTCGCTGGAGGCCGTGGGGCGCGAGTATCGCCTGGCCTACCACAGCTCCAACGGTGCGGCGATCCAGGCCGTGGTGGGTGCGGGGCTGGCGGTGACGGTGATGATGGAAAGCCTGGTCCCCGACGATCTGCGGATACTCGGCAGTGACGAAGGTTTCGGCCCACTGCACACGGTCAACTTGCGCCTGCTGCGCAACCCGAACATGACCTCGCCCATCACCGAGTGCCTGGCCGAATACATCCTCGAAGGCTTCAGACTTTAAAGGTCAACATCACCGCGCATACCACCAGGAAGCCGCAGAACAAACCGCGCAGCAGACGCTCCGGCAACGCGTGGGCGATTTTCACCCCCCAACTGATACTCAGCAGCCCGCCGACCGCCAAGGGCACGCCGATCAGCCAATCCACTTCCTGGTGCCAGGCATAAGTCACCAGGGTGACGCCGGTGCTGGGCAAGGCCAGTGCCAGGGACAGGCCCTGTGCAACCACCTGGGTGGTGCCGAACACGCTGGTCAACACCGGTGTGGCAACCACCGCGCCGCCAACACCAAACAGGCCCCCCATGGATCCCGACGCCGCGCCCAATACCCCCAGCCACGGCCAGGAATAGCGCATCTGCGCCGAAGGTGGCGCATTGCTGGTGACCATGCGCACCAGGTTGTACGCCGACAGGGCCACCAAAAATGCGATAAAACCAATGCGCATCACGCCCGCATCAATGCCTACCGCCCAGATCGAACCCAGCCAGGCAAAGCAAAACCCCGTGATGCCAAGCGGCAAGGCATGGCGCAGCTCAATGCGGTTGCGCTGGTGATAACGCCACAGCGCCAACATCACATTGGGCACGACCATCACCAGCGCAGTGCCTTGGGCGATTTGCTGATCCAGGCCAAACAAGACGCCCAGCACCGGAATCGCGATCAGCCCGCCACCAATGCCAAACAGCCCGCCGACGGTACCCAGGGCTATGCCCAGCACCACATACATCGCCATATCCACCACAACCGTACCCCTGCACCGTCTCAAGCCCTGCATGCTACGCAGTCCACTCTGGCATGGAAACGCACAGCAACGCACAATGGCTATGCCAAATCCGCACAAGCGAATCCCCCCATGAACCCTACGACCTTGACCGATCAACTGGGCCTGTTCCTCGACGTGCTGGAGACCGGAAGCTTTTCCGCAGCGGCGCGGCGCCATCCGCTGACGCCCTCGGCCGTGGCCCGGCGGATCGACAGCCTGGAAAGCGCCCTGGGCAGCCAGCTGTTCCTGCGCAGTACCCATGCGGTGCTGCCTACCCCTGCCGGCCTGGCATTTGCCGAGCGGGCGCGGCGGATTGTCCGGGAGTTGCAACTGGCGCGAGCCGAGGCGGTATCACTCAGCCATGCGCCCGAGGGCCTGATCCGCGTGGACGCGCCCGCCGCCTTTGGCCGGCGACACCTGGCACCGGCAATCGCGGACTTTCTGACGGTCTATCCGGGCCTAGACGTGCACCTGCATCTGATCGACAGTTTTGTCGACATGCAGGGCGAGCACCTGGGCAAGGTCGACCTGGTGCTGCGGGCCGGACATATCGTCGACACACGGCTGATCGCCACGCCTTTGGCCAGCATCGTGCGAATCGCCTGCGCCAGCCCGGCCTACCTGAAAAACCGTGGCATGCCGACCCATCCCAGCCAACTCAACGAACACGACGGCCTGGACTGGGAAGGTCTGGCGCCGATGTTCGCCTGGCGTTTTGAACTGGATGGTCGCAAGAACACCTACCGCCCACAGCGCATCCGCATGAGCGCCAACAATGCCGAAGCCCTGCTATCGGGCGCTCTGGCCGGACTGGGCATCGCTCACCTGCCCACCTGGCTGACCAGTGAGTACCTGGTGCGCGGCGAACTGGTGCCGTTATTCTGCGAAAACGGCCTGCCGACCGCAGAAACCGCCGGCATCTACGCCCTGCGCCTGGAACAGCAAGCCAATGCTCGCAGCCGTCTGCTGCTGGAGTACCTCAAGAGCCGTTTCAGCCCCGTCCCGCCGTGGGATCTGGCGTTGCAGAGCGGCTGGGGCTGACTGCGCCTGCAGAATTGTCTGGCGCGTTAAAGGTTTGGCCGCTAGATTCCAGATCAAATACGCTTTAAGGCACTGCCATGACCCACGCTTGCGACGCCCTGCTCCTCGACAACCAACTGTGCTTCGCCCTGCACTCCACCTCGTTGTTGATGACCAAGGTCTACAAACCCCTGCTGCAGGCCCTTGGCCTGACCTACCCGCAGTACTTGGCCATGATGGTGTTGTGGGAACAAGATGGTTTGACCGTGGGTGAAATCAGCAATCGCCTGCTCACCGATCCGGGCTCACTGACCCCACTGCTCAAGCGCCTGGAAGCCGAAGGCCTGTTAAGCCGCACCCGCAGCCGCGCCGATGAGCGTGTGGTTGTGGTGGAGTTGACCGAGGCTGGCCGAGCACTGCGGGACAAGGCCATGGATGTTCCCCCCTGCATCCTTGGCGCCAGCGGCCTGCAGATGGAGCAACTGCAGAAGCTGCAAGCCGACTTGCTGGAGCTGCGCAGGAATCTACAGGCCAGCGTCTAGCCGCCCCCCCCAAAGGTGATGACGATCACTTCAAAATTTATATTGCGCGCTAAACATTTGCGCGATACATTCATCTCGCCACTTACTTTGCGCGCAAACCTTTAGCGCAAACACCAGCGAGGAATCCCTGATGCAAACCCTCTATACCGCAGTAGCCACCGCCACCGGCGGCCGAGATGGTCGTGCCGTTTCCAGCGACAGCATCCTCGATGTCAAGCTCTCTACCCCTAAAGAGCTGGGCGGCGCGGGCGGCCAGGCCACCAACCCGGAACAACTGTTCGCTGCTGGCTACTCGGCCTGCTTTATCGGCGCCCTGAAATTCGTCGCCAGCCAGAGCAAACGCAAAATCCCCGATGATGCTTCGATCACCGCCCACGTCGGCATCGGCCAGATTCCCGGTGGTTTTGGCCTGGACATCGACCTTCACATATCCCTGCCCGGCCTGGCGCAAGATGAAGCACAGAGCCTGGTAGACGCTGCACATCAAGTCTGCCCGTACTCCAACGCTACCCGTGGCAATGTGGATGTGCGCTTGCATGTCACGGTGTGACAGGTAAACAGGCATAAAAAAACCCGACTCTTGGTCGGGTTTTTTATTGGTAACACCAGAATTACTTCTTGGCGCGACCTTTGTACGAACCACCTTCACGGGTGTCGATTTCGATCAGGTCGTCGATTTCGATGAAATCAGCAACTTGCAGTTCGGTACCGTTAGACAGCTTGGCAGGCTTCATCACTTTGCCCGAAGTGTCGCCGCGAGCGGAACCTTCGGTGTAGGCAACCTTACGCACGATGGTGGTCGGCAGCTCTACGGAAACCAGGCGCTCTTCGAAGAAAATGGCTTCGCAGACGTCTTCCATGCCTTCTTCGATGAACGGCAGAACAGCTTCGATATCTTCAGCGTTCAGCTCGTACATGGTGTAGTCGGTAGTGTCCATGAACGTGTAGGTGTCGCCGCTGATGAACGACAGGGTCGCTTCTTTGCGGTCGAGGATCACATCATCCAGTTTGTCATCGGCGCTGTAGACGATCTCGGTCTTGTAACCGGTCAGCAGGTTCTTCAGCTTGGTCTTCATGATTGCGCTGTTACGACCAGACTTGGTGAACTCAGCTTTCTGAACCAGCCAAGGGTCGTTTTCGAGACGGATCACTGTACCGGGTTTCAGTTCTTTACCAGTTTTCATTACGAATATCCGAAATTTGGATGGGATTTACAAAAATCAAGGTCGCGTATCATATCCAATTTTCATAAAAGTGTACCAGCGCCGTCGCAAGATCGGCCTGCAAGGCCTGTTCCAGACACCATTTTTCGGCATGTGCGGTCACCTCAGGCCAATGCTCAAGGAGCATTTTCCAGTTGGCGGCCATGTCAGCGTCCGTGTTCCAGGCTTGCCAAAGGGCAATCAGTGCACCTTTGGCTGCGGGTGACAGGCCCTCGGTGTAGCGTTCAAGGAATGCATCGAGCTTGTCCAGGTGAATGTCTTCATCCTGACGGTAGATATGCCACAACAGCGGGCGCCCGGCCCATTGCGCACGGACGAAGGAATCCTCGCCGCGCACCGCATTGAAGTCGCAGCACCACAAAAGGCGGTCGTACTGCTCCTGGCGCACGAACGGCAGCACCTGCACCGTCAGCGCGCCACGCAGGTGTACCTGCCCCACGCCCAGCGCCTCGACGCCCAGCCAGCGCTGCACATCACCAAGGATGCGCCCTTCCGGCACCAGCAGATGGGTGGGCTGCCCGTCGGCCGCCAACACCTCCAGCCAACTGGCCAGGCCGGCATTTTCGTAGGCAAACAGCGAGATCAATCGTGCGCCCGCCACAGGAACAACGCCCAAGTCCTGTAGGAATTGTTGCTGAGCCTGGGAATCACGCTGAAACGCCTGACGCTGCTCGATCAACCCGGCCTCACGCAGCAAGCCCCCGGTGCCGGGACGGAATCCCGGAAAGAAGAAGTACTTTTGCACGCCCTTGAACTTGACCGACGGCAAGCCATGGCAGCCGACCACCCACTCCTCGGCGCTCAGGTAATCCAGGTTCATCCACAGCGGCGTGCGCTCGCGAGCGGCCATGGCTTCCATATAGTCCGGGGGCAACTGGCAGGCAAAGGCGGCGATCACCACGTCCGCCGCCGGTGTGGTGGGCCAGTGCGCCGGCCAGTGGCGCACGTCCACGCCCTCCTGCCACTGCTGCGCCGCCTGCACATCAACCTCAGGGCACATGCGCTCGAACGCCCGCAGGTCATCGACCCACAACCGCACCGCACAGCCCTGTTCCGCCACCAATTGCCGGGCCAGGCGCCAGGTCACGCCGATGTCGCCGTAGTTATCGACGACGCTGCAAAAAATATCCCAGCGGGCTTTCATTCCGGGCTCCATCAGTCAAAGGCTCGATTGTCCGCATAATTGCCGCCATGCAGAAGGGTTGATCGCGATTATTCTGCACGCCGGCTATGCGACAATCCCCAGCTCGCCGCAAACGCCCGCCAGGAGGCCACCATGTCCGATCGCCCGTTGTCGATGTTCAAACTCAGTATTGCCGTGGCCCTGGGCCTGTGGCTGGGCTTTGTCGCCATCGCCCTGACCGGCTGGCTGGCCTCGCGCTACCTGCTTGAACAACCCGTGGCCGCCGTCACCCAGGCCGTGCAGCAACTGGGCAAACCGCCTGCCGTGACGCCCGAGCCACCGAACCGTATGTTTGAGCAATACCAACAAAACCTGCACAAGCAGGAACAGCAGCAGGCGCTGGATCAGGCCCGGGACAACCCGCGCAACCTGTCCAACCCCAAATGCCAGTTCTGGCTCCAGCAGGACCAGAACGCCCCCAGCGACAAGAGCCGGGCCAACGTCCTGCAATTTTGTGATTGAGCCGAAAACCGCCCATGAATAAACACGCCGTCCTCCAGTTGATCCTGGAAAAACTCGTCGCCGATCTGGATGTGGCACAACGCGCCGCGCAAACTGCCTACGAAACCGCAACCCACGAAGAAAACATCGCCGAGAACAAGTACGACACCCTGGGCCTGGAAGCGTCTTACCTGGCTGCCGGGCAAGCCAAACGCGTCGAGGAGATCAAGCAATCACTGGCGCTGTGCCAGAACCTCAACCTGCGCCCCTACGATGAACAACGGGGTATCGAGGTGGGCGCCCTGCTCGGCCTGGAAGATGATGACGGCCGCCAGCAATGGCTGTTCCTGGCGCCGGACGCGGCAGGCCTGAAAGTCTATGTGGTGGGGCAGTTGGTGACCGTCATCACCCCCCGCTCGCCGCTGGGCAAAAGCCTGCTGGGCAAGTTCGAGGGAGATGAGGTGGAGATTACGGTGGCGGGCGCCCGGCAACAATTCGTGGTGACCGAGGCCCGCTAGGCCGATCAGTGAACCGGCAGTTCAACGCCGTCGAACAGCTCTTCCAGTTCCTGCTTGTTGTGGCACTGGATCGCCTTGGCCATGATTTCACGGGTCAGGTGCGGGGCGAACTTCTCGATGAAATCGCACATGAAGCCACGCAGGAACGTGCCACGACGGAAGCCGATCTTGGTCACGCTGGACTCGAACAACTCGCTGGCATCCAGTACCACCAGATCGCTGTCGAGCTTGGCATCGACGGCCATCTTGGCCACGATACCGACGCCCAGGCCCAGGCGCACGTAAGTCTTGATCACGTCGGCGTCAGCTGCGGTAAACACCACTTTGGGCGTGAGGCCGCGATGGCTGAAGGCTTCGTCGAGCTTGGAGCGGCCGGTGAACCCGAACACGTAAGTGACAATCGGGTATTCCGCCAGCGCTTCCAGGGTCAGCTTCGGCAGTTTGGCCAGCGGGTGGCCCTGGGGTACCACGACGCAGCGGTTCCAGCGATAGCACGGCATCATCACCAGGTCGCCGAACAGCTCCAGGGCTTCGGTGGCGATGGCGAAGTCGACGGTGCCGTCAGCCGCCATTTCAGCGATCTGCATCGGCGAACCCTGGTGCATGTGCAAGGCCACGTCCGGGTACTGCTTGATGAACGAGCTGATCACCGGCGGCAGCGCATAACGGGCCTGGGTGTGGGTGGTGGCGATCGACAGGGTGCCTTTTTTCTCGTTGGAGAATTCCTGGGCGATCTGCTTGATGCTTTCTACCTTGCGCAGGATTTCGCCGGCAGTGGTAATGATGCGCTCACCGGCAGGCGTGACGCGAGTCAGGTGCTTGCCGCTGCGGGCGAACACTTCGACGCCCAATTCGTCTTCAAGCAGGCGGATTTGCTTACTGATACCCGGTTGTGAGGTGTAGAGGCTTTGAGCCGTGGCGGAAACGTTGAGGTCGTGGTGCGCCACTTCCCAGATGTAGCGCAGTTGTTGAAGCTTCATATGTGTCCCTCAAAGCAGATAGACGCCACGGATATCAGCGACGGTATATAACTATATTAAAGGTTGGATTGATAAATCTAGAACTTTTTTATCGTATAAGCCCCATCACACATCATCACTGCGTCGACGTTGCAGCAAAGGCACCAGATAGACCGGCACCTGGGACAACTGCAACACCCGCGCCGCCGTACGCCCCAACGGGGTCGAGGCTCCTTCGCCCTGGCTATGACTCCCTACGATCAACAAATCCACCGAGAGTTTCTGCGCCTGGTCGAGAATCACTTGGGCGGGATCCCCCTGGATCACCCGCACCGAACGAATCGCCTGCAAGTCCTGCTCACCGTCCTGCAACTCTTCACGAAAACTGTCCAGCACCCGCTGTTCGATGTTTGCCATCACTGTATTGAGGCCCTGGCTCTGCCATTCGCTCAGGGCCTGTTCATCAAGATAGGTTTGCAGCACCGATTCTGCGAACAGCCCGATCGGCTCCACCACATGAATCACATACAGCTCCGCCTTGAATGTGCGCGCCATCGCCAGCGCATGTTGCATCACGTAAGGCGCATATACACCCAGGTCTGAGGCATACAACATCGACCGAATCATAGAACCTCCTGGACTGCCAGGATGGCGGGGATTGTTTCAGCTTAGCAGCGCCTCCGCGACTGCGATGAACTTAGCTCTCGACCTGGACTTTCGGCTCATTGCTCACGCCATGGGGCACATGCCCGGTGGCCACCACCTCCCTGGCTTTCTCGCAATGGCCGGCCTGGTCGTCAAAAAACACGTCGGCGGCAAACGCTTCAAGGAACGCCGATTTTTCCAGGCCGCCGAGAAACAGCGACTCGTCCAGGCGGATATCCCACTCACGCAAGGTGCGGATCACTCGCTCATGGGACGGTGCCGAACGCGCCGTCACCAGCGCGGTGCGGATCGGGCAAGACTCATCGGGGAACTCGCGCTGCAGCAGATTGAGGGCCGCCAGGAAGCCCTTGAATGGCCCACCGCGCAACGGCTCGCGGGCCGCTTGCCGCTCGCTGGCCTGGAACGCTTCCAGGCCGCCGCTTTGGTAGACGCGCTCTGACTCGTCGGAAAACAGCACCGCGTCACCGTCGAAGGCAATCCGCAACTCAGCGCTGGAAGCCCGACGGGCGCCGCCGGACAAAATGGTCGCCGCCGCAAAACCGGCATCCAGCGCGCTGCGCACATCTTCGGCGTGGGTCGAGAGGAACAGGTGGCTGCCAAACGCCGCCAGATAAGGGTGGGGGTTACGCCCACCGACAAAGGCGGCGCGGGAAATATCCAGGCCGTAATGCTGGATCGAATTGAACACACGCAACCCGGTGTCGGCGCTGTTGCGCGACACCAGCACCACCTCGACCCGTGCGCGGCCGAGGCTGGCATTCAGGGTCAGGAGTTTCTTGACCAAGGGGAAGGCATCCCCCGGCTCGAGGATTTCTTCCTCGTGGTCGATCTGATATTTGCGGTAGGCCTCGACGCCCTGGGCCAGATAAACCTTATGGCTTTCACCCAGGTCGAACAGGGCGCGCGAGGAAATCGCCAGCACCAGTTTGTCGCTCATCCCTTTGGCCATGTGTGTTCCTCAGTCGTTGCGTCGATCAATAAAACTCAAGGCCTGGTACAACGCCTGCATCCGCGGCAACTCGCAGCCCGCGGCCCTGGCAGCAGCCAGCGGGCGAGCGTAGATCGCGGCCAGTTCCAGGGGGCGCCGGTGCAGATGATCGTGATACATGCTGGGCCAGTAATCCGTCAAACGCTCGGTCATGCTGAACATCTGCTCGGGGTAGCCGGGCGCGATCTCATGGCCGCACGCCTGGGCGCCCTGCACTACTTCGGCCATCAGGCCCTGGATCAATTCCCGGCTGGATTCGTCGGCCATCAACTGCGAGGTATTGGCACCGAGCAGCACCGACAGGCCGTTGTACGGCACATTCCACACCAACTTATGCCAGCGTGCCTGATCCAGGTCGGGCATGGCCTGGGCGTCGATCCCGGCGTGGCGGAACAGCCCGGCGCCCTCTTCGACAATCGCCTGGCGGCGTGCAGCATCAGCGATGGCAGTGCCGCTGTGATAGCCAAGACTGACCCGGCCCATGGCCTGGTGCTCGACGATCCCCGGCCCGGAACGGTGCACGCAGATATAACAAAGCCCGCCAAGCAGGTGCAGGGACTCGGGCAGATGCTCGCGCAGGCCGTCCTCGACGGCGAGGCCGTTTTGCAGCAATACAACCTTGGCATCGGGCGCCGCGACCTGGGCAATGGTGGGCGCCAGTTCAACGTTACCAGTGGTCTTGGTGCCCACCAGCAGCCAATCGCAAGGCGGCATGTCGGCCGCGCTGGCATAGGCCTTGACCGGGTGCAGGCGCAAGGCGCCATGCACCGCACTGTTGAGCTGCAAGCCACGCTCACTGACCGCCGCAAATTCACTGCGCAGCAGGAAATGCACATCGAAACCGGCGCGCGCCAGCATCAACCCGTAAAAACCACCAATGGCACCGGTACCGATAATCCCAATGCGTGGCCCTGGCTCAACTGCACTCGTCATGGCAACTCCTCTGGTTCTCGTTTGAGCGCTTCTTCTATAGCCTCACGTAGGTCGCCGGCATTCAGACCCGTCTGCAATGCGCCGTGGAACTGACCCTCGCACACTACAAACAGCGCCGGCAAATGAAAGATCCCGTAGCGCTGCACCGCGCCGCCATTGTGCCCGGCGTCGATCCAGCAGATGCGCGCAACCGGCAGCTCCCAGCCGGGCAACTGCTGGCGCGCCCAGCGGCAACTGGAACAGCCGACACTGGTAAACACCAGCAGCGAAGCACCCGGCAACGCCAGCAACTGCTGGTCGATATCCAAATCCGTCAATTCAAACGCTTTCACTCGATCTGCACCACACCCTTTAACCAGGCAACACACTATCAGGCCGCACGACACCGCGCGCAATTGCCCATTGTCGAGCCGGCTTGTACGCGCTAAGGTTCGGCTCCCCGCTGCATTTAAATCATGCTGTGCTCCGCCGCACGGGGTTCGCTGGCGGCCGGCACCCGTGACCCTGACGAGTAACACGATGGCTGATTTACCGATCAACGACCTAAACGTCGAATCCAACGAGACCCTGATCACGCCCGATCAGCTCAAGCGCGAAATCCCTCTGAGCGACGCTGCATTGCAGACCGTCACCAAGGGCCGCGAAGTCATTCGTGACATCCTCGACGGCACTGACCACCGCCTGTTCGTGGTGATCGGGCCCTGCTCGATCCACGACCTCAAGGCTGCCCACGAGTACGCCGAACGCCTCAAAGTGCTGGCTGCGGAAGTATCCGACACCCTGTACCTGGTGATGCGCGTGTACTTCGAGAAGCCGCGCACTACCGTGGGCTGGAAAGGTCTGATCAACGATCCGTACCTGGACGACTCGTTCAAGATCCAGGATGGTTTGCATATCGGCCGCAAGCTGCTGCTGGACCTGGCTGAAATGGGCCTGCCAACGGCCACCGAAGCCCTGGACCCGATTTCCCCGCAATACCTGCAGGACCTGATCAGTTGGTCGGCGATCGGCGCGCGCACTACCGAATCGCAAACCCACCGCGAAATGGCCTCCGGCCTGTCCTCGGCCGTGGGTTTCAAGAACGGTACCGATGGCGGCCTGACCGTGGCGATCAACGCCCTGCAGTCGGTTTCCAGCCCACACCGTTTCCTGGGGATCAACCAGGAAGGTGGCGTGTCCATCGTCACCACCAAGGGCAACGCCTATGGCCACGTGGTCCTGCGTGGCGGCAATGGCAAGCCCAACTATGATTCGGTCAGCGTGGCCCTGTGCGAACAGGCACTGACCAAGGCGAAGATCAAGCCGAACATCATGGTCGATTGCAGTCACGCCAACTCCAACAAGGATCCGGCCCTGCAACCGCTGGTGATGGAGAACGTGGCCAACCAGATCCTGGAAGGCAACCAGTCGATTATCGGCCTGATGGTCGAAAGCCACCTGAACTGGGGCTGCCAGGCGATTCCAAAGGATCTGGCCGACCTGCAATACGGTGTGTCGATCACCGACGCCTGCATCGACTGGTCCGCCACCGAGACCACCCTGCGCAGCATGCACGCCAAGCTCAAGGACGTATTGCCCAAGCGCAAACGTACCTGACGCACACAAAAACGCCGGGCTAAGCCCGGCGTTTTTTTATGCCTGCCTGTTTGCTTTCACAGCTTCGCGGCATGGCGCTGGTGGCGCTCCATGTAGCGCTCGACGTAGGAGCAGGACGGAATCACCGTGTAGCCCATGCTCTCGGCGTATTGCAGCGCTTCTTCGGTCAGCGCAGCGGCAATGCCGCGCCCACGCAGGGCATTGGGCACGAACGTGCGGTAAATATCCAGGGTCTGCTTCCCCAGGTCCATGTAGGTCAGATAGGCACGATGACCGTCCACATTGGTCTCGAACTGATGACCAGCCTGGTCATGGTGGATGGACAACGCCTCGCTCATCACTACTCCTCGCGGGTCTTGGTTTCTGACCCCTACCTTACCGATGTTTTTCCGGCGAAGGAACATCTACGCCACCCCGTGCCGGTTTCGACAACGAGAAAAGCCCTACAGCACTCACGCCCCGCACGCAGGAATAGTAGGCACCAATCCTGTCATTGCTCAAGGGACACTCGTCATCCATTTGGCTCGCGAACATAGAAAGGGCTGATCGAACATCCTGTGGTCGATAGCCTGAACATTGCCGGCAGTTGAAGCGTGAGACGAACCCGCGCTTTTAAAGTCACCTCTACATGCGCGAAAGATGCCCGGCAACCCCGGGACAATCTGAACAATAGTATGGGGGCAGATATATAAATTGACATCGGCTTACAACGTTTAACACTTGCCAGGCGGCGCTTTCAGCCTGGATCCAATCTTTGACCAAGCGTCAAAAACTGGATATTTTTTATACAGACCCTCTAAAGATTAGCCAAAACAGATTCAGCACAAGAATTTTTTTTGCTTCTTGCGCTACGTCAGTTTACTTACTACAAGTAATGGGTAGTATGTACGCCGGCTATTAGCTCACTCTGAGAAATTAGCCATTAATTAGAAAGTCCTTGAAGGGGAACACGATGAACAACGTTCTGAAATTCTCTGCTCTGGCTCTGGCCGCAGTTCTGGCTACCGGTTGCAGCAGCGTCTCCAAAGAAACCGAAGCTCGTCTGACTGCAACTGAAGACGCAGCAGCTCGCTCCCAGGCTCGTGCAGACGAAGCCTACCGTAAAGCTGATGAAGCTCTGGCTGCTGCTCAAAAAGCACAACAGACTGCTGACGAAGCTAACGAGCGCGCTCTGCGCATGCTTGAAAAAGCTAGCCGCAAGTAATAATCCTTCGGGGTTGTTATCTAGCCGATCCATTTTGGATCGGCTTTTTATTGCCTGGGATTCGGCTACGGATCCCAGGCAATAAAAAACCCGCCAGGGGCAATCCGTGGCGGGCTTCGATGGGAGACAGGCGTTACTGCTGCAGATCGACCGGCATGCTGCTGACCATCGGCGCCGCGCCCGGTTCGCCAATTTGCGCCGGCAAACCATCTTCGGCCGCCACCACATCACGCACTTGATCCCAATCGACCCGCAGGTTATTGGCCAGGTCTTCGCGCTTGAGCATCGCATTGATGACTGCCGTGTGCTTGTCGACCACCGACGGCGTGCCATCGTCGTTCAACGGCGCATGCGCCTCCAGATAGACCTTGCCGCCGCTGATGCCGAATTTGTAGGCGTCATTGATGATCCGCACCGACGTGCCCACCGGAACCATCTTGGCCATCTCCAGCACGTTGTTGTTGAACATGCGGAAGCAACCATGACTGGTACGGGTACCGATACCGAACTTCTTGTTGGAGCCATGAATCAGGTAGCCCGGCGTGCCCAGGGTAAACTTGAATGGCCCCAGGGGGTTGTCCGGACCTGCCGGCACCACGTTGGGCAGCGGGTCACCGTCTGCTGCGTGTTCGGCCTTGATCGACGCAGGAGGAGTCCAGGTCGGGTTGGGTGTCTTGGCAATGATGCTGGTGTGGGCAATCGGCGAACCCCAACCCTCGCGACCGATCCCCAGCGGGAAGGTGTACACCACGTCCTGGCCCTTGGGGTAGTAGTACAGACGGTACTCGGCGAGGTTGATCACGATGCCTTCGCGGGGCCCCGGCGGCAGGATGAAACGGGTCGGCAGCACAATCTCCGCGCCGGTGCCCGGTAGCCAGGCATCCACGCCGGGGTTGGCCGCGACCATCTCCGAATAGCCCAGGTCGTAAGTCACGCCCAGGTCGGCAAAGGTGTCTTCGTACTTGGCCTTGATCACCTGGACCTCGCCGACAATGTCTTCACCCGGCGGTGGCAGGGGCAGTTGCAGAGCCGCAACAGGACCGGCTGCACATAAGGCAGCGAGAGACAGGCAACGGGTGACGACAGGCAGACGCGACAACATCCGGAAAATCCTTCGCAGATCGACGGGGGTAAATGGCGATTGTAGCGTGTAGCAGCCCTTAAAGCTCGAAGCGCAGTTCAGGCCAGATAGGCGGTGTGCCACGCTTTTGCGATTCGAGAATCGCCCGGCACAGGGGGCACAGGCGCTGGTCCTGGAAGATCGAGCGATCCACCGAAGACCAGCGTGGCTGGGCCGGCAGCAATGTGCCGCAGAGCGTACGGTCGATCGTGCCGCCCAGCTCCAGCTGACGTGTTACCAGGTGCACCTTCACTTCCTGGCAGGCGAACAGATCCAGCTGCTCGTCAGGCTCGATCAGTTGGTAGGCAAATAGGGACCAGGCAGGACGCGACGACATCGGGGGCTCCAAATCGGGGGCGCCACCTTAGCCGAAAGACCGCTGCTAGAAAAGCGTCATAACAGCGGTTTTAGCGTCGGCCAGACATTTTCCAGCAACTTCGCCTGGGCGCCGACTGCCGGGTGCAGTTGATCCGCCTGCATCATCTCCGGATGCCCCCCCACCCCTTCAAGAAAAAACGGTACCAGGGGAACGTTTTTTTCCTTGGCCAGCACGCCATAGACTTCGGCAAATGCCGTGGTGTAGCGCGGGCCATAATTGGGTGGCAACTGCATCCCCAGCAGCAACACCTTGGCGCCACCGGCCTTGGACTGGTCGATCATCGACGCAAGATTTTGTTGCAATTGTGCCGGGGGCTGTCCACGCAAGCCGTCGTTGCCGCCCAACTCGATCACCACCACGTCCGGCTTATGCTCTGCAAGCGCCGCCGGCAGCCGCGCCAAGCCTCCGGCACTGGTGTCGCCGCTGATGGAGGCGTTGACCACTTTATCGTCGAAACCCTCCTGCTTGAGCCGTTGCTCCAGCAGTGCCACCCACCCTTTGCTGGTATCCAGGCCGAAACCGGCACTGATACTATCGCCAACGATCAGGACAGTACCCGCCGCTGCGTTCTGGGCCATGCACATCAGGGCCAGGCCAGCACTCAAAAACCATATTCGCATCGGATTCTCCATGGGCGCATGCATTCTCACCGCGCAGAACCTTAGCAAAGTGGTTCCCAGCGCGGAAGGTGAACTGACCATCCTGCACGAACTGAGCCTGGAACTGAACAAGGGCGATAGCCTGGCTATCGTCGGCAGCTCCGGCTCGGGAAAATCCACGCTCCTTGGCCTGCTGGCCGGGCTCGACCTGCCCAGCAGCGGTGAAGTCACCCTCGCCGGCCAGGCCCTGAGTGTCCTGGACGAAGATCAACGGGCACGCATCCGCGCCGAACACGTCGGCTTTGTGTTCCAGTCTTTCCAATTGCTCGACAGCCTCAATGCCCTGGAAAACGTCATGCTGCCCCTGGAGCTGGACGGTCGCAAAGACGCCCGCGAACGCGCCCGGCACTTGCTCGAACGGGTCGGCCTGGGCCAGCGCCTGACTCACTCGCCCCGCCAGCTCTCCGGTGGCGAGCAACAACGAGTGGCCATTGCCCGTGCATTCGCCGCCGAGCCGGACGTACTGTTTGCCGATGAACCCACCGGCAACCTCGACAGCCACACCGGCGAGCGCATCAGCGACCTGCTGTTCGAGCTCAACAAAGAGAACGGCACCACCCTGGTGCTGGTGACCCACGACGAGCGGCTAGCCCATCGCTGCCGACGCCTGATCCGCCTTGAAGCCGGCCAGATGGTCGAGCCCCTGGAGCCTTGATGGCACGTTTGCCGCTGTTGCGCCTGTTCAGCCTTGCCCTGCGCCAATTGCTGCGCGATGCCCGCGCCGGTGAATTGCGCGTCCTATTCTTCGCCCTGCTGGTGGCCGTAGCCGCCAGCACGGCCATCGGCTACTTCGGCGCACGACTCAACGGCGCGATGCTGTTGCGCGCCACCGAGTTCCTTGGCGCCGACCTGGTGCTGGAGGGCAGTTCCCCGGCCCGGCCCGAGCAGATAACCAGTGGCACGCAACTGGGCTTGGCACATGCCAGGGTGGTGGAGTTTTCCAGCGTCATCGCCACCGACAACGGTATTCAGTTATCGAGCATCAAGGCGGTCAACGAGCAGTACCCGCTGCGCGGCCAGTTGAAAAGCGCGGCCGAACCGTTCGCCGAAGACACCCCGGGCGGCGGGCCGAAATCCGGCGAAGCCTGGGTCGAGGCCCGCCTGCTGACCGCACTGGACCTGAAAGTCGGCGACAGTATCGACGTCGGCATGAAGACCCTGCGCCTGGCCCGCGTACTCACCTATGAGCCGGATCGGGCCGGCAACCTCTACAGCCTCACCCCGCGAGTGATGATCAACCTGGCCGACCTTGAGGCCACCGGCGTGGTGCAGCCGGGAAGCCGGGTCAGCTACCGCGAGTTGTGGCGTGCGCCGCCAGCCAGTGTCGCGCTGCAAACCTACCGCGACCAGATCACCCCGGGACTGGCCGCCAACCAGCGCCTGCAGGATGCGCGGGACGGCAACCAGCAGATCGGTGGTGCCCTGGGCAAGGCCGAGCGCTACCTGAACATGGCCAGTCTGGTCGCCGTGTTGCTCTCCGGCGTGGCCGTGGCCCTGTCGGCCAACCGCTTTGCCAGCCGCCGCTTCGACGCCAGTGCGCTGCTGCGCTGCCTGGGTCTGTCGCGACGGGAAACCATGCTGCTGTTCAGCCTGCAACTGACCGTCCTGGGCTTGCTGGCCAGCCTCGCCGGCGCAGCTCTGGGCTGGTTCGCCCAACTGGGCCTGTTTTACCTGTTGAACGACCTGTTGCCGGCAGACGTGCCACCCGGCGGATTGCTGCCGGCCGTCGCCGGCATCGGTACCGGCCTGGTGGCCCTGGCCGGCTTTGCCCTGCCCCCTCTTGCAGCCCTGGGCCGAGTGCCGCCGTTGCGGGTGCTGCGACGCGACTTGCTGCCGATCCCCTCCAGCACCTGGATGGTGTATGGCGCGGCGCTGTTTGCCCTGGGCCTGATCATGTGGCGCCTGAGCCTGGATCTGGTGCTGACCTTCGCCCTGCTGGGCGGCGGGGTGATCGCCGCGCTGCTCCTCGGTGGCCTGCTGCTGTTGCTCTTGCAAAGCCTGCGCCGCCTGCTGGCGCGTGCTGCCCTGCCCTGGCGCCTGGGGTTGGGCCAACTGTTGCGCCACCCGCTGGCGGCGGCGGGCCAGTCCCTGGCGTTCGGCCTGATCCTGCTGTCGATGGGTTTGATCGCCCTGCTGCGTGGCGAGTTGCTGGACACCTGGCAGAACCAACTGCCCAAGGATGCCCCCAACTATTTCGCGCTTAACATCCTGCCGGCCGACAAGGACGCCTTCGGTGCCCGCCTGCTTGCACTGCAGGCACAGGCCGCGCCCTTGTATCCGGTGGTGCCGGGACGCCTGATCAGCATCAACGGCGAACCGGTGCAGGAAATTGTCAGCAAGGACTCCAGTGGCGATCGGGCGATACAGCGAGACCTGAGCCTGACCTGGGCGGCCAACCTGCCCCCTGGCAATACCCTGACATCGGGCACCTGGTGGGCGGATCAGCCGAGCGATGAAATACCGGGGGTCTCGGTCGAAGCCAAGGTCGCCGAAAGCCTCAAGCTCAAGCTCAACGACCACCTGATCTTTACCGTTGGCGGGGAAAACCGTGAAGCCCGGGTCACCAGCCTGCGGGAGATCAACTGGGACAATTTCCAACCCAACTTCTTCATGATCTTCCAGCCTGGCACCCTGAAGGACCTGCCGGCCACGTACCTGACCAGCTTCTATCTGGCCGCCGGCCATGACCAGCAGATCGTCGACCTGTCCCGGGCCTTCCCGGCCGTGACCATCCTGCAGGTCGAGGCGCTGCTGGCCCAACTGCGCAGCATCCTGGCCCAGGTCACGCTGGCCGTGGAATACGTGCTGCTGTTTGTCCTCGCGGCAGGCATGGCGGTGCTGTTCTCCGGCCTGCAGGCCACCCTGGACGAACGCATCCGCCAGGGCGCCTTGTTGCGCGCCCTGGGCGCGGAGCGCAAGTTGCTGGTCAAGGCCCGTCGTATCGAGTTCGGGCTGCTGGGCGCGGTCAGCGGGTTGCTGGCGGCACTGGGTACCGAGCTGGTGACCCTGGTGCTGTATCGCTACGCATTCGACCTGGTCTGGCACCCTCACCCATGGCTGCTGGTGCTGCCAGTGATCGGTGCAGTGCTGATCGGTGGTGCCGGGGTGTTCGGTACACGCCGCGCGCTGAACGCCAGCCCACTGGCGGTACTGCGCGAAGGCTGAAACAAAAATGGCCCGCTTCCTCCTTGAGGAGCGGGCCACTCACAGTTACTTGATGTATTCGATACCTGTGATCCACCAGCACATTTCGCCATTTGGCGTCTGCACAATGGCCTCATCGTCCACTTCTTTGCGCAGCAAGGCCCTGGCCATGGGGGAGTCGATGGAGATGTAGTCCATGCGCTCATAAATCTCGTCATAACCCACGATGCGAAAACGCTTGGTCTCGCCCTGCTCGTTCTCGATATCCACCCAGGCGCCGAAAAATACCTTGCCCTCCTGCTCGGGCATGTACTCCACCACCCGCATATCTTCCAGGCGCTTGCGCAGGTAACGCACCCGGCGATCAATTTCACGCAGCAGCTTCTTGTTGTACTGGTAGTCGGCGTTCTCGCTGCGGTCTCCCAGCGAAGCAGCCCACGTCACCTTGCGCGTTGTATCAGGACGTTTTTCTCGCCACAGGTAATCGAGCTCTTTTTTCAGTGCCTCATGACCTTCTTTGGTAATCAGCTTGGTACTCAAAAGCGTCACATCCCCAGGAAATATCCATTGGTTCAAACCCCCTCTGCATCAGCCAAGGATGCATTGGCTGCCTGACGGCAATCGGCCGGGTCTGATGATAAATGAACGCCAGAAAGTAGCCAGGCCTGATTCCCCGGTCAATCGGCACCAAGCAATTTACTGGATTGCTGCTCAACATTTTCCACAGGAAACAGGGTGCCATCCAGGCGATAAAGCAGTGCCTTCAAGTCGCCCCTGAAGCCCGACAACTGCCCCAGCCCGGTCGCCAGTTGCTCAGCCTGTTGCTGGGATGCCCGGTCCTGCGCCTGTAGCCTGAACGACTCGTCTTCCATCTGTTGAGCCCAGCCCTCCAGGCGGCGTTGTTCTGCCTGCTGCAACTGCGCATCCCGGGCCAGGTGCTCCTCACGGCTATTCAACGCTTCGGCTCGCTGCTGCAAAGCAAGCTCCTGCGCGGCCAACTGTTGATTGGCCTGCTCCAATGTGGCCTTTTCCCGTAGTAGCTGGTCCCTTTGCAGTTCAAGCGCCTCCTGCTGCTGGAGCACTGCGCGTTTCTGTTGCGTCAACTCATGCGCCACACGGGCAAGATTGGTCAGCGTGGTGTCTACTTCATGCAGGGACGACTGATCCGCCGCCACGACTGGCGGGACGACTGCGGGCGGTGCAACAGGCTGCGGCTCCGGGGCCTGCGGTGCAGGTACCTCCTGTGCCTCCGGTTCCTTCGGCGGCGGAGGCAATGGCTCAGGCAAGACGACCACTGGCTCCTCATGGAGCTCCTGCGTCACATCCTCGCGATTTGCCGTACCGGGTGGCGATACCATTTTTGACGAGAAGCGAATAGACGGCACAATCAACTCGGTGCTCTCTATCGCGGGCAGACCAATGACTGAAGTGCCCAGGGTGATCACCTTCATCACCAATGCCTTCTTGATCATCAGCGAGTGGTGATCCTCCGGTCGGGCCGTCGGTAGCTTGCTGCCCTTCAGGTCAATGAAATGATAAGGCACCTGGGGCCCGGCGGCATTGCCCCCAGATGCCGTGGCAAGGGTGATGATCTGCTTGAGGACGCTCATTGCCAGTTGCAGGCTCTCCTTGGACTCGATGCTTCCAAGAAAATACCGCTCGGACTTTTTGCGCAACGCGGCGATGTAGACCCGAGAGCTTCCGGGCTCAACCTCCTCGTCCAGACTGTAGACAAGAAAGTTCGAAGCAATTTGCGGTATCGCAAAACAACAGAGCAACGCACCGTTAACGGGGGAATCATGACCAGAGTGTTCAAGAACAAGAGTACGTAGAAGCATCATGAGTGTCGGACTCCATTACCGTAGTACTTCATATACACGCCATTTTTCAAATCAAAATCAACAATCCTGCAAAAACAACGCAATTGTTTCAGCGAGTGATTGAGGCACATGTAGGACTTACCTTATTCAAGCGCTTTAGCGTTTCCAAGCGCCCCTATTGAACGTACCATTTTTTAACAAAGCCGCACCTGAAACACTTGATCAATACTTTTCATTTTCCACCCTCGGCAATTCTCAACCTGAACACACAGGCTTATTGAGCCCCCTGCATATTCAGCATGCCCCGGCAAACAACCAAGCAGAAAAGCCTAATGATCGAAATAACCAATCTAACAAAAAAAACGGGACGAGCGATTGCCATCGACAATATGACATTCAGTGTCCGCCCAGGGGAATGCCTGGGGTTGTTCGGACACGATGGCGCTGGCAAAAGCACACTACTGAAATTGCTCTCAGGCGCAACTCCCGCAACTTCCGGCAATATAAAAATACATGACATAGATATCGCGACCCATCCGATAAGGGCAAAAAAAATAATAGGCTACCAGCCTGAATTCGCCCTCAGCCACGGCAATATGAAGGTAAAAAGCTTTCTGGGTTTCATGGCCGAAGTTCGCGGACTTCGTGGCCTGGAAAAGCGCAAGATGGTTGACCGCGCCATCACCCGCCTGGAACTTTGGCGAGTACTTGACTCACCTGTCGCAGCCCTTCCCCCAGGGCACCGGCGCAAAGTCGCGCTGGCCCAGGCCATCCTGCATGACCCCAAGCTGCTGCTGCTCGATGAACCCACAGAGGGCCTGGACACCCTGCAAAAACAGAAGGTCGGCACCCTCATCCAGTCGTTGACCGAAGACATGACGGTCATTGTCGCCTCGCGCAACCCCGAGGAATTCTCCTGCATCTGCCAACGGGCGCTGGTCCTGGCCGAGGGCCGGTTGCTCGCCGACGCCCCTGTCACCGAGCTGCAGCGTAGCTCGCGCCATTACCAGGCAATCACCCTGGCCGCCGATACCCCCCTGGACCTATTGGCGCTGGCCGTGCTTCCGGGGGTGGCTGGCATCGAAGAAGACCGGCACGCCTACGGCAGCGTGACGGTACTCGCGATGCCAGGGCAGGTCATCTATCCCCACATCAATGCCCTGGTCGCCAACCGTCGCTGGAAGATCAATACCTTGAGCCTTGAGCCGGGACGCCTGAGCGACGTCATCCACCACTTGAGCCAGGAGGCACCCAATTGAAACGTCTACCCGTGATATTCAAACGGCAACTCAACAACTACTTGTCGAGCCCGGCCACCTATTTTGGCGTCGCTATGTTTCTGATTACTAACACCACACTAGGCTTTTATGTAGGAAACTTCTTAAACGGAAATCCGACAGACCTTCACGCCTTCTTCCAGTTTCACCCCTGGCTTTATCTTTTTTTCATTCCATTTATTTCCACACTGCTCTGGTCGGATGAGCACAACGAAAATGCACGCTCCTTTACAAATACCTTGCCGGTCTCGGCCCTCGAACTGACATTGGGCAAGTTCCTGGCCGCTTGGACCGTTTGCGCACTCACACTCGCCTTGGACTTCCCACTGGTCATCATCATTAACTATCTGGCCATGGCGGACAACTCAACCATCCTCGGCCAATTCATAGGGAGTTGGTTACTGGCAGGCGCTTATCTCTCATTCTCCTGCCTTGTCTGTGTAGTGGCCTATAATCGCCTGATTATTTTCGGCATCACACTCGCGTTATTATTGCTCACCAGCACTTTATCGTCAGTGCTGGACATGCTGACCCATCAGGCCCCTATCTGGGTGATCGACAGCTTGATTTCACTCAACCCGCGGGTACGTTTCAGCGCGATAGACAGTGGCCTCCTGACCCTGCATGACACGTCGTACTTCATAAGCATGATCATCGCTTTCCTCACCGCAACCACCCTAACTTTAAACTTCAGAAAAGGCTGAGAAAGGAAATCCCCATGAGGAACCTTATAAACTTCGGCGTGACGTTGAGCGTCATCGCCCTGCTTTTTCTCGCCTTCAATCTGGTATGGGTACTGAAACTGCCCAACTATCGACTGGACCTTTCAGAGAAAAAAATCCACACCCTGTCACCTTCGACCGACGCCCTGCTCGCGGCACTTGAAACCCCCATGGATTTGTATTTTTTCAATGGGAGCCATCCCCGCAAAAGTGACGCCCTGAACAACCATGGCGAGTACATTGCCCTTCTGCTCAAAGCCTATGAAAGTGCGTCGAAAGGCAACGTTACGCTGCACCTGATTGATCCAGCCCCCTTTTCAGAGGACGAGTACAAGGCTGAGTTACTGGGCCTGGATAGCCAGCAAGGACTGTTTGGACTCATCGGCACCCGTGCCAACCATGAGCCGCAAAAAATCGAACGATTCGACCCCGCCCAGGCGAGTTTCCTGGAATATGAGATCAGTCGCCTGATCCACAACGTCGCCCGCGAGGAGCAACCCACCATCGGCCTGATCTACGGATTAGCCATGGACGGCAACCTGAATGGACGCACCCAGGAAGCCACGCCGCCGTGGCAGTTATTCAAGGAAATACGCAGCCAGTTCAATCTGATGACCCTGGGCAGCGACACCTCGCGCATCCCCGCTCACATCAAGACCCTAATGGTGGTCCAGCCCTCTCGGCTGCCGGAACAGACACTTTTTGCCATTGACCAATTTGTCCTGGCAGGGGGAAAGCTGATGATGTTTGTCGACCCCTTGAACGATCAGGACTCAACCGCCGACACCACCGGCCTGCAAACACTGCTCGCCGCCTGGGGCGTGCAGATGCCGGCGAATAAGGTATTGGCGGACAACCTCTATGCAACCCCGGTGGTCGTGACCAGCGACCAGCCGCCCGTACGTCATCCCGGGGCGCTCACCCTGCCCCGAGAAGCGATGGCACAACCGGACGTCAGCACCTGGGGCGTTGACAGCGTGACACTGTTGAATCCAGGTACTCTCGTGCCGCTGAAAAAAAGCCGCACCACATTCACCCCGCTGCTCCAGAGTTCCGGGCAGGCCAGTACGTTCGATGGGGTACGCTTCACTCAACCGGACGAATTCGCCTCCATGATTGGCGAGGCCGTGAGTCGTGGCCGGCCGAATGTGATCGCAGCCCGTATCGAAGGGCCCGCCTACTCCGCATTCCCTGACGGCAGCAACGGCCAGAAGGCCACACTGCAAAAGGCGACCAATATCCATGTGGTGGTGGTCGCCGACATTGACATGCTCAGCGACCGCGTCTGGCTGGCCGCACGCAATGCCAACGGACAGAAAGCGCGGCGCCCGGGCAATGCCCGGTTTGTCTTGAATACATTGGATAACCTGTCAGCACCCGACACCCTGAGTGCTATCAGCCCTCGTGCAAGCGACCGGCAACAGCCCGGGTTGCTGGACAGGCTGCGCCACGAGGCTGCGCAATCCTACCGAAAAAAGGCTGCCCTGATGGAACAACGGCTGGCCCAGACGGAAAAGGAATGGCGGTTGCTGAACACGCCGTCCTCCATGCTGGAGACTCAGGCCATCTCTTCAAATACGCTGTTGCAAGCGCTAAACAAAGAACGCCTGCGATTACGCATGGAGCTTCACACCCTGGAAAAAGAAGCCTACAAGAGCGTCCGCCGGTTGGAACTCGCTGTGGTGGTGCTCACGACGATCACCGTGCCACTGATAGTGAGCCTGCTGGGCCTGGGGATGTTTATCTCGCGTCGCCGTCGCCAACATCCACCTGCTGCAGCGTTCTACTGAACGTGGTTCTCTCAGCCTCGATTAACGCCGGGTAATCAAACCCTGACGCGCCACGCGGGTCAGGTGGTGAATAAACTCGTTGGCATCCTCAGCGTTCGGCGCCTGGATTACCGCCAGGTCAAAGCTGTTTGTGGCAAAGCGCGCCAGGGACTCGCCATCTTCGACAAACTGGATCAGGAACGCCGAAGGTCGGCCAGTCCGCCGGGGCCAGCCATCCAGGTAACGCAGCAACGTCGGCTGGTGCTTGCCGCCAAGGAGAATTTTCGGATTGCGTTGAGTCAGGCCCGCAGTGATCGGGGCCAGGCGTACAAGAGGTCGTAGTGCATTCATCGTGTCGTGTCTCTGCCTCAAAAGTCTGCGGGCAGGTGAGAGGCAACACCGAACCAGCGCTTTAGCGGTATTTCGAAACCTGGAGCAGGCTTCTGTCGGGACTGCAGCGAGTCCCTGTGGCGCCCCGCAATTAGCTGTTTAAATCGGCGCATGCAGCATCCTAGAGAAGCCGGTGGGGCAGTGTCAAGAATCCCGTACAACGAAAAAGGCCCGCGCGGGGCGGGCCTTTAACAGGTGAGCTGCGCGATCAGTTGGCGATGGCACGGTCGGCAGACAGCTTGCCAGCACCTTCAAACAGCACCGCCACTGTGCCGCCCAGCAGTGCCAGGGCGAACTCATAGCCGTTGTTGGCCATGAACAAACCGTTGCTGATATGCACCGAGAAAATCGCCACCAGCGAAACGATGGTCAACCCCAGCGCCGCCGGGCGTGCCAGCAGGCCAATGATCAGCGCCAGGCCGGCGAAGAACTCAGTACCGCCCGACAACAATGCCATCAGGGTACCCGGGGCCAGGCCGATGCTCTCCATCCACTGCGCCGTGCCCGCCAGGCCGCCGCCGCCAAACCAGCCAAAGAGTTTTTGCGAACCGTGGGCGGCAAAAATGATACCGACAAAAATCCGCAGGACGGTCAGGCCATAGCCGGCACGGGTGGACAGGAGGTTTTTGATCATTGGGCTCATATTGCTAATCCTTTTCGATGAAGGGGGTTGGTTGGCCGCTATATTAATCAGTTTAGATAATGATAAAAGCCGAAAAAAGCGCTAATCAATATCTAATAATTAGATTATTTGCGTGAGACGATCTTGGACGTCACCGGCTCCAGGGAGTCCCGTTCCCGATCAAAGGCCAAGTAGTACTTGTTCACGCTATTAACATAGCTGACGCCGCCCATTCCGACCTGCTCCATGGCGATGCGCTCGACCTGGAAGAACCATTGGTTAGGGTTCAAACCCCGGCGGCGCGCCTCGGCACGCATGCCCTGCACCCGCTCCGGCCCCATGTTGTAGGCCGCCAGGACGAACGCCATACGCTCGCGCTCGTTCAGCTTGGGGCTGGCGAAGAACTTGCGGCGAATCAATGCCAGGTAACGCGCCCCTGCCTGCACATTGCTGTCCAGGGTCTGGATGTTGTTGACCCCCACCCGCTGGGCCGCCGAAGGGGTGATCTGCATCAAGCCCGTCGGCCCGCTGCCGCTTTTCGCGGCGGGGTTGAGGGACGATTCCTTGAAGGCCAGGGCCGCCAGGTTCAGCCAGTCCATGCCTTGTTCCCGGGCGTGTTTCTGCAGGACCGGGCGCAGTTTCTCCAGGCGCTGGCGATCAGCCCGCGCCAAGGGGTAGCGCACCTGATAGAGACGACGATAGATGCGCTGGAAGGCCACGTCCTGATCCGACGGAGTCTTGTAGGTTTTCAGGAAGCGGTCGATGCTCGCCCGCAGCATCGAGGCATCCTGGCGCACGAACCAGTACTCCTCGCCCGGCTCGCTGATCGCCACTTGCTTGTCGAAACGCAGCTTGGGCAGGATCTTTGACCAGCGCTCCGCAATCGGCCGCTCGACAATGGTCAGGTGGAAGATCCCCGCCTGGACCATCTCCAGCACATCTTCCACCGCCAGGCTGGGGTCCACCCATTCCACCTTGACCGGCGGCAGCTTGCGCAGTGCCAGCTTCTGATTGATCTGGTTGACCGCCTCCCCCGCTGCGCTGCCCGTGGTCAGGGCCAGGGTGCGCCCGGACAACTGCTCCAGCCGGGTAAACCGCCGCTCGCCCTTGAGGCCCACCAGCCACAGCGGCACGTCGCTGGCAATCGGATCACTGCTGCTGATCTTGTGCGCCCCCGTCGTATCCAGCAGTTCGCCGGGCGCCACCAGGTCACCTTCGCCACGGGCCAACGCCCCCAGCAACTGATCCTTGGCCTTGGGAATGATCTTGAGGTTGATTTCCTGGCCGTCGCGGGCGCGGCCGTTGAGGTAGTGTTCGAAGGCGCGCAGGCGGTGATATTCAACACCAATCGACTGGCCCTGGACTTCACCGGAGCTGTTGCGGCTCTGGTTGACCAGCACCCGCAAGGTGCGGCTGCTGCGGATTTCTGCCAGGTCACGGACTTTGCCCGACTTGGTCACTTCCAGCGGCCCGTCCAGGCGCGCAACCGCCGCCGTGGGCAGCAGCAGCGTCAGGCACACCATAAGCAATGCCGAGGGTCGGATCATCCGCTCTCCGGAAAGAACAAGGCCCCATGCACCGCGAGAAACGCCGCATTGAGGGACAGAAACAGAGCGCCAGAGGCGCAGACTTTGGGCGCAAGGGTGGCACAGCAGCAGGCCTTCGGCCAACCACGGTGTGACTTGCGACGTTCAAAGACAGCGATAACTCGTTGTAGTTCTTGGTTTTTCTTATAAATCTACAGCTCTGATAGACTTTCCGGCCGCAGGCGGAGATAGCACCATGCAACTCATTGATATTGGCGTCAACCTGACCAACTCCAGTTTCGACGACAAACACCAGGCCGTGCTCGACCGCGCCTATGCTGCCGGCGTGGGCCAATTGGTTGTCACCGGCACCAGCGTGCAAGGCAGCGAACAGGCCCTGGAGCTGTGCCAGCGTTGGGACCAAGGCGCCCGACGGCTGTTCTCCACCGCCGGTATCCACCCCCATAGCGCCAGCGATTGGAACGCCGACAGTGCCCGGCAACTGCGTGACCTGCTCAGCCAGGAGCGGGTACGTGCCGTGGGGGAATGCGGGCTGGACTTCAACCGGGACTTTTCGCCCCGCCCCCAGCAGGAAAAAGTCCTCGAAGCCCACCTGGCACTGGCCGTCGAATTGCAACTGCCAGTGTTTCTCCACGAACGGGACGCCAACCAGCGCCTGCTGGAGATCCTGCGCGATTACCGCGATCAACTGCCCGCCGCCGTGGTGCACTGCTTCACCGGCGAACAACGCGCGCTGTTCAGTTATCTCGATCTGGACCTGCATATCGGCATCACCGGCTGGATCTGTGACGAACGGCGTGGCACGCACCTGCACCCACTGGTCAGGGAAATCCCCTGGGGCCGCTTGATGCTGGAAAGCGATGCGCCCTACCTGCTGCCACGCACCCTGCGCCCCAAACCGAAGAACGGGCGCAATGAGCCGGCCTATCTGCCGGAAGTCTTGCGCGAAGTGGCCCTGCACCGAGAAGAAAGCCTGGAAGACCTGGCCCAGCACAGCACCGCCTGCGCCCGTGCGTTTTTCGGCCTGCCTGTGCCGGATTGACGCGGTGCATTGACCCATATCAACACCCCTTTTCCGGATAGCGGCACAATACTGGCACCTTGCCAATACTGTTTCCGCTATCAGAGAAAACCTTCCATGGGTGCCTGGCTTAGCAATATCTCGCTGAAGTACAAATTCTGGGCCGTGAATGCGGTCGCTTTCATCACCACGCTGCTGCTGGTGCTGTATGCCGTGCAGCTTGAACAACAGGCCCGCAGCCATGCCGCCCAAGCCTCGGCACAAGCCCAGGGCCGCTTGCTCAGCGCCTGGCCGGCCGGGCAGCCGCTGCCCCAGGGCGAGCACTGGCTGGCGTTTGCCCGGGGCCAGGCACCCGAGTTGGCGGACCAGGACCTGTCAGCCCTGAGCGAAGCCAACGGTTGGGTCGAGTTCAATCATATGCCGCTGTTCGGCGAAAACCCGTTGCTGGGCGCCGAAGTCATCTCCCGCGCCGGTGGCCAACAAGTCGCCGTGCTGGCCTATGCACCGAGCCTGAGCCAGGTGTTTACCGAGCGCTTTACCAACTACGCGGTGGCGGTGCTGATCCTGATGCTCGCCATGCTCTGTGCCTCGCAACTGTTGATCCGCTTTTTGCTCGCCCAACTCAACACCTTGAAAGACGTGATGCTGCACGTAGAGAAAACCGGCGACCTCTCGGCCCGCGTGCCCCTGGCATGCAAGGACGAGGTCGGGCAGATGGCCAGTGCGTTCAACGCCATGCAGGCCGGCTACCAGCGGGTGGTCAGTACGGTAGCGCGCACCGCCAAACTGTTGGATGACGGCGCCGCACGCCTGGCCAGCAGCATGAATGAGGTGCAGCACGGCATGCTCGGCCAGCAAAGCGAGACCGACCAGGCGGCCACCGCGATCAATGAAATGACCGCCACCGTGTATCACATCGCCCAACACGCCGGCGCCACTCGCGACTTGTCCCAGACCGCCGACACCTTGGCCGGCAGCGGTCAGGAAGTAGTAACCCGGGTTCAGCGCTCGATTGCCGGATTGTCCACCGGTGTGCAGCAAACCGCAGAAATGATCCAGAAGCTGGCCGAGGACAGCCAGAAAATCAATGGCGTGGTCGGCGTGATCCACAGCATTGCCGAACAGACCAACCTGCTGGCTCTCAACGCCGCCATCGAAGCGGCCCGCGCCGGGGAAATGGGGCGCGGCTTTGCGGTGGTGGCCGACGAAGTGCGCAACCTGGCCAAGCGCGTGCAAAGCTCCACCGATGAGATCACCCGCATGGTCTCGGCCCTGCAGGCCGGCACCCGGGATGCGGTGGACTTTATGCAGGAAAGCTCGTTCAAGGCCGACAACTGTGTGCAGCAGGCCCAGGAAGCCGGCGCTTCACTGGCCGAAATCACCAGCGCCGTGGCGCAGATGCGCGAGAGCAACACGCAGATTGCGGTGGCTGCCGAGCAGCAGAGCCATGTGGCCGAGGAGATGAACCGCGCGGTGGTGAGTATTCGCGATGTCACGGAAAACACTGTGCAACAGACCGTGGATTCGGCGACCACCAGCAATGAACTGGCAACCCTGGCCGGCGAGTTGAGCAAAGCCATCGGCCAGCTCAAACTGTGACGTTTGCCCACCGATCCGCCAGCGCCTGCCGCTGGCGGATCGATCAAAACGCTATAACCCCCATAGCCAACCCCAATTCGCCGCCCCTGCCCGCCCGACCTAAACTCTGTCCATCGAGTTTCAATGGACAGAGGATTTATCATCATGGGCAAACGTCACCCCAATCTCCCGGCCTGGCAATGGCGCGCCTACCCGCAGAACCATCAGCACCCGACCAACCTGGTGCTGCACCTGATTGCCGTGCCGCTGTTCATCGTCGGGTTTCTGCTGATTGTGTCCGGCGTGTTCAGCCTGAGCCTGGCCAGTTTTGCCATCGGTGTGGTCGGCGTACTCGCCGGCCTGGCGCTGCAACGCCACGGTCATAGCCTGGAAGCCCAGGCCAGCGAGCCGTTCAGTGATCGTAAAGATGCAGTGCAGCGCCTGGTGGTCGAGCAGTTCGTGACCTTTCCGCGCTTTGTCCTCAGCGGTGGCTGGTGGCAGGCCTGGCGTCAGCGCCACCGCCACTGAGGCAGGGTCAGGCGAAGACCACCACGGTCTGGCGGCTGATAGCGATCAACTGGCCGTCAGGCCCCCACAACATCGCGGCAGCATGGCCATAACCGTCGCGAGCATGCTCGATCTGGACGTGGTACTGGCACCAGTCCAGGGTCGTCACCTGTGCCAGGGGCTGGATGAATTCGATGGTCCAGGTCAGCGTGCTGCCGGGTGCCGGCTTCTTCAGGTGCGGTAAAAGCGCCGGCGGCCAGGCATCCACCAGCGCGAGGATATGGGCTTCGGTCAAAGGCTCTTCTTTCACATCCCCCCGCAAGCGCACCCAGCCGCCCATTTCCCGGGATTTATTGCCGGTGAACGGCAAGCCACCGACGCTCCAGCGCATCGCCAAGTGGCGCATGAACTCAGGCGTCACGCCTTTGATATAGGGCAGTTCCTGGCACTCGTCCCAATGTTTGAAAGTCGGCGCGGGCAAGGCCGGCACGTCGATCTCTGAAGGCCGCGATGCGCCGAAGCTGGCCTGGGCCAGGGTCATCACTTCACCGTCCTGCACCACCCGCCCCAGCAACTGGCTGACGGCCTTGCCTTCGCGCAGTACTTCGACTTGATAACGGGCGGATACGTCGGGCGCCACGGGCCCGACAAACGTCACGGCCAACGAACGCAATGGGCGATCAGCCGGCACCTGGGCACGCAACGCTTCGTATTGCAAGGCGGCAACCAGCCCGCCAAACGTGGCGCGACCCTGGGCCCACTCGGCCGGAATAGACACGTCCAACGGGTTGTTACGGGCAGCGTCGAGCAAATCACTAAAGCGCATGGCGACCTCACATCAAGAAAACCGATGAGCGATCTTAACCAGCGCGCCAGCCCGGTACAGCACTTATTCCGGCCAAATACCCAGACAGATAAGCCGCAGGCTCAGAAACAATCCGCCGCCAGCTTGTCGAGTACCCGATCGGCTTTGCCTTCAGCTTCGGCCATGGTCCGATGCCAGACTGCAACGCAAGGTTGCAAGTCTGCCTGGAGCTTGGCTTGCGCCAACCATTGCCAGCAGTCGTGCCAATCTCCCAGGGCGCCTTGGGCGGACTTGAGACGGGACATGGCCTTGGCCGGTACCTGGCCCAATTGCGGATAGGCCTCGGCCGCGTAGCGCACGCGCTTGATCAACAAACGCAGGCGATGGCGGTCGTGGTCGGGATCGTGCAACGCCACCTCGAGAGCCTGCCATTGTTTACCCAGGCGTTTTTCGATACGGGCGCGCAGGCGCTTGAGTAGTTTTTGATGCTGGGAGGCACGGATAAATCGCGGAAAGGCGGCCATGATCTGCAACAGCTGCGCCAATTCCGCGCTCTGGGCCACCTGCCGATAAGTCTGCGGCTGCTGGCGCAGACGCCGGGCCGCCGCTTCGTGATGGCCATGTTGCTGCAGGTAGGCCGCCAGCACTTCGCGGTCGCGCAGCGGCGTGGTCAATTGGCCGACCGCGCTGGCGGCGGCCTCCAATTGCTCGACGCCGGGCAGCCCGCGCAAAGGGCGCAACAGGCTGCGCAGGCGGCGCACGGTGGTGCGCAGGTCGTGCAGCGCCTCGTCATCGGTCACCGCCGCCAGGCGCGCCTGACAACTCAACAATCCGACTTCCAGGCCGATGACCTGGGCGACTAACTGATCCACCAACGCCGACATGCTGTTTCCCCTGTCAAACAACCGCCATACACCCGCACAAAACAGGCGCCTGGGACCACCTTAACCACTCCAACAACGCGTTACGCTGACGCGGATCAACGGCCCGCGCGCGACTCACGAATATAGAAACGGGCTTTTTCCGCTTTGCTGGCACAGCCTTCGAACGCTTCGAATTGCTGCTGGGTCTTGGCGCCGGTCAGCAACGACAGGGCCTTGGAATAGCTGACCGTACCGGCAAAACCTTCGGCCTTGGCCAGGTCCAGCTCGTGCCAGGCGGCATCCAGCTGGCTGCCGCAGCTATCACGATAGGCCGTTTTGCCGGCACAACCGGCCAGAGCCAAAACAATCACAGGCAAACACATCCAGGCTTTCATCAATGACACCTCAAGAAAAGAAAACAGTCGTGGGATGTAGACGTTGCCTACATCGAAAAGTGCCTTATCACACAGCCTGAAATGCCCAGTGCTGATAGCCAAAGCATACCCGAGCAAATAGCTCGGCTTACGAAAATTATCGTTCTGCTCCGCTAGGATTGAAGCAGCCCCCTGCTTGGGTGCATTGTGGACAGCTGTTTTACGAAGGATCCAGTCATGAAAAAACGCGTTGCATTGGTCCTGGGCTCAGGCGGAGCAAGGGGTTACGCCCATATCGGGGTGATCGAAGAGATCGAAAAACGCGGTTATGAAATCGCCTGTATCGCCGGCTGCTCCATGGGAGCAGTGGTGGGCGGGATCTATGCTGCGGGTAAACTGCAGGACTACCGGAACTGGATCGAAAGCCTGGACTATCTGGACGTGCTGCGCCTGGTGGATGTGAGCTTTCGCCTGGGGGCGATACGCGGCGAAAAAGTCTTCGGGCAGATCCGCAAGATCGTCGGTGAGATCAATATCGAAGACCTGCGCATTCCCTACACGGCGGTCGCCACCGACCTGACCAACCAGCAGGAAATCTGGTTCCAGGAAGGCTGCCTGCACCAGGCGATGCGCGCCTCGGCAGCGATCCCCAGCCTCTTCACCCCGGTGATGCAAGGCAACCGCATGCTGGTGGATGGCGGCCTGCTCAACCCGCTGCCTATCGTGCCGGTGGTGTCGAGTCATTGCGACCTGATCATTGCGGTCAACCTCAACGCCACCAACCAGAAACACTACACCCTGCCGGTAATCCAGCGCCCGCCGGCGTTCAAGAGCCGCTTCGACAACCTGGTACGTTCACTGGGTTCCCATCTGCCGTTTCGGCGCAAGCAGGCCGAACAATTATTGTTGCTGGAACAGGAAGCGCTGCAGGCGCAGGCCGCCGATATCAACCCCTGGCTCGAAGGCGCCGAGCCGGAAGCCCAGCAACCGGCCGCAGCCCCGGAAACCGCTGGCGCCCCCAAGTCGGCAACCGGTTCGTTCATCATCGACAACGTCGGGCCGGCGTCGCTGCTGGATTTGATCAACCAGAGTTTCGAGGTGATGCAGACGTCGTTGGCCCAGTACAAAATTGCCGGCTACCCGCCGGATGTGCTGATCAATGTGCCCAAGCGCGTGTGCCGGTTCTTCGAGTTCTACAAGGCGCCGGAATTGATCGCGCTGGGGCGGGAGATTGCCAGTGATACGCTGGATCGGTATGAGAGTGAGCAGAGTTGAGATCTTCGCTGGGGCTTGAGGCCCTATCGCGGCATAGGTATCTACACAACTCTTTCGTGGTTCTTGGGGTTGTGTACATATCCGTTGCTGCGGTCACGGCGGCTATTGGTTCCGCCCTTACGGCGGCTCACTTTTGGAAAAGAGCCCGGAGTGCCGGCCCAGCCAAAAGTAACCAAAAGGGCTCTTACCCCACCACTCGGCACCTCGCCTAGGCTCGGTGTGCCCGTCATCCGACATTGATTTGGGGGGCAGCGTGGTTTAACGGGACGCCTAAGATCAAAATCACAAGCAAAGCGAGGCGGCCTTACAGCCGACCTGATCGCCGAAGCGTGCGCGTACCCTTGTGGGAGCTGGCTTGCCTGCGATGACGGTGTCTCAGCCAATACATTTATCGACTGATACACCGCCATCGCAGGCAAGCCAGCTCCCACAGGGGGAATGGAGCTTCGCGCCCCGGCTTTGGCATTGCTGTTGCTGTTGCTGTTGCTCTGCTTTTGATCTGGCTTTTGATCTTGATCTTGGGCGCCCCGTTAAACCACGATGGCCGCAGGCGGGTATTGCGCAGTGGGCACCCCGGCATGGATGACGGGGTAGCCGCGACACGGCCATGGATGGCCGATCGCGGCGGGCCCACGGAGCAATGCCTGACTGCGGGCATGCCGAGCCTAGGCGAGGCACCGAGTGGTGGGGCAAGAGTGTTTTGCTTACTTTTGCGCTCTACAAAAGTGAGCCGCCGTAAGGGCGGAACCAATAGCCGCCGTAACCGCAAAAACGGATATGTACACAACCCCAAGAACCACGAAAGAGTTGTGTAGATACCTATGCCGCGATGCCGCCGGCCCAGCAACCACAATCCCTCAGCCCTCAGCAGCCCCCAACAACCGATACCCCACCCCCGCTTCGGTCACGATAAAACGCGGCTGGGTCGGGTCATCCGCCAGCTTCTGACGCAAGTGCCCCACCACAATCCGCAGGTAGTGGCTGTCTTCGGTATGGGTCGGGCCCCAGATATCCTTGAGCAACTGCTGCTGGGTAATCACCCGCCCAGGGTGGCGCGCCAGTTGCGCCAGCACCGCGTATTCCTTGCGGGTCAGGGCCACGTCGACACCCTCCAGAAGCACCCGCCGATAAGCCAGGTCGACCATCAGCGGGCCAAACTGCAGGGCGGCCTGCTGCGCCTCGCCGGTGGGCGCCTGGCGCAACAGCGCGCGCACCCGAGCGAGAAACTCCTGGATGCCAAACGGCTTGGTCACGTAGTCGTTGGCCCCACCGTCCAACGCCTGGACCTTCTGCCCTTCGCCGGCACGTACCGACAACACCAGCACCGGGGCCGTCGACCATTCACGCAACTCGCGCAGCACCTGCTGGCCGTCCATGTCCGGCAGGCCCAGGTCCAGCACCAGCAGGTCCGGCTTGCTCAAGGCCGCCTGGGCCAGCCCTTCGGCGCCGGTCCCGGCCTCGATTACTTTGTAGCCCTGGGAGGCCAGGCTGATGCGCAAGAACTTGCGGATCTGCGGCTCGTCATCAATGACCAAAATCGTCGCAGTCTGGTTCATGGTGTTCCATCACAATCACTGAAAAAAGTTAAGAGTAGCGCACTGCGTCTCACGCTTCACTGTCCGGGCTCGGCTGAGTCTGCAACGGCAGGAACAGGGTGATACACGTGCCCCGCCCGTCGATGCCCTCGGTCACGCTGATATGCCCGCCGTGGGCGCCGACCATACCCTGGCAGATTGCCAGGCCGAGCCCGGTGCCCTGCCCGCCCCGGTCGCCCCGTGCGGCGGTGTAGAACATATCGAAAATCTTCGCCCGCTCTTCCTCGGGAATGCCCGGACCTTCATCACTGACCGAAAAAAACACCGCCTGCTCGGCGACGCCAGCACGCAGTTGCAAGCGGCCATGGGGCGGTGAAAAACGCGCGGCGTTTTCCAGCACATTGACCAACGCCTGCTCGATCAAGGCGGCATGCACATACAGCAATGGCAACTCTGGCGGCACATCGGTACTCACCTGCAACGGCGCCAGCACGGCACGCAAACGGCCGAGGGAGCTGCCGACGATATCGCCGGGCGACACCCAGTCCCGCGCCAGCTTCAAGGCGCCATGGCCGAGGCGGGTCATGTCCAGCAGGTTCTGGATGTAGCGGTCCAGGCGCTCGGCTTCATCGCGGGTGCCTTCCAGCAACTCGCGGCGATCTTCCAGGGGAATGGCTTCGCCCAGGGCCAGCAGGCTGTCGATGCTGCCGCGCATGGAGGTCAGCGGCGTGCGCAAGTCATGGGACACCGAGGCCAACAAGGCACTGCGCAGTTGCTCGGTCTCGCCATGCAAACGGGCGGCCTCCAGGTTCTGCGCCAACTGGGCGCGGGCCAGGGCCTGGGCCAATGGCTGGCTCAAGGCCGTGAGCAGGCGCCGACGTTGGCCACTGAGCTCCAGGCCAGCCTTGGGGCTGACGCCGAGCAGGCCCAGCGGACCGTTTTCAGCGGACAACGGCCACCACCACCAACGCCCAAACGGCAAGGTTCCGGTGCCCATGCCCGCCGGCTGGTCGTGCTGCCAGGCCCAGTCGGCGGCGGCGCGCTCGGCCTCGGTAAAGGTCAGCGGCCCGCCGGTCTCGACCGTCCAGTCACCGGGCCCGTCGCGATTGACCAGGCACAACTGCAAATCGCTCCAGCCCTGCAGATGATGGGCCGCCGCGCTGATCACCGCCTGGCGATCAGTAGCAGCGGTGAGTTTGCGCGACAGGTCGAGCAGTTCGCTGGTTTCTTCCTGGGTGTCGCGCAGGGCCTGCAATTGCCGACGCTGGCGGGCGGCTAGGTTGCCGGTCAGTGCCGCCATCAGCAGGAAGAACAGCAAGGTCAGCACATCTTCTTCACGCTGGATAGCGAAGGAGAAATTCGGCGGAATAAACAAAAAGTCATAGGTCAGGAACGACAGCGCAGCGCAGGCCAATGCCGGGCCCAGGCTGCTGCGCACCGCCACCAGCAGCACTGCGGCGAGGAACACCAGAGAGATGTTGGGCAGCGGCAGAATACTCGACACCGCCCACGCCAACGCACTGGCCAGCACCGTTGCCAGCAGCGCCAGGGCGTAATCGAACCACACCAGGCCACGCACATCGGGCAAACGCGGCGCGGCGGGTGTTCCATCGCTGTCGAGGATATTGATTTCCAGGCCCCGGGCGTTGCGCAACAAACGCGCCGCCAGGCCGCCACCGAACAGTCGGCGCCGCCAGCGCGGGCGCGACTGCCCCACCAGCACCAGGCTGGCACGGCGCTCGGCAGCATGCTGGATCAGGGTCTTGGCCACCTCGCCGGCACGCAGCAACACCACTTCGCCACCCAGACGCTCGGCCAGTTGCTGGGCATTTTGCAGCCTCAGCCGAGACTGTTCGTCACGCACCCGGCCGTTGTCCACATGCACCATGCTCCAGGGCAGATGCCGGCGCTGCGCCACACGGCTGGCGTGACGCACCAGGCGTTCGGCCTCGGCGTCGCCATCCACCCCCACCAGCAAGCGCCCGCGCACGGCGGGCGCGGCCTGGCCCAATTGCCGGTAGCCCTGGGCCAGATCGTCATCGACGTGCGCGGCGGCAGTCTGCATCGCCAACTCGCGCAGGGCCATGAGGTTGGTCTGGGTAAAGAATGCGTCGATGGCCGCGCGCGCCTGCTCCGGCACATAGACCTTGCCGTCGCGCAGGCGCTCCAGCAGCTCGCGGGATGGCAGGTCGATCAGCAGTAACTCATCGGCTTCCTGCAGCACCCAGTCCGGCAGGGTTTCGCGTACCTGCACGCCGGTGATGCCACGTACCTGATCGTTGAGGCTTTCCAGGTGCTGGACGTTGACCGTGGTGAACACGTTGATGCCGGCGGAGAGCAGCTCCTGGATGTCCTGCCAGCGCTTTTCGTGGCGGCTGCCGGGGGCGTTGCTGTGGGCCAGTTCGTCCACCAGCACCAGCTTGGGCTTGGTGGCGAGCAAGCCGTCGAGGTCCATTTCTTCGAGCATCACCCCACGGTATTCCGAGCGCAGCAGCGGCTGCTGGGGCAAGCCACTGAGCAAGGCCTCGGTCTCGGCGCGGCCATGGGTCTCGACCACCCCGGCCACCACTTTGACGCCCTGGCGCAACTGGGTGTGGGCGGCCTGGAGCATGGCGTAGGTCTTGCCCACGCCCGGTGCGGCACCGAGGAATACCTTGAGCCGGCCACGGCCGTGCTTGGGTAGGTCGGCTAGGAGGGCGTCGGCGCGGCCGGAGTCACTCATGGGGCAGTCTTCTTTCAGTTAGGGATGTTGGGTACATGCAGCCGCCATCGCCGGCAAGCCAGTTCCCACATCCGGAATGCATTCCAAGTGTGGGAGCGGGCTTGCCCGCGATGGCGGCGCAACGGTCTACAACTTTTCCAGCGCCATATTCAGCGCCAGTACATTCACCACCGGCGGCCCCACCAGCGGCTGTTCGATATGCTCGTCCATCAAGCGCTCCAGGGTCGACACCGGCAACTGACGTGCCGCCGCCACCCGCGCCAGTTGATAGGCAATTGCCTGCGGTGGCAAGTGTGGATCAAGACCGCTGCCGGAGGTAGTCAAGAGTGCCAGGGGCACCGGGCCCTGGCCGGGGCCCTGGATTTTCGCGGCGTCGTCAAACACCCGCGTCGCCAGCGCCGGGTTGCTCGGGCCGAGGTTGCTGGCACTGCTGGACACGGTGGCAAACGCACCCGCCGAAGGCCGCGAGTGGAACCAGCGCTCGCCGGTAAATTCCTGGGCAATCAGGCTGGAACCGCGCACCTTGCCTTCGGCGTCACGCACCAGGCTGCCATTGGCCTGGTCGGGAAAGGCCACCTGGGCGACGCCGGTCACTACCAACGGATAGGCCACGCCCGTGATCAGGGTCATCAATACCAACAGGCTCAAGGCCGGACGGATCATGCTGGACATTTCATCTTCCTCAATTGATTCGTGACCTGTAGGAGCCAGCTCCTACAGGGTTGGGTCAGACCAGGTGCAGCGCTGTCAGCAGCATGTCGATCGCCTTGATCCCGGCGAACGGCACCACAAGCCCGCCCACGCCATAGATCAACAGGTTGCGTCGCAGCAGCGCCGCCGCACTCGCCGCCTGCACCCGCACACCGCGCAGGGCCAGGGGGATCAGCACCACGATGATCAGCGCGTTGAACACAATCGCCGAAAGGATCGCGCTCTGCGGGCTGTTCAGGTGCATCACGTTAAGCACCCCCAGTTGCGGGTAGATCGAGGCAAACAGCGCCGGCAGGATGGCGAAGTACTTGGCCACGTCGTTGGCAATCGAAAAGGTGGTCAGCGCACCACGGGTCACCAGTAATTCCTTGCCGACCTGCACCACGTCCAGCAGCTTGGTCGGGTCGCTGTCGAGGTCGACCATGTTCGCCGCTTCGCGCGCCGCCTGGGTGCCGTCATTCATGGCCATACCCACGTCCGCCTGGGCCAGGGCCGGGGCGTCGTTGGCACCGTCGCCACACATGGCCACCAGGCGCCCGTCGTTCTGCTCGTGGCGGATGCGCGCCAGTTTCTTCTCCGGCGTGGCTTCCGCCAGCACATCATCCACACCCGCTTCGGCGGCAATCGCGGCGGCGGTCAATGGGTTATCGCCGGTCACCATCACCGTGCGGATCCCCAGCTTGCGCAACTCGGCAAAGCGCTCACGGATACCCGGCTTGACCACGTCCTTGAGGTGGATCGCGCCGAGCAATTTACCGTCGGCACACACCAGCAACGGAGTGCCGCCGCTCTGAGCGATCTTGTCGATTTCCCGGGACAGCGCGGGCAACAGGTCTTGGCGTTGCAGACCGATAAACGCCAGCAGCGAATCGACAGCGCCTTTACGGTAGACGCGGCCCTGGTAATCCACCCCGGACAAGCGCGTTTCGGCGCTGAACGGCACGCCGGTCAGCTCTTGCACGGAGGGCTCGGTGTACGGATGCAAGGCGCGCAGGTATTCGACGATGGATTTGCCTTCTGCCGTATCGTCGGCCAGCGAGGCCAGCAGCGCGCCTTCGGCCAATTCCTTGCCATTGACGCCGGGCGCGGCATAGATGCCTGCACAGCGCCGGTTACCGAAGGTGATGGTGCCGGTCTTGTCCAGCAACAGCACATGCACGTCCCCCGCCGCTTCCACGGCGCGCCCGGACTTGGCGATCACGTTGAGGCGCACCAGGCGGTCCATGCCGGCGATGCCGATGGCCGACAACAGGCCACCGATGGTGGTGGGAATCAGCGTGACCAGCAGCGCCACCAGGAACACCAGGGGCAGGCTGCCATTGGCGAAGTGGGCGAAGGGCTGCAAGGTCACGACCACCAGCAGGAAGATCATGGTCAAGCCGATCAGCAGGATATCCAGCGCCACTTCGTTGGGGGTTTTCTGGCGTTTGGCGCCTTCCACCAAAGTGATCATGCGGTCCAGCGTCGATTCACCAGGGTTGGCGGTGATGCGAATCACCAGCCAGTCCGAGACCAGCCGGGTATTGCCGGTGACGGCCGAGCGGTCGCCGCCGGATTCGCGGATCACCGGTGCGGATTCACCGGTAATCGCCGCTTCATTGACCGCCGCAATACCCTCGATGACTTCACCGTCGCCAGGGATCATTTCCCCGGCCGCAACCCGCACCACATCGCCTTTGCGCAGGCTGGTGGCGGGCACTACCGTGAAGCTGCCGTCTGCCTCCTGGCGTCGTGCACTCAGGCCTTCACTGCCAGCCTTGAGGCTGTCGGCACGGGCCTTGCCACGGCCCTCGGCCAGGGCTTCGGCGAAGTTGGCGAACAGCACGGTGAACCACAGCCACAGGGCAATCTGCACTGCGACAAAGGTCGGCACGCTGCTGTCCGGCACCAGGCACAGCACAGTGGTGAGGATCGCAGTCAGCTCGACCACCAGCATCACCGGCGAACGCTTCAACTGGCGCGGGTCCAGCTTGACGAACGCCTGGATCAGGGCCGGGCGCCACAGGGCCGAGATCGAGGTCTTGACCGACTCCTGGGTCTTGACCGGAGCGGCATTGTTTACTGGCATATTCATGTTCATACCCCTTAGAAGCCCATGCTCAGGTGTTCAGCGATAGGGCCCAGTGCCAGCGTCGGCAGGAACGTCAGGCCGCCCACCAGCAAAATGGTCACGGTCAACAACGTCACGAACAACGGGCCGTGGGTCGGGAAACTGTCCTGGCCAATCGGTGCGCTTTTCTTCATCGCCAGGCTGCCGGCCAGGGCCAGTACCGGGAGGATGTAGCCGAAGCGTCCGATCAACATGCCCAAGCCCAGCATCAGATTGTGAAACGGGGTATTGGCGCCCAGGCCACCAAAGGCCGAACCGTTGTTGGCACTGGCTGAGGTGTAGCCGTAGAGCAACTGGCTGAAGCCGTGGGGGCCGGGGTTGCTGATGGTTGCAGCAGTGGCCGGCACGCTGGCGGCAATCGCGCCGAGCACCAGTACGCCTACGGGCATCACCAACAGGGTCACCACCAGCAGTTGCACTTCCCGGGCCTGGAGTTTCTTGCCGAGGTATTCCGGGGTGCGGCCGATCATCAAGCCGGCGAGGAACACCGCGATCAGCACGTTGAGCAGCATGCCGTACATACCGGCACCGACGCCGCCGAAGATCACTTCGCCGACCATCATATTGACCAGCGCCACCATCCCGCTCAGGGGGTTGAGGCTGTCCTGCATGCCGTTGACCGAACCGTTGGACGCCGCCGTGGTGGTCACCGACCACAACACGGTGCCGGTGGTGCCGAAACGCACTTCCTTGCCTTCCAGGGGCGCAGTCTGCTCGACCGCCGGGTTGTTCAGGGTCGGGTTGGGCTGGTACTCGGACCACAGCGACACCGAACCGCCAATCAGGAACAGCGCGAGCATGCAGCCGAGAATTGCCCGGCTCTGGCGTAGGTCCTTGACGTAGTGGCCGAAGGTGAACACCAGCGCCACCGGAATCAGGATGATCGCCGCCACTTCAAACAGGTTGGCCCAGGCAGTCGGGTCTTCGAACGGATGCGCCGAGTTGACCCCGAAGAAGCCACCGCCGTTGGTCCCCAGTTGCTTGATCGCAATCTGGCTGGCCGCCGGGCCGAGTGGGATCACCTGATCGACGCCCTGCATCGTCAGCGCGCTGACGTAGTGAGCGAAGGTTTGCGGCACGCCCTGCCAGACCAGAAACAGCGCCAGCACCAGGCACAATGGCAGCAAGCCATAGAGGGTGGCGCGGGTCATATCCACCCAGAAATTACCCAGGGTGCTGGCGGACTTGCGACCAATCCCACGGCAAAGGGCGACAAGCACCGCAAGGCCAGTGGCCGCACTGACAAAGTTCTGCACGGTCAGGCCGACCATCTGGCTCAGGTAGCTGAGGCTGGCTTCACCGCTGTAGGACTGCCAGTTGGTGTTGGTCATGAAACTGACGGCGGTATTGAACGCCTGCGTCCATTCCTGCCCAGGCAACTGCTGCGGGTTGAGCGGCAGGTAGTCCTGGAACAACAGGATCGCAAACAACAACAAAAAGCCCGCCAGGTTGAAGGCCAGCAGGGCCAGGGTGTACTTCTGCCAACTTTGTTCTTGTTGTGCATCGACCCCGGCCACGCGATAACACACGCGCTCGACCGGCCCGAACACTGGCGTAAGCCAAGTGCGCTGCCCTTCCATCACCTTGTAATAGAACCGCCCCAGAAATGGCGCTGGAACCAGCACCACGGCGAAGAAGGCGATGATCAGCCAATAGTCATAACTGTGCATAGCCGCTCCTAGCCCCGATCCGCGCGCAACAGCGCAACCAGCAGATAAATGAATAGCGCCACGGCCAGTAGCAGTGACACCCCATCCAGAACACTCATGGAAGTTTCTCCGTCAGACGGCGACTGCCGCGTATGGAGGTATTGTCCGCAGGAGGGGCGTAAAGGAACGAGGGCGAGGGGGTGGAGGGGGCGTAAAGATGGCGTAAAGAGTGGGTTGGACGTGAGGTTTTTGGGGCTGTTGAGGCCGCTATCGCGAGCAAGCCCGGCTCCCACAGTTGACCGGGTGCATCCTTGGGAATGCGGCTAAATGCGGCAGCCGGGCTTGCCCGCAATAGCATCAGCCTATCCGCCGCCGCCCTACCCTGGTGCACGGAATTACGGTCGCAAACAACAAACTATCTCCCGGGCGACAGTTCCTGCCCTTTACGACGCCCTTTTCCAAGCTGGCATGGCCGCTGCAATGTCCTGAAACATTCCAAACCGTTCTGGGAGCAGCGCAATGAACACCCAACTCAAGCCCACCTTGGGCACCTTGCATCTGTGGGGCATCGCCGTGGGGCTGGTGATCTCCGGCGAATACTTTGGCTGGAGCTATGGCTGGGGCGTGGCCGGGACGCTGGGCTTTTTGGTGACGTCATTGATGGTCGCTGCCATGTACACCTGTTTCATCTTCAGCTTCACCGAACTGACCACCGCAATTCCCCATGCCGGTGGGCCGTTTGCCTACAGCCGGCGGGCGTTCGGCGAGAAAGGCGGGCTGATCGCCGGGCTGGCCACCTTGATCGAGTTCGTCTTCGCGCCTCCGGCGATTGCCCTGGCCATCGGCGCCTACCTGAATGTGCAATTCCCCGCACTCGACCCGAAACACGCAGCGGTCGGGGCGTACTTTGTGTTCATGGGCTTGAATATTCTCGGGGTGAAACTGGCCGCGACCTTCGAGCTGGTGGTGTGCGTGCTGGCCGTGGCCGAACTGTTGGTCTTTATGGGCGTGGTGGCACCGGCATTCAGCTTCAGCAACTTCGCCCTCAACGGCTGGGCGGGTGCCGACACCTTTGGCGCGCCGGCGATAGCCGGGATTTTTGCCGCGATCCCCTTCGCCATCTGGTTCTTCCTCGCCATCGAAGGCGCCGCCATGGCCGCCGAAGAAGCCAAGGACCCCAAGCGCACGATTCCCAAGGCTTACATCAGCGGCATCCTGACCCTGGTGTTTCTAGCCATGGGCGTAATGTTCTTTGCCGGCGGCGTGGGCGACTGGCGCACCCTGTCGAACATCAACGACCCCTTGCCCCAGGCAATGAAAACCGTGGTAGGTGAAAGCTCCGGCTGGCTGCACATGCTGGTGTGGATCGGCCTGTTTGGCCTGGTGGCCAGCTTCCACGGCATCATCCTCGGCTACTCGCGCCAGTTCTTCGCCCTGGCCCGCGCCGGCTACCTGCCCTCCTCCCTGGCCAAGCTGTCACGCTTCCAGACACCCCACCGGGCCATCCTCGCCGGCGGCGTGGTGGGCATCGCCGCCATCTACAGCGACGGCCTGATCAACCTCGGCGGCATGACCCTGACCGCCGCGATGATCACCATGGCCGTGTTCGGCGCCATCGTCATGTACATCATGAGCATGCTCAGCCTGTTCAAGCTGCGTAAGAGCGAACCGTTGCTGGAACGCACCTTCCGCGCGCCGGGCTACCCGATCGTGCCGGCCATTGCGCTGATCCTGGCGCTGGTCTGCCTGGTGGCCATGGCGTGGTTCAATACCCTGATCGGCCTGATCTTCCTCGGGTTCATGGCCGCAGGTTTCATCTACTTCCAACTGACCGCCCAAGACCGCGCCGATGCGCCAGCGGATGCGATGTTGACCGGGCTCTAAACCAGCGAGGCAGAACGGGCCTACAATGGAACGACTGACGAAAGCCGTCACTCAAAGCTGATAGTGCCGTGGGGAATCTTCCCCATGGCAGTCGGCCTCAAGGAGAGCCCTATGCCCTGGTATGCCTGGTTGATCATGGTGGTCGCCATCGGTTCGATCGTTGGTGGCTTGCTGATGCTGCGTGACAGCGCCAACAAAGTGGAACTGACCGACGAACAACGCAAACGTGTCGCCGAGCGCAATGCTCAGGCCGACGCCAAGGACGCGCAGGATCGCTGAAACAAACGCCCCGTGCTGACCGTTACCGGCAGCACGCCAGGCGAGTCGATCTAGATTAAGGCAAATTTGTAATCGCTCCGCAAAACAGCACCAAACCTTGGTTAATATGGCCCCATGTTTCAGAGGGCCCTCTCATGCGCTACTCGCACAATCACAAAGCTCAAACCCACCAGCGCATCATTAAAGAGGCGTCGGTGCGCTTTCGCCGCGACGGCATTGGCGCCACCGGCCTGCAACCCCTGATGAAAGCCTTGAACCTGACCCATGGCGGGTTCTACGCCCACTTCAAATCCAAGGACGAACTGGTGGAAAAGGCCCTGCAAGCCGCCTCCGCCGAACTGGACGCGCATTGCGCGATGCTCTTCAGCCAGGAACGACCGCTGGAAGCCTTTATCGACAGTTACCTGTCAGAGTGGCATCACACCTCCCCCGACCAAGGTTGCCCGTTGCCCACCATGTCCTCGGAACTGGGACAGCGCGGGCAACAGAGCCCCACCACCGATACAGTCCTCGACGCCCGGCTCAAGCAAATCGAAACCGCATTGGGCAGCCCCAATGCCGACGAACAAAGCCTGGTGATGATGTCGACACTGGTAGGTGCATTGGTCCTGGCGCGCAGTGTCGAAAACCCGGAACTGGCGACACGCATTCTCGATGTGGTGCGAGAAAGCCTGAAAACCGGGGTCAATACAGCCCCTGCCGACATAAAAAAGGCCGGTCAATGACCGGCCTCCTGCCTTGATTACTTAACCTCCAGCCTGTCGCGATTCTTCTCCAGCAGCGACTTGCCAATCCCCTTCACTTCCAGCAACTCATCCACCACCGTGAACGATCCATTGGACTCGCGATAAGCAATGATCGCCTTGGCCTTGGCCGCGCCAATGCCAAACAGATCACGGCGCAGGGTTTCAGCGTCTGCTGCGTTGAGGTTGACCTTGGGGGTGGGTTGTTCGCTTGCGCTCAACTGAGCCGCGAGCGGCTGCGGCGCCTCAGGCTTGGCCGATGGGGCGGCGATCGACACGGCGGACAGGCTGGTGAGGAAGGCAAAAAGCAGGGAGGAAAAAACGGATCTGCGCATTAGAGACGCTCCATGACATCAGTGGGAAAAGCAGCTTTCCGAAGCTGCTTTTCAAACTTAGGTGATGTGGGATGGCTGTCAAAAATGGAGGTATTGCAAGATGTAGCTGCACTGGCTTTAGCGCTCAAAAAGCGACAGATGTTTTCGGCACTCTGTAGATTGGACTATAGATAGAACTTTTCGACTTAGACATAGGGACGTATCATGTCTATCCGGCCCTAAGCATCGTCAGCCCGAATCAAAACTTCGACGCGGCGCCTGTGAAAAACACGCACCATATATTAACAAAACCAGTTAAATGGAAAAAAAATGAACTTAGAATCAAAAACGGTAAGACTACGACTCATTGAAGAGAGCGATGCTGGATTTGTTCTGAAGCTGCGCCTCGACAACAACTACAACCAGTTCCTCTCTTCTGTAAACCCAAGTGTTGAGGCTCAAAGAGAGTGGATCAACAAATACAAGGGCGATGAGCAGAAAGGCGTTCAATATTACTTCATCATTGAACGCCTTGATGGCGTACCTTGCGGCACGGTCAGACTTTATGATTTCAAAGAAAAATCATTTTGTTGGGGCAGCTGGATTCTCAACGAAGACAAAACCAGATATGCAGCCCTGGAGAGTGCTTTCCTGGTTTATCAGTTTGCCTTTGAAAATCTCGAATTTGAAAAGTCACACTTTGAAGTTAGAAAAGGCAATGATCGAGTTATCTCATTTCATGAGAAAATGGGAGCAATCAAGACAGGTGAAACCGAACTCGATTTTCTCTTTGAAATTACTAAAGATGCAGTCAATAAAACCAGAGCCCGTCTATCGAGCAAAATATAAAACCAACTTGCCAGGCATTATGCCTGGCAACATTGACGCACACCTTGCGCTCTAAGGCTCGAGGCGACGCTGCTGATAGATCCAGTCCACGATCTCGCCATCCGGAGCATACCCACTGACCGTATCGCGTAGCAGTTGACGGACCCGGCTGTAGTCGTCCGCATCAACCGCGGCGAGCAGCTCTGTCAGCTTCCCTTTGAGTAACTCCCAATCCAGATGATCCTCGTTGGCACTCATGATCATCGGGTGCTGGGTGGCCACGACGTTGTCGCCAATCAGCAACTCCTCGTAGAGCTTTTCACCGGGACGTAGCCCTGTAAACTCGATGGCGATGTCACCATGTGGGTTTTTATCCGAACGAACACTCAGGCCGGACAGGTGAACCATCTTCTCTGCCAGCTCGACGATTCTTACCGGCTCGCCCATATCGAGCACGAACACATCTCCGCCCTGCCCCATAGAGCCCGCCTGGATCACCAACTGGGCCGCTTCGGGAATAGTCATGAAGTAACGCGTGATCTTGGGGTGAGTGACCGTAAGCGGCCCACCAGATTTGATCTGCTTGTGAAACAACGGAATAACCGAGCCAGACGAGCCCAATACATTGCCAAAGCGAACCATGGTGAAACGGGTCTTGTTGACGCGGGAAATATTAGCCTTGTCGCCAAACAATACCGGGGCCAACTCACGGCTCAACGCCTGCAACGTCAACTCGGCCAAACGCTTGGTACTGCCCATGACATTGGTCGGGCGCACAGCCTTGTCCGTGGAGATCAGCACAAAGTTGGAGACCCCCGCCTGAAGCGCCGCCTGGGCGGTATTCAATGTACCAATGACATTGTTAAGGACACCCTCGGCAATGTTGTGCTCAACCATCGGTACATGTTTGTAGGCTGCCGCGTGGTAGACCGTATCAACATGCCAGGTCTTCATCACGTCGAGCAATTTTGCCTGGTTGCGTACCGAGCCTAGGATCGGTAGCAAGCGAACAGGCAGCGACTCACGAGTGATGCGCTGCTCAAGCTCGGACAGAATGCTGTAAAGGTTGAATTCACTGTGCTCGAACAGCAACAAGGTAGTAGGACGCAATGCCAGGATCTGGCGGCAAAGCTCCGAACCAATCGAACCGCCCGCCCCCGTGACGAGCACGCTCTGACCTTTGATGCAATGCTCCAGCAAATCGCCCTGGGCAGGCACGGCATCCCGCCCGAGCAAGTCGGCAATGTCTACTTCCTGAATGTCATCGACCTTCACCCGGCCGCTGGCAAGATCCATGAAACCCGGCACACTCCGTACGTGCAGCGGGAACCCTTCCAACAGGCCGAGAATCTCGCGCCGCCGCGCACGATTGGACGACGGAATGGCCAACAGGATTTCCTGAGCCCCCGTGGTGTCGATCATCTGTTGAATGTGCTTGGGCTTGAACACTTGGAGGCCGGAGATGACGCGATCGGAAATACTGCTGTCGTCATCGATAAACGCCACCGGACGCATGACCCGCCCCATGCGAAGCGCAGCCACCAGTTGATTGCCGGCAGCACCTGCGCCGTAGATCGCAACCTTGGTCAGGCCATCATCGCGACTGGTAAACGGCACATACTGGGCTGCTGCAAACCAATCCCCCAGAAAGTACTGGCGCATGGCCAGGCGCAAACCACCAATCATGATCAGGCTGAGCCACCAGTAGTTGAACACGATAGAGCGTGGTACGACGTTCTCGTGGTTGCTGTACCAATAGACTACAACCCCCAAGATCAACGCCGACAGGCTGACCGCCTTGATAATCGCGATAAGCGCATCGTTACCGAAGTACCGCATCACGGCGCGATACATGCCAAAACGAATAAACAGCGGGATCGAGACGATTGGCGCGCTGATGAACAGCCATGAATGCAACACGACGGGGTTGACCAACTCGTCGATCCCCAGACGAACCACAAATGCCATCCAGAGGGCGAGCCAGACCAGCACGATGTCGGCAATGACCTGGAGGATGCGTTTGCGTCTGCGAGGAAGGCTCAGCAAATATGCCCGTAATTTATCCATGTTGTTCCCGACTACCCCTTACTGCATACAATTGAAAAAACGCCCGGCTGGAGACTTCCGACAGTTATTCTGATCAGGCGTAAAAAGCATGTTGCCACGGTTTAGCTCCTTGATACTAAGAATGTAAAGCCCGCAGAAAAAAAACTGCCGGTAATTTACATATATCAGTGCCGAATCCAAGCCCACCTAGCAGCAAGGAAAATTGACGCTTTGGCCAGCGGCGCTACTCTCTCTGCCCTGCACTATATTTGACAGCCAGGAATACTAGGGGAAGATACGCAATAACTGTCCCCACCCCTGCGTCCAGCCCAAAAAGCGCCACCGCCAATGCCAACGGCAACAGCCAAACTACATTGATAACGGCAACCGCAAGTGTGACGGGCAGATGGCGGCCATATTGGCGGCTGGCAAATTGGTAGGCATGGCTGCGATGGGCCTCATAGACTTTATCGCCCCGGGCAAGCCGTCGGATGAGAGTAAAGGTCGCATCCACGATAAAGACACCCAGCATGATCAGCCAAGCGAAGAAAAACTCACTGCCGGCCCAGGCGGCCTGAACAGAAAGACCTCCCAGAATGATCCCCAGAAACCCACTACCTGCGTCGCCCATGAAAATACGGGCCGGCGGGAAATTCCAATACAGGAAGCCAGCCACAGAAGCACTCAACAACAAGGGTGCCCACATCATCGACGGCTGCCCGCTCAAAAAGTAAATCAGCGTCAGCGCGAGACAGGCACAGATAGCCTGCAGACTGGCAAGACCGTCAATACCGTCCATGAAGTTGTAGAGATTCAGCATCCAGACCAGGTAAAACACGGCCAGGACATGGCCTACCCAACCAAGATCGAACGTAACGCCAAAAGCTGAAATTGCCGGTAGTCCCTGCATCCAGGACAACATCCAGATCGCGGCGGCAAAATGCCCCAACAAGCGCCAACGAGCGGCGATATGACCATGATCGTCCATAAAGCCGATGATTGCGATCAACAACCCTGCACCTAGCAGAGCAGCACTCTCAGCAACCGTTATCAACTGGGCACCCGCCAGCCACACGAGTGCAAAGGCAAACGTCAGTACAATCGCCACTCCCCCACCGCGAGGGGTGGGGACCGTGTGCGAACTGCGAGCATTGGGAATATCAATGATGCTGCGACGCAACGCGTATTGACGCAAGAGCGCCGTCAGCGCCAGGGAAACCAAGGCGACAATGGGAAAGATGTACCAGTACTTCATTCAGTTCGCTCGCTGACATAGTGTTGCGCAGTAACAGCAAGACCTTGCTCGAGTGTAAGTGGCGGCTGCCAACCCAACACCTGGCGCGCCTTGGTGACATCGACTTGCAGCGAGCCGCAAAGACGTTGGGACAGCGCTTCTTTGCCTAACAAAGTCGCCCCCCAGACAAGTACCCACTGTGGAACCGGTATCAACCTGGCTGGGGCGCCCAGGGCTTTTGCAAGTTTACGTAGCAGCTCACTAGTCGACACGTCATCCCCGTCGCTCGCCAAGAAGGTCTCATTGGACGCAGCCGGGTGAGTCGTACAGGTCAAGATCAGGCTCACGAGATTGTCCAGCGCAACGAGGCTTCTTTGGTTGCGTATGGCACCAAATGGCAGAGGAACGCGCTTCACGAGCCATTTCATCATGCTTTCAAAGTTGGCTTTGACTCCCGGTCCATACACAAGTACCGGTCGGATTATCACCACTTCAAGCCCGGTCTCAAGCGCAAGAGCTTTCAACGCCTCCTCCGCCTCCATCTTGGAAACACCATAAGGATCAACGGGCGCCGACGGGTCTGTTTCGCGAAAAGGTCGGCCCGGGGCGGTTTGCTCGCCGTTGACTTTCACCGAACTGACGAACACAAAGCGCCTGGCTCCTGCGGACGCTGCGCTACGGGCCAACGCAAGGGTATGCCCGACATTGACCCGCCGAAACGCCGCAAGAGGATCCGTTTCGGTGTCGTTCATGACGTGAACGCGTGAAGCGAGATGAACAACAACATCTACGCCCTGCAAAGCTGGGTGCTCTGGTGACACAGCCGAGAAATCGGCAAGCACGACGTACTCGACATCAGAAGCAGAAGCATCCGGCAGACGACGGACAAGGGCACGCACCTGATAATCAGCGCTCCCCTGCAATTGTTGAATCAGATGACGGCCGACAAAACCGCTGCTGCCGGTGACCAATAACTGGGTTTTCATTTCTTTTGCCTCAAAACCGCCAACACCAGACACAAACCAGCGAATACCAACTTATCCCGTGGGCGTCTGCGGCACTTCGCGGCACTGGTCGCCAAGCGCAGCAGGTCCAGGCGCCCCAGCCCGATCCAGCGCCGGACAAAAGGTTCGTCAACCATACCGACCATGCCGGCGATCAGTGCAGCCTGATTCAGCCACCAACCATCTAGCACTTGGGAAAGGCGTTTCTTGAACGCCTTTGAGCCGCTATTCACCCCGACCTGGTTACCACCATGCTGGCGATAGCGCATATAAGGCCGGCTATCGATCACCCACTTGAATCCGTGTGAACGGCTATAGGCATAACAATACCAATCATGCAGCGTCACCCCCTGTACTTGTACAAAACGACTGTTGATATGCTGTTGAAGCTCAACAAATAGACGCTGGGAAAAGACGTAAGTGCACCCAGGGCCGGCTGCCTCGAACAAATGATCGTACGCAACCTGAGGCTGCGATTTGACAATGGTCGACTCACGACCATCAGGCCAGAATGCCGTTACATTGCCGGAGTAGCCGTCAGCCCCTGTATCGTTCATGTGCTGCGTGGCGCTGACAAGTTTATCTGGCAGCCAGATATCGTCCTGGTCGGCGAATGAAAAATAATCAAAGTCTTCAGTGGGTGCTTCATTGACCAGGCGGAAAAAGTTTCGTGCCGCACCACCAAATTTTTCACCGTGGGCCAGGGATTTGACCCTTGAGTCTCTCTGGCACAGTTGATCGACCCATTCTTCGGTACCGTCGTTGGAGCTGTCCACACTGATCAGAATCGAGACGGATACGCCCACTTGCCCCAAGATCGAGTCAACTTGTTCGGCCATCCAACGCATACCGTTGTAGGCAGCGAGCAGAACCAGAATACGTGGCTGCATCAGAATCCACCCTTAGTACTTGATCCAAAAACAATCCTTGAAAAATTACGTCCTGAAAATAGCATTCAACGCACCCCGCCCAACTTTTTCTGCCAGCCATGGCTTACGCCGCGAATCATCATTCTCAGCGATTTGAGCTTATTGTCGTCAATCAGCAGATTAACGAAAAAACGCAGTACCAATGCAGACAGCAGACGTTTTTTCCAACAGGTCGGCGTATGGCGCATACGGCAAACAGCGACGGTATTACGAAAGAAAAAATAACGGCGCACGGGGGAGTATCTAAAAAAACTCAAGCCAAAAATCTTGACGGGAGGAGCATCAGACAATGCATGGCCCATTTCCACATTCAGGCAACCATACAACGTATAGCCCTGATCACGGACCCGAAAGCACCACTCCGTATCCGTAAAGTCGACGAACATACCTTCGTCATAGCGAATACCTTCGATCCACGCCCGAGTGCTGATGAACATCCCCGAGGTAATGAGCGCATCCGCTTTTACCAAGCCGTGCTCATCATCAGAGCTGAAAACCGGCTTGATTGCGCCGTTGATTGAACTGTAAAAAGGGAAATTGATTTTCTTTCCATCACGACGGTCAAAAAACGCCGGGCTAACAGCAATACAACTGGCATCCTTTGCCTTGGCGCTCATCATCGCCTGATACAACCGCGCAATCAGATCGGGTTCAGCATGACTGTCCTGGTCGAACGTCACGACGTATTGCATACCCGCTTCAATCGCCATGGCAAAGCCGGTATTGAGCGCGGTGCCCAACCCCTGGTTGCCATTGAGCGAGACATAGTTGACCCGCGCACGCACTTCAGGCTCCTGCGCCAGAAATGATTCGCTCCCGCCGTTATCGACCAACACCAGAAACTCAACCTGAGCTGCCAGGGAAGTCAGCAGCTCATCAAGTATCTTAATATCGGGATTATAACCGACGACTATTGCTGCAACAGTATTCAACTTACCTCCTGACCTCGGCATGCAACGCCGAAGGTTCTTGATTTTTTATCACGACAGACCAGTACCACAATATCACTAAGAACCCGAAGGAATTGAAAAGAACGGGATTACTTAAAGACATTATAAGATACATAAAAATTATCAAGCGGCTGGACGATCCTTGCACACTTGGTACATACCTGCGAGTAGGAAAAAGCAGAATACTAAACAAGAGGATCGATAAAGGAAGGCCAACATACCGGATTGAATCCATCCAGGTAATTTCAGTTTGCGACACCAACCTTTGATAGCCTTCAGTATAAAAAAATGAGCAAAGGCCATTACCGAACACCAGCATTTTCCAATCCACAACATTCAGAAACGACAAAAAGTGGCCAATCTTTATACTGTTAGACGCTTCATCGGAGCTGAATACGCTAGTTTCCGCGACCAAGTATCCCACAACCAAAGAAACCGCAGGAACCAAAACGCTTAACACCAACAGGCGCACAGCCCAACTTTGGTTATAAAAGTACAAGACAAACATCGAAATCATACCCATCACCATCAACCCTCTAGAGGCCGACGAGACAATAGCGACCATTATCACAATCATAAAAAATAACGAATGAAGTCTTTTAGACTTCAAAAAATCAATAAAAAACAAAGATAAAGGAAGCAACATAAACGGAGAGGAGCGATGATGAAGCATAAACATCTCCAACCCGCCAAAATTACGCAGACCGTAATATCCAAGTTCATTAGCATTATAAAAATCGAGCAGTGCCACCGCCAGAAATGATCCTGGCTCGACCATCAATACAAAAGAAAACATACACATGATAAGCGCGAAGATAGCACCTACAGATTTGACAATTTCACCCATATCCACCCTGAACTCAGCGATGGTATAGATCAGAAAGAGTGAGACAGCGCCCAACAGCATTTGCCGGGAAAAATCAGCGTCTGTGTCACCGATCAGCCCTAGAAGGAAACCATATAAAAAAATCGAAACCACAATAATCGGCGCAATCGTTCTCAGTGGCCGAGCCAACAAAACATAAACCGCCATCAAAAAAAGCGGTATGAAAAACAATTTATTCAGTACAAAGATCGGCACCAGCACGGTCGACAGACAATAAAAGAATAATAGCCAACGTATAATCCGACTAGTCATTGAAAACCCACGCTCGATCAACGAAAACAATATTCATCGAAACTTCCTCGCCAAGATCATCTTCGCCAACAGCTTAAATTTTTTCCCCATAGATAGCGCAGCGAACAAGCGGCACGCCAAATTCCGCTCGAATCTGGACAGTAGTAAAAAGGTATCCAAGGCAATATCCACGTTTAAAGAGCCTTTTGGCTCCTCAAAAAAAGCTGTATCTCCTGCCCAATTACCGTTTGAATCCAGTGGGTTCGCGCAAACCTGCCCGTCGTACAGACAGTTCAGATAGCGCTCCTTTACCGAGTCATACGCATTAACCTTCTCAATAGCAAAAAAAGTTTCCTTGTCGTATCTGTAGTCTGCTATAGATTCCATAACAGCGTCGATATCGGCTCGCTTGAGCTTGTCCGCCGGGGAATAGCCCTGGACCGGGGAGATTAGCCCGACACACCGCTGCCCTTTGACGAATTGCTCTGCGAAAGCAGTCCCGCCTGGCAGTGGGTGGCTATCAACGTAAAAGTCCGCCTTAGTGACCAACTTACTGTACTCCTGAAAATCAAGGTGTGCCCTGATACTCAGCCTGGAGCCATATCGAAGTTTTAATGGCCACCACCAGAACGCTTTTTTAACGTCACTGCCAATAACCATGAATGTGGAGGCGGGGTAATCATCAAGAATACGTGCTACTAACTTGAAAATACTAAAGCCTTTGCGGGGCTTGTACTTGATATCTGAGCCTGCAGAAATGAAAAGCAACGCAGCCTGCGTGGTTGGTTTGAAATCACCAGCCATCTGCGCACGTGGCATGTTCAGCGGGATACCCAGGAAGCTCTTACGCCCCTGAATACACTTCGTTAAATCAAAACGGCGGCCGTGGCCGCTGAGCTCAAAGTAATAGTCCGCGACCGAACTCCCATAGGAGAAAACGTGGTCGGCATGATTGACAAAAAACACTTCAAGCCCGGAAAGACGTTTTGCTACTCCACACGCGATGACTACCAGGATATCGTCAGGATGGATATGCAGGACGGCCTTTTTATAGCCCGACAATAGACCAACCATCTCCGCCAGCGCATCGACAGGACACGAAGCACTAACGACTCTGGTTTTATCAAAAAATCTACAAACCTGGGCCTTGGCATCTAGTGCTGCTTGGCGTGAGATCAACAGATCGGCAGGTTCGGCATGCATGGAGGCAAGCTTTTCCATCAACCTCGTATGCCCACCGGTCATGAAGGGCTCGCTCACAACATGCAAAACCTCCCCACACTCATTTAGCGCCGCCACAGAACCTGTATCCGCCATCGAAAGACAGCGCTCAATGAGGTCCGCTTCGATAAGCGGCGCATCGTGAATCCCTACATCCGCAAACCAGAGAAGGTTGCCGTAGGCACACGCCAGTGCGAGCGCCTGATTCAGGTCAGCCGTCTCGCGAATAGCAACTTCAAAATCCTTAAATATCTTTTTCAAGCTTTATGTTCCAGCTTATTATGAAAATAGTTATCCAACCTTAAATAGACAAAAATATACATAACTAAACTATACAACGCATAATTTACCGCATAGGCCCAGGTAGCCGACTCAACCCCCCACCATTGCGTGAATACTATGGTCAACAAATACAACGAAATACTAAATATTATTTCAGTTATGATAAAAACCTTAACCATGGCTCGACTGAGCATGACATATGCCATTATCCAACTAAATATTTTCAAGGAGTCGCCCACGACTTGCCCGGCGAAAAAATTCCGAACAGGGTAGAAGTCAGAGGTGAACAGCACTGCCACTACAAAATCCCGAAGAACATATATTGTCCCAGCGGCTAACAAAGCAACCGGAAAAATCAGCTTATAGCCCTGTATAATCTCCGCTCTTACCTCATTCGCCGTTTTCAACTCAGAAAGCTTAGGAAGATAGTAAACACTTAATGTTGTCGTTACCAGTAATAGGTAAGCAGCGCTCAAGCGCCACATAGCCTCCCAATAGCCAGCCATTTCCCAGCCATATTCTGTCCCGATATGACTACGGACCAGCATCTGCGCTAACGGTGCGCATGCTGCAGAAACAACCGCCATCAAGAAGAAGGCAAATAATTTCTTCGCGATCTGTTTGTCCGGGCACCCAAATAGGTATGAGATCTTAAACCATTGAGTTCTCAGGCAAAGCAGCAATGTCACAATAAAACTGATAGATTGGTAAATAACCAGCGCTACCAACGCGCCATACAAACCGAAGTTGGTTGCCAGATAAAAAGTCACACCAAATGATAGAAAACTGCCCGCGATATTAGCAACGATATATAGTACAATTTCCTTTCGCCCGTTCAATATCGCAAGCAGCAATATATTCAGCGAAAAAAAAATAACAACACAGGAAAACCAAAGAAAGACACCACTCAAGTCGGTATTATTTAAAAACAACGATGCAAGCTCTTTACTGTAAACCGCAACAAGCAATGCAACAGCAACACTACCCACCACTGCAACAAACCCTGCTGTTTTCCATAGTTTAATCTGCTGCTCAGGCTCTTCATGATATTCAGCTGTATACTTGACAACGCCATTGGTAATAGCGCCACCAGTAAATATCGTTATAACCTGCAACGCATTCTGAAATTGCCCTATCGCGGCATATCCAGCCGGCCCTACATAAATCGCCAAGACTTTATTAAGACCCAACAAGGTAATCATTTTAATGGCAACAGCAATACCATTTAACAAGCTGGTCTTAACAAGATTCATACAGTGTCCGGTCGAAAGCTATTACAGGCATCGATAACAACACGAGCCTCTTCGAAGGACAATGTCGGTCCTATTGGCAAGCTGAGAATTTGCTCATGTATCTGTACCGAGATAGGAAGTTTTTGCTCCTTCAGATCAGCATATGCCTGTTGGAAGTGAGGCGGAATTGGGTAATGGATGAGTGTTTGTATACCTTGTGCGCCGAGGTGGGCTTGAAGAGCATCCCTATGGGCACACAGCACAGTGTATACATGCCATACATGGCTGTCGTTACTCGAGGCGTTGAATGCCGCCCCCACAGGCAATGTAATAGCTGGGTTACTGATCAACTGGCCATACAGCCCAGCGATTTCACGACGATGTGCTGTTTGTTTATCCAAGTATTTCAATTTCACCGATAAGCATGCAGCCTGCATTTCATCCAGCCGGCTGTTGATACCGCGATAAATATTCTTATATTTTTCGTGCGACCCGTAGTTGCCCAACGCTCGAACTGTCTTGGCCAGGAATTCGTCATTAGTCGTGACTGCCCCAGCGTCACCCAGCGCGCCTAGATTTTTCCCGGGATAGAAGCTAAACCCGGATGCATGCCCCCAACTACCGGCCTTCTTCCCATCGAGAGTTGCCCCATGGGATTGCGCCGAATCTTCAAGAACTAGTAAGTCATGGGCGCGAGCAAGCTCCATGATTTTCGGCATATCAGCCAGCCGACCGTAAAGGTGCACAGGCAAAATCATCCGAGTTTTTGATGTAATCGCTGCCTTTGCGTTCACTGGGCATATATTGAACGTCTTCGGATCAGGCTCAACCAATACGGGGGTCAATCCATTCTCTGAAATGGCGAGGATACTAGCAATATAAGTATTGGAGGGAACAAGAACCTCATCGCCCTCCGCAAGGAGACCCAACTCCTTCCAGGCACGAATGACTAATACCAACGCATCCAGCCCGTTAGCAACACCAATGCAGTGTTCAACACCACAGTATTGAGCAAACTCCTGTTCGAATGTCTGTAGCTCTTTCCCACCGATATACCAGCCAGAATCAACAACGCGCGCACAGGCTGTCACCAACTCATCACGGCAGAGATCATTTACAGACTTCAAATCAAGAAATTTTATCATTTATAAAACACTCTTTACTTTAACGCGCCAGAAATCGGATTGACTGTAACCATCACATTAATTAACTGGCCGTTTCACCAGAAAATCGGAACACTATCTATATTTTAGAAATCATTAATCAAATTTTTGAATACCGAGTATTCCCTTAGATAATCACTCTCATCATAAATATCACTCGCCAATACCAGCAGTACGCAATCCGGGCTGAAATCATGCATCTCGTGCCAAATCATGCGATCGATAATGATGGCCTTATCAGGCGCGTCCAGCCACACTTCCTCTTTGCTCACCCCATCATCAAGCTTCATCAAACAGCGTCCAGAAACACAGACGGCCACCTGCAGCAGTTCCTTATGGGCATGAAATCCACGCGGAACTCCTTGTTTAGTTCCAGTGAGGTAATAAACACGTTTAATTTCAAACGGAATATCATTTTCATACTCCAGCGCAACCAGTTGGCCCCGCTCATCACCTTTGGAGGTGATATCCAGAAACTTGATCAAACTCATGCTTGCTTCTCCGAGAGGCTATCGGATGTCGGAGCCTTGTCATCTTTATCACTAACGTTAAAGCCGCCGGTAGCAGGCCAATTTATCCCAAGCCTTGCATCACTCCAGTGCAGCGCCCCTTCAGAGTCTTTATCGTAATAATCTGTCGTTTTATACAAAAAATGCGTGCCATCTTCCAAAGCAACAAAACCGTGGGCGAAACCCTCAGGAATCCATAGCATCAAGTTGTTTTGGGTGTTTAGCTCCACGCCGACCCATTGCAGGTAAGTGCTGGACCCAGGCCGAATATCCACTGCCACATCAAAAGCGGCACCGCGTACCACACGCACCAGCTTGCCTTGGGCATGCGGTGCGCGCTGGAAGTGCAGCCCCCTTAGAACGCCCTTTGCCGAGCAGGAATGATTGTCCTGGACAAATGCTCGCGGAATAGGCAACTCAAGCTCTTTAAGTGCTGTATGAAACCGCTCTTCGTTAAAGCTTTCCATAAACCAGCCGCGATCATCGCCAAAAACTTTTGGCTCAATGATTACAACGTCAGGAATAGCAGTCTGAATCAGTTTCATGCCTTTGAGGCCTCTTCCAGAAGTTTCTGCAAGTACTGGCCATAGCCTGTCTTTTTCAGTTTTTCCGCCTGAGCACCCAGTTGCTCTGGGGTGATCCAGCCTTTATGGAATGCAATTTCTTCAAGGCAGGCGACTTTCAACCCCTGGCGGTGCTCAATGGTATGAACGAAATGACTCGCCTCCAGGAGCGACTCATGAGTACCCGTGTCCAGCCAGGCAAAACCACGGCCCAGCATTTCCACGGTTAATGACTTGTCATCCAGATAGGCGCGGTTGACGTCAGTGATTTCAAGCTCGCCACGCGGCGACGGCTTGATGCTCTTGGCAATGTCAACCACTCGATTGTCGTAGAAGTACAAGCCTGTCACTGCATAGTTGGACTTCGGTTTCGTCGGTTTTTCTTCGATGCTCAATGCCCGACCAGTGGCATCGAACTCAACAACACCAAAACGCTCAGGATCTGATACGTGATACCCAAAGACTGTCGCACCAGATGTCTGGGACATGGCGGAGCGCAAGTTATCGGAAAAGTGCTGGCCGTAGAAAATATTGTCGCCAAGGATCAGGCAGCAAGGATCGTCACCAATAAACTCCTCGCCAATCAGGAAGGCCTGGGCCAAACCGTCCGGACTGGGTTGCTCGGCATAGCTAAGCTGGATGCCGTACTGGCTGCCGTCTCCCAGGAGCTTTTTAAAGCAAGGCAGATCTTCAGGGGTAGAGATGATCAAGATTTCGCGCATGCCAGCCAGCATCAACACCGACAACGGATAGAAAATCATCGGCTTGTCGAAAATAGGCAACATTTGCTTGGATACACCCAGTGTCAGCGGGTGCAAACGCGTCCCGGAGCCGCCAGCGAGGATGATGCCTTTACGTTTGATGTCCGTCATATCTGTAAGACTTCCTTAAATATCTGCATTACACCAGGCCAACACATGGGTGGACAGGTGAAAAATAGCGCGTAGCTTCTCGGTATTGAGCCGCAATTTCAATGCCTGCGGCCGGCAATTCGAAGTCGCCAACATAAAAACTTAATCTTTTCGGGGTATAGCCCCCACCTGCAAGTGCCTCCTGCACGACACAGACAACCCTCAGTTCTAAGAAATGACCGCACAGGCCGGGCTGACCGACTCGCGCAATTATGATCCATCCACTGCGCGTCGCTGCCGTTTTTTATATGAATAAGCGGCCAAGCAGCAAGACCGCCCCACAGATGCCAGCAACACCACCTGAACTCAGGTATCAGGCGAGAGGTGAAGACGAAAAATGCTTATCCCGTTGGGCTATAGACAACAAGTTGCAGGCTAGTTTCCTTTTAAAATCAAATCCCGCATTGCCTGGGGAGCACAATGCGGATCGAGCGGCTATCTATTGCGACTTGTTCATACCCGCATCGCTACCCACCATGGTTGGCGAGCCAGGCTGCACGGACAATACTACCGACTGCGGTTGAGGCTGACGGTTTTTGACGAGATGACGAATCACGGCAATAAAGGCGCCAATAAAGCCACCCAGAACCAAGCCAAGCAGGATAATCAACGCTTTCTGGGGCTTCACCGGGCGCAAAGGCTCCAGCGCCTGCTTGTCGATAGTCACCAGTTTCAGCCGGCTCATATCAATGCTCAGGTTACGCAAACGGGCTACTTCGGCACGAACCGGCTGCACACCGGCCAGGAACAGGTCCTCGTTTTCACGACGATTCAGCACCTCAATCTCACGATTGGATTGGAGCAATTGCAGCTCTTTAGCAATCTGCGCGATACGACCCTCAGTAAAATCATCGGACTTACGCTGCATCAACGCAGTGCGTTCAGCCTCGAGCGCCTCGACGCCCATAAAGTACAGAGGGATTTGCTGATTGTTTATTTCGGTACGCATCACACTTGATGAGCCATTACGGTCTGACTCACCCAGAGCGGAAGGCGTGCTGGGTTTTCTGATTCCCAGGGACTTGGCGATTCCAATGGCCTCGTTCAACTGCGCCACTCGGTCAGTGCGCCCAGTCTTCAACTGTGCTCGCAATGCTTTGAGTTCATCCTGCAACTGCGCACGTCGCAAGCTGTCCGTTTCTCGCAGCGATGCTATCCGCGCCTCTTTATCAACCTCGTAGCTGGAACGGGCAGCATCAATCTTGCCCTTGAGCTCGTTCAACCGGTTTTTTACGATGACGTCCAGATCCGCCGCAATCTGCTCACGCTCCGTGGCAATCGCGTAATCGATGAAGCCGTTGAGAATGGCGACGCCATCAACACCTTTCGGATAACTCATCTCAAGCTTGATATAAGCACTGAGGGAGTTGGCTTTTTTCGGATCGGGCAGACTGAGCTCGATAGAGTTACGGTTGAACTCTTCGAAACTCTGCTCCAAGGTCCTGCCAGGCTGTTCAAAGGCCTTGAACAGCTTCTGGTTTGAACGAAAAAAACCCAAGCGGGTATCGTAGGACTCCAATGATGCGCCCACTCTGACAAGAGCATCACCAGGAGGAAGTGTATATATCTCGGAGCGATTCAAAGCATCAAGCTCGTTGATTGCGGCCGGGCGCAACACACTGCTGACTTCGTACTGAGGAGGCGTGAGGAACGCATAGATCGCAGCGATCAGCCCAGCGCCTGCTGTAGCGGCCATGACTAACTTTTTCTGCTTCCAGATAGCCTGAAAAAGCACAACGAGATCAATCTCGTCGGACGAAGGAATCGGGGGCGCGCGGAAGCTACTACTCACAACAAAAACCTGCCTTCAAAGAGAAACTGCGGGCTCGTTATGCAGACGATCTTGTGTTTTTTTTATATTTATAAGGGCGGCCAATAAACCCAGCGTCGCTGCCAGGCTCTGGACACACAAAATGACTGGAATCGAGAACAGGTTGCATTTTGCCATCTCGCCGTAACATTGCAAGGCTTGACATGCCTGTAAGGCAATTCCTATTTCGCGACCAAATTGCAGGATAGATGATTGTAGGGAGCCCTAAAGCCGCTACTTCCTGACGACAGAGCAGCGCTCAACGCATCGCAGTCCGGGGAACCAGCGTGCGCTACAGGCGACAGACGGTCTCCACCACTAATCAACCTACAACGCTGGCTTATGACGCTTTTTGGACTGGATCAGCAGGCTCAGGACCGGCCCCACCAACATCCCAACAATCAACGCCAACGTCACAAACACCGACACCGGCAGCTCCGGCGTAGACCACCCCAAGAACGCCAGGGCGACGTCTTGCTGGTTTTCCAGTACGAATGCCAGGATCGCCAAGGCGACGATCAGCACTATCAGTACCAGGGCGACGCGCTTAACACCGCGCATAAACTTCTCCTATCCCCAAAAAAGCTCAGACGCCGTCTTCTTCGTCTTCGTTCACTCGATCACGCAATTCCTTGCCCGGCTTGAAATGGGGCACGAATTTGCCGTCAAGGCTGACCGACTGGCCGGTTTTTGGGTTGCGGCCCACGCGTGGTGCGCGGTAGTGCAGCGAAAAGCTGCCAAAGCCGCGGATCTCTATTCGGTCACCCGTGGCCAAGCACTGGGACATTTGTTCAAGCATGGTCTTGATGGCCAACTCCACATCCTTGGATGAGAGCAGCCCTTGATGGGTGACAATTCGTTCGATCAACTCCGACTTCGTCATATTTTTCCCTTCTTTTTCAAGCAGCTAGGAAAAGCGCTCCGAAGGTTTTAGCATGACCAGATGAATTTGAACAGCCTGTGGCTTGACTTATCTTGCGCAAACTATGGCAACCCTCACAGAATCCGCGATAACAGCAGATAGCCCCCAGGAAGCCACAGCAGACGTCTTACCGACAAACCGCTGTCAGTGCCGGAATCAGCAACCCTCAGCCCGTACGCAGCCTCAGGCCGCCCCCATTGCGCAGACCAATCGCACCCAAGGGCAAAACCCAAATTCCAGACACAAAAAAGGGCGACCGAAGTCGCCCTTTTTCTATGGTCTGACAGAACTTAGTTCTGTTTTTCCATTTGTGCACGCAACAGGTCGCCCAGAGTGGTCGGACCCGAAGCAATGTCAGAGGTAGCTGGCTTGTCGCGCAGGCTCTGGATTGCTTCTTTCTCTTCGATCTCGTCTTTCGACTTGATGGAGAGTTGGATTACGCGGCTCTTGCGGTCAACGCTGATGATCTTGGCTTCTACTTCCTGGCCTTCTTTCAGAACGTTACGCGCGTCTTCAACGCGGTCACGGCTGATTTCGGAGGCTTTCAGAGTCGCTTCGATATCGTCACCCAAAGTGATGATTGCGCCTTTAGCGTCAACTTCCTTCACGATGCCTTTAACGATTGCACCCTTGTCGTTCTCTTGAACGTACTCGGAGAACGGATCGCTTTCCAGTTGCTTGATACCCAGGGAGATGCGCTCGCGCTCTGGGTCAACCGACAGGATAACGGTGTCCAGCTCGTCGCCCTTCTTGAAACGACGAACAGCTTCTTCGCCAACTTCGTTCCAGGAGATGTCGGACAGGTGAACCAGGCCGTCGATGCCGCCGTCCAGACCAATGAAGATACCGAAATCGGTGATCGACTTGATGGTGCCGGAGATTTTATCGCCCTTGTTGAACTGGCCAGAGAAATCTTCCCATGGGTTAGATTTGCACTGCTTGATGCCCAGGGAGATACGACGACGCTCTTCGTCGATGTCCAGAACCATAACTTCCACTTCGTCGCCGACTTGTACGACTTTCGAAGGGTGGATGTTCTTGTTGGTCCAGTCCATTTCGGAAACGTGCACCAGGCCTTCCACGCCTTCTTCCAGCTCTGCGAAGCAGCCGTAGTCGGTCAGGTTGGTAACACGCGCGGTGACGCGAGTGCTTTCTGGGTAACGGGCTTTGATAGCAACCCATGGATCTTCACCCAGTTGCTTCAGGCCCAGGGAAACACGGTTGCGCTCGCGATCGTATTTCAGAACCTTGACATCGATCTCGTCGCCAACGTTGACGATTTCGGAAGGATGCTTGATGCGCTTCCAAGCCATGTCGGTAATGTGCAGCAGGCCATCGACGCCACCCAGATCGACGAATGCGCCGTAATCGGTGAGGTTCTTGACGATACCTTTGACTTGTTGGCCTTCCTGCAGGGATTCCAGCAGAGCTTCACGCTCGGCGGAGTTCTCTGCTTCCAGGACGCTGCGACGGGAAACGACAACGTTGTTGCGCTTCTGGTCGAGCTTGATGACCTTGAATTCGAGCTCTTTGCCTTCCAGGTGCGTGGTGTCGCGCACTGGACGAACGTCGACCAAAGAACCTGGCAGGAACGCACGGATGCCGTTAACGTCGACTGTGAAGCCGCCTTTAACCTTACCGTTGATAACGCCCTTGACCACTTCTTCAGCTGCGAAGGCTGCTTCCAGAACAATCCAGCATTCAGCGCGCTTGGCTTTTTCACGGGAGAGCTTGGTTTCACCGAAGCCGTCTTCAACCGAGTCCAGAGCAACGTGAACTTCGTCACCGACATTGATAGTCAGGTCGCCAGCGTCGTTGTAGAACTGCTCAAGCGGGATGAGTGCTTCAGACTTCAGACCAGCGTGAACGGTTACCCAGCGAGCTTGGTAATCGATATCAACGATAACACCGGTGATGATGGAGCCAGCCTGAAGATTCAGGGTTTTTAGGCTTTCTTCAAAGAGTTCCGCAAAGCTTTCGCTCATTTTAATTCCTGTTGATAAGGGCGAAGAATACGCCCATCTGCCACACCCCAGACGGTGTGGGTTACGTTCATATAAGAGAAGAAGCGCAGGTCTAGGACTGGTCCCCTGCACTTCCTCTAAGTCATCCGGCGATATCGCGCAGGGCGATTTCACTCAAGATGCGTTCCAGCACCTGCTCGATGGACAATTCCGTGGAATCCAGCTGTATGGCGTCAGCCGCCGGTTTGAGCGGGGCTACCGCACGCTGGGTGTCGCGCTCATCGCGCGCACGAATCTCATCTAGCAGACTCGACAGACTAACACCATCCACCTTGCCCTTCAACTGCAAGTAACGGCGGCGCGCCCGCTCCTCGGCGCTGGCCGTCAGGAAAATCTTCAGCGGCGCCTCGGGAAACACCACGGTGCCCATGTCGCGACCATCGGCCACCAGGCCCGGCGGCTCCTGGAAAGCCCGCTGGCGCTGGAGCAATGCATCACGCACGGCAGGCAACGCAGCAACCTGGGACGCCCAGGAGCCGACCTGCTCGTTGCGCAGATCATCCGTCACATCATCCCCTTCCAGGATAATGCGCAGCGCATGACCTTCGGTCGCACCGACGAACTGCACATCCAGATGCGCCGCCAGCAGCACCAACGAGGCTTCGTTGGTCAGGTCGACGCCGTGATTGCGCGCCGCGAAAGCCAGCAGGCGATACAACGCCCCGGAATCCAGCAGGCACCAACCCAGGCGCTTGGCCAACAGGCCCGCGACAGTGCCTTTGCCAGAGCCGCTTGGCCCGTCGATGGTAATCACCGGTGCTTTGATATTCACAATTGAGCCTCTTGGGCAACACGCATGCCGACTTGGGCAGACAGTGTAAGAAAATTCGGAAAAGATGTAGCTACGTTGGCACAGTCATGGATACGAATCGGCGCAGTGGCGCGCAGGGATGCCACGCTGAACGCCATGGCGATCCGATGATCGCCGTGGGCATGCACCTCACCACCGGTCATGCCGCCGCCATCAATGATAATCCCATCAGGGGTCGGCACACACTTCACACCCAGCGCCAGCAGACCGTCGGCCATCACCTGGATGCGATCGGACTCCTTGACCCGCAACTCTTCGGCGCCACGCAATACCGTGCGCCCTTCGGCGCAGGCAGCGGCGACAAACAACACCGGAAACTCGTCGATAGCCAGGGGCACCAGGGCCAGGGGAATCTCGATACCCTTGAGCCGTGCGGCGCGCACACGCAGGTCTGCAACCGGCTCGCCGCCCACTTCACGGGGGTTTTCCAGGGTGATGTCAGCGCCCATCAGGCGCAGGATATCAATCACCCCGGTGCGGGTCGGATTGATCCCCACATGCTCGAGCAACAAGTCGGAACCCTCGGCAATCGAAGCCGCCACAAGGAAAAACGCCGAAGAAGAAATATCGCCCGGCACCTCAATGCGGGTTGCCACCAACCCATGACCTGACTCAACCGCTGCCGTCGCCCCCTTAACCTCCACCGGGCAACCAAAACCGCGCAACATGCGCTCAGTATGATCGCGGGTGGGCGCAGGCTCGGTCACCGCCGTCCGACCTTCGGCGTATAGCCCCGCCAGCAACAGGCTGGATTTGACCTGGGCACTGGCCATCGGCAGCGTGTAATTCATGCCTTTGAGCACCTGCCCGCCACGAATAGTCAGCGGCGGCTGCCCCTGGGGCCCGGTCTCGATCACCGCACCCATTTCTCGCAACGGCTTGGCCACACGATTCATCGGGCGCCTGGACAGCGAGGCATCACCGGTCAGGACGCTGTCAAAACGCTGCGCCGCCAATAAACCGGACAACAGACGCATGGACGTACCCGAGTTACCGAGATAAATCGGACCCGGCGCAGGCTTCAAGCCGTGCAGGCCAACGCCATGGATAGTCACCCGCCCATGGTGCGGGCCCTCGATCACCACGCCCATGTCGCGGAACGCCTGCAGGGTCGCCAGGACATCTTCACCCTCGAGAAACCCTTCGACCTCGGTAATACCCTCCGCCAGCGACCCGAGCATGATCGAGCGATGGGAAATGGATTTATCCCCCGGCACCCGGATCTTGCCGCTCAACTGCCCGCCCGGATTGGCGACAAACACCACATCATCCGCATTGGCGGCAGCATCCATATACGCCCGGCGCGCGAGGATCTTGCTGAAGTGCTCCCGCGCCACTCGCGCCCGGGTAAAGACGCCCAGCAACTGGTGCCCATCTCCCGCATCGACCGCATCGCGCAAGGCGTCAAGGTCACTGCGAAAGGTGTCCAGGGTGCGCAACACGGCCTCGCGGTTGGCGAGAAAGATGTCGTGCCACATCACCGGATCGCTCCCGGCAATTCGCGTGAAATCGCGAAAACCGCCGGCGGCGTAACGGAAAATCTCCAGGTTCTCGTTGCGCTTGGCCAGAGAATCCACCAAGCCAAAAGCCAGCAGATGCGGCAGATGACTGGTCGCCGCCAGCACTTCATCATGGCGCTCGACCTGCATATGCTCGACATCCGCGCCCAGTTCGCGCCACAGCCGATCCACCACGGCCAGGGCCGCCGGGTCGGTTTCTGCCAGCGGCGTGAGGATCACCTTGTGCCGCCGGAACAGCTGGGAGTTGGACGCTTCCACCCCACTCTGCTCGGAACCGGCAATCGGATGCCCCGGCACGAACCGCGCCGGCATGCCGCCAAACGCCAGGCGCGCCGCGCGCACTACATTGCCCTTGGCGCTGCCGACATCCGTGAGGATCGCCTGCCCCAGATCCATGCCGGCCAACAGTGCCAACAGTTTTTCCATGGCCAGGATCGGCACCGCCAACTGAATGACATCAGCGCCCTGACAGGCAACGGCCAAGTCCGCCTCACAGCGGTCCACCACCCCCAGCTCTACCGCCAACTGGCGCGATTGCGGATCCAGGTCCACACCGACCACTTCGCCACACAGGCCGCTTTCGCGCAGGCCCTTGGCAAAGGAGCCGCCAATCAATCCCAGACCGACCACTACCAGGCGACCGATCACAGGCACAACAGGTTGCATTGCAATCACATCAACCACGGGCCAGGACCTTGGCCAACGCCTCAAGGAAGCGACTGTTTTCAGCCGGCAAACCGATGGTGATGCGCAAGTGGTTCGGCATGCCGTAATTGGCCACCGGACGCACGATCACGCCTTCGCGCAGCAGGCCCTGGAATACCGGGGCGGCCTCCCGGGCGAGATCCACGCAGACAAAGTTGCCCTTGGACGCAATCCAGCCCAGGCCCAACTCACGAAAGCCTTGCTGCAGCTGCTGCATGCCGCTTTCGTTGATCCGCCGCCCTTCTTCCAGGTACTCGGCATCCTTGAGCGCCGCACAAGCCGCCGCCAATGCCAGGCTGTTGACGTTGAACGGCTGGCGCACGCGATTCAGCACATCCGCGACGACGGCTGTGGATAACCCGTAGCCGACCCGCAGCGACGCCAGGCCATAGGCCTTGGAGAAGGTGCGCGATACCAGCAGGTTCGGGTAGGCCGCAAGAAAGTCCAGGCCGTCGGGCAGGTCGCCGCCCTCGGCATACTCGATGTAAGCCTCGTCCAACACCACCAGCACATGCTCAGGCACATCCTGCAGGAACTCGTTCAGCGCGTCGGCACCGAACCAGGTACCGGTCGGGTTGTTCGGGTTGGCGATAAACACCACGCGGGTCTGGGCATCAATGGCCGCCAGCATGGCCGGCAGGTCATGCCCCCAGTCCTTGGCCGCAATCACCCGCGCCTCGGCACCGACCGCCTGGGTGACAATCGGATACACCGCAAACGCGTGCTCACTGAATACCGCGTTCAGGCCAGGGGCCAGATAGGCACGCGCCACCAGCTCCAGGATGTCGTTGGAACCGTTGCCCAGGGTGACCTGGCTCAACTCGACCCGGCAGCGCTCGGCCAACAGGGACTTGAGCGCAAAGCCGTTACCGTCGGGGTAACGCGTCAGCTCCGCCAGTTCTTCACGGATCGCCGCCAGCACCTTGGGGCTTGGGCCCAACGGGTTTTCATTACTCGCCAGCTTGACGATCTTCGCCGGATCCAGATTCAACTCGCGCGCCAACTCGTCCACAGGCTTGCCCGGAACGTAAGGCGAGAGTTGTTGCACGCCCGGCTGCGCCAGGGCGAGGAAGTTGCCACTCATGTCAAAGCCTCACAAAACCGCTTTCGGGTAAGAGCCCAGCACCTTGAGTGCCACGGCTTCCTGACTGATTTTCTCCAGCACACTCTTGACCAGCGGATCACGGTGGTGGCCGACGAAGTCGATAAAGAACACATAGGTCCATTTACCGCTGCGCGAAGGACGCGTCTCGATGCGTGTCAGGTCTATCCCGTTGTCGTGGAACGGCACCAGCAGTTCATGCAGCGCGCCAGGCTTGTTGCTCATGGAGACAATGATCGAGGTCTTGTCGTCGCCGGTTGGAGGCACTTCCTGGTTGCCGATCATCAAAAAGCGCGTGGAGTTATCCGGGCGATCCTCGATTTTCTCGGCCAGGCGCGTCAGGCCGTACAGGCCAGCCGCCATATCCCCGGCAATCGCCGCCGAGTTCCACTCACCCTTGACCCGCTTGGCCGCTTCGGCGTTGCTGGACACCGCCACGCGCTCGACATTCGGGTAATGGGCATCCAGCCACTTGCGGCACTGGGCCAGGGACTGGGCGTGGGAGTAAATGCGGCTGATGCTGTCGGTCTTGGTGTTTTCACCCACCAGCAAATGGTGGTGAATACGCAGCTCGACTTCGCCACAGATCACCATGTCGTGTTCAAGGAAGCTGTCGAGGGTGTGGTTGACTGCGCCCTCGGTGGAGTTTTCCACCGGCACCACACCAAAATTCACTGCGCCAGCGGCCACTTCACGGAACACTTCGTCGATGGCGGCCATCGGCTTGCTGATCACTGCGTGACCGAAGTGCTTCATGGCCGCCGCCTGGGTGAAGGTCCCCTCGGGGCCGAGGTAAGCCACTTTCAAGGGCTGTTCAAGGGCCAGGCACGAAGACATGATCTCGCGAAACAAGCGCGCCATTTCTTCATTGCCCAGCGGCCCCTGGTTACGCTCCATCACGCGCTTGAGCACCTGGGCTTCGCGCTCCGGACGGTAAAATACCGGCACTTCGCCTTCAGCCAGGGAGGCCATCTTGACCCGCGCCACTTCCTGGGCACACCGCGCCCGCTCACTGATCAGCTCCAGGACTTTGGTGTCCAGGGCGTCAATGCGCACACGCAGGGCCTTGAGTTCTTGCTCAGACATTAGCCGTGTTCCTTTTCGAACTCTGCCATGTAGGCCACCAGCGCCTTGATGGCATTGATGTCGACGGCGTTGTAGATCGAGGCGCGCATGCCGCCTACCGAACGATGGCCCTTGAGGTTCAACAGGCCACGCTCGTCGGCACCGGCCAAAAATGGCTTGTCCAGGCGGTCGTCGGCCAGGCGGAACGGCACGTTCATCCACGAGCGGGCGCTCAGGTTGATCGGGTTGCTGTACAGGCCGCTGGCGTCGATGAAGTCGTACAGGGTGCGCTTCTTCTCTTCGTTGAGCTTGCCCATGGCAGCCACACCGCCCTGCTCCTTGAGCCACTCGAACACCAGGCCCGAGAGGTACCAGGCAAAGGCCGGCGGGGTGTTGTACATCGAGCCGTTGTCGGCCGCGACCTTGTAGTTGAGCATGGTCGGGCACACCGAGCGAGCACGCCCGAGCAGGTCTTCACGGATGATGTTGACCAGGATGCCGCTTGGACCGATGTTCTTCTGTGCGCCGGCGTAGATCATGCCGTAGCGCGACACATCCATCGGGCGCGAGAGAATGTCCGAGGACATGTCGCACACCAACGGGACATCACCCACTTCAGGCACCCAGTCGAATTCCAGGCCGCCGATGGTTTCGTTCTGCACGTAGTGAACGTAGGCCGCGTCCTTGGACAGCTTCCACTCGTTCTGGCCTGGAATAGCAAAATAATCGTAAGGCTTGGCCGTACCGGCCACGTTGATATTGCCGTAGCGCGAGGCTTCTTCAATGGCCTTCTGCGACCAGATACCGGTGTCGATATAGTCGGCAGTCCCGTCTTCGGGCAACAGGTTCAGCGGCAATTGGGCAAATTGCTGGCTGGCGCCGCCCTGCAGGAACAACACCTTGTAGTCCGACGGAATGTCCAGCAGGTCACGCAGATCCTGCTCGGCCTTGGTGGCAATGGACACGAACTCATCGCTGCGATGGCTCATTTCCATGACCGAGAGGCCTTTGCCATGCCAGTCGAGGAGTTCACCCTGCGCACGCTGCAGGACTGCTTCAGGAAGTGCCGCGGGACCAGCACAGAAGTTATAGGCTCTCTTGCTCACATCCAATCTCGCTCTGATCTGGTGGTCACATAATTCGTGTTCGACACATAACCCCATGTGGAAGCGGGCGTGCTCGCGAAGGCGGCGTGTCAGGCCACACATGCGCTGACTGATACACCGCCTTCGCGAGCAAGCCCGCTCCCACAAGGGAATGCGCAGTATTGCAAATTTTCAAAGGGGACAAATAACAAGGGGGCGAATCTTCATCCGCCCCCTTGGTTGCCCGCTTATTCCTGCGGTTCTTCTTCGTCTGCGGCAGCATCGAGGGTTGGCTCGTCGACGCTGTCATCGCCGGCTGCGATCACCTCGCCATCGAATTCCTCGCCTTCCAGCTCCTCGCCTTCGACTTCCGATGGCTCCTGGACACGCTCCAGACCCACCAGGGTCTCGTCGCTGGCCAGCTTGATCAAGGTCACGCCCTGGGTGTTACGGCCCAGGCTCGACACTTCATCAACACGGGTACGTACCAGGGTGCCCTGGTCGGAAATCAGCATGATTTCCTCGCCATCGAGCACCTGGACCGCGCCGACCAGGCGGCCGTTGCGATCGTTGCTGACCATGGCGATAACACCCTGGCCGCCACGCTTGTACTCGGGGAACTCGCCGATGGCGGTACGCTTGCCATAACCACGGGCCGAAGCGGTGAGGATCTGGCTGCCTTCTTCCGGGATCAGCATGGAAATCAGCTTCTGCCCTTCCGGCAGACGCATGCCGCGCACACCACGAGCGGTACGGCCCATGGCACGCACGTCGGATTCCTTGAAGCGTGTCACCTTGCCGCCGTCGGAGAACAGCATGACTTCACGCTCGCCATCGGTAATGGCTGCGGAAATCAGTACGTCGCCTTCGTCCAGCTCCAGGGCGATCAGGCCCACGCTGCGCTGGCGGCTGAAGGATTCCAGCGGGGTCTTCTTCACAGTGCCCTTGGCGGTGGCCATGAAGATGAAGTGACCTTCGGTGTATTCCTCGACCGGCAGCATGGTGGTGATGTATTCATCAGTGTCCAGCGGCAACAGGTTGACCAGCGGACGACCACGGGCGGCGCGGGACGCTTCCGGGATCTCGTAGGTCTTGAGCCAGTACACCTTGCCCTTGCTGGAGAACAGCAGCAGCGTGGTGTGGCTGTTGGCTACCAGCAGGTGAGCGATGTAGTCCTCATCCTTGACGCCCGTCGCCGACTTGCCTTTACCACCACGACGCTGGGCCTGGTATGCAGCCAACGGCTGGGTCTTGGCGTAGCCACCGTGGGAAATGGTCACCACGCGCTCTTCTTCCGGGATCATGTCACCCAGGGTCAGGTCGAGGCGCGCATCAAGGATTTCAGTGCGGCGCACGTCGCCGTACTCGGCGCGGATCACTTCCAGCTCTTCGCGGATCACTTCCATCAGGCGCACGGCGCTGTTGAGGATGCGGATCAGCTCGCCGATCTGGTTGAGGATTTCCTGGTACTCGGCCAGCAGCTTTTCATGCTCCAGGCCGGTCAGGCGGTGCAGGCGCAGTTCCAGGATAGCCTGGGCCTGTTCCGGCGACAGGAAGTACTTGCCATCGCGCAGGCCGTATTGCGGGTCCAGGGTCTCCGGACGGCACGAATCGGCACCGGCACGTTCAACCATCGCTACTACCGCGCTGGATTCCCAAGGCATCTTGATCAGTGCTTCCTTGGCTTCCGACGGCGTCGGCGAAGCCTTGATCAGGGCGATGACCGGGTCGATGTTCGACAGCGCAACCGCCTGGCCTTCCAGGATGTGCCCACGTTCACGGGCCTTGCGCAGTTCGAACACGGTACGGCGAGTAACCACTTCGCGACGGTGACGGACGAAGGCTTCCAGCAGATCCTTGAGGTTCAGGATGCGCGGGCGACCGTCGATCAGGGCCACGACGTTGATACCAAACACGCTTTGCAGCTGGGTCTGGGCGTAGAGGTTGTTGAGGATCACCTCAGGCACTTCGCCACGACGCAGCTCGATCACCACGCGCATACCGTCTTTGTCAGACTCGTCGCGCAGTTCAGTGATGCCTTCGAGTTTCTTCTCTTTAACCAGCTCGGCGATCTTCTCGATCAGACGCGCCTTGTTCAACTGGTAAGGCAGCTCGGTGATGACGATCTGCTGGCGGCCACCGACCTTGTCGATGTCTTCGATCATCGAACGGGCGCGCATATAGATGCGGCCACGACCGGTACGATAGGCTTCGATGATGCCGGCGCGACCGTTGATGATTGCGGCGGTCGGGAAGTCCGGGCCGGGGATGTACTGCATCAGCTCATCGACGGTCAGCTCAGGGTTGTCGATAAGCGCCAGGCAACCGTCGATGACTTCACCGAGGTTGTGTGGCGGGATGTTGGTGGCCATGCCCACGGCGATACCGCTGGAGCCGTTGACCAACAGGTTGGGAATACGGGTCGGCATGACCGCCGGGATCATTTCGGTGCCGTCGTAGTTCGGCACCCAGTCCACGGTTTCTTTATGCAGGTCGGCCAGCAGCTCGTGCGCCAGCTTGGTCATGCGTACTTCGGTGTATCGCATGGCTGCGGCGTTGTCGCCGTCCACCGAACCGAAGTTGCCCTGGCCGTCTACCAGCAGGTAGCGCAGGGAGAATGGCTGGGCCATCCGTACGATGGTGTCGTACACCGCAATGTCGCCGTGAGGGTGATACTTACCGATCACGTCACCGACAACACGGGCAGATTTCTTGTACGGCTTGTTCCAGTCGTTACCCAGCTCGCTCATCGCGAACAGCACACGCCGGTGCACGGGCTTCAAGCCATCGCGCGCATCAGGCAGTGCCCGCCCGACAATTACGCTCATTGCGTAGTCGAGGTAGGACTGTTTCAGCTCGTCTTCGATATTGACCGGGAGGATTTCTTTGGCCAGTTCGCCCATGAGAAGCCTGATTCCTTTTTCGGGTGAAACCTCGTCGCGTCCATATGAGACGAACGAAGCTCGCCGCTGCCGACAAAGTGCCTGACAACGACTTACGACAAATCAACGAGTTATGACACGGATCTGCACGTTATAGGTAGCCCCTCGGGGCGACCCTGGAAACCGCCGAATGTTATCACAATCGCCGCCACGCACCTATCCCCCTGATGCGCATGGAGTGTAGTTAGTTGACCAGTGACAGGCTGAATGGAGCCGAGAGGCGCTCAGAGACCCAACGGCCTCGCAATTGAGCCCGCAATTGGCTGTATTTCGCCGCGCAAACGCCAATAGGCCTATAAATTGCCAGGCCCTTCAGGCCGACGCGCAGGAGAATGGGTGACATCCAACTCAATTTCCACATCCGGCGCAGCCGCCCCTGAAAACCATCCGCGCCTGCCCGGCGCCCTGAGAACCGTGGGCTGCCCGGCGCTGGCGTCGCTGATGCGCACGCCAATCCCCCCGGTAAGCTCGGCAATTCCCGGCACGCCGTCGGTGGTATTCATGTGGGCTGCTCCAACCCACGCGATCCATCGGCCGCCGTCTTCTGGGTGATAAGCCTGAATCTGACGAACAGCGAAGTAATTCATGTCTTCAATCCGGCTCGACATATCAATCGAAGGCCTGCCGGTGTAGCGATCCCTGCGCAGCGTCAAATAGTCATCATCCAGCCCACGCACCCTCAGGCCACAGGCCTGGGCCCTCCTTGACACCACGCTGCGCGCACTCACCGAACCGGGCGAAACCAATAGCATGGGCGACCCGGTGGCATGGCTACCCTCGATGTACAGCGTGCGAAAGCCGCGATCATAAAGCGCCTGCATCTTATCGGTCAGAAACGTGACACTGGCTTTTTCCGCATGGTTTTCCCCCAGCACCAAACCTTGCACCGATTCCGGCCACCCGCGAATCAGATCATCCACCGTGGCCGACGCCCCCAGAGAAAGCGCCTCGGGCCGAGGAGGTATCTGCACCGTCTCGAAGAATCGCCGACGATCCCGAACAAACCAGGCGTCATAGTAATCGACCGTTGAAGCAGGTAAACCGTGGAAACCGTGGCTGTTGAATCTGTATTGATCTGTTGTCAGATACTCCTCCACAGGCAATTCCATCGAGAGTTTCGAGCCGGATTTCCCCGCGCCCCTGACCCCGATCGAGTGCCAGTGCCCAGACCTGCCGGAGCGCAGAAAACCCACCTCGGTGCGCCGCTGGGCATCAATGACCTGTACGGTCAAACCGCCTTCGCCATAGAGCTTGAAATCGCTTTTTATGCGCAATACCACTGCATTGCCCTGCCTATCCACCGGGCGAATCAAATACTCACCCGCCTGGGTGCGGTAAATACCCTTGGCATTAGGTTCCAAACCTCGGAGCAACACGACCGCTTCGTCGCGAGGCACGGCACTGGCCTTCCACGCCTCGGGGATGAGCGAGGCTGGCGTTGGCGGGCGCGACGCCTGTAGAAGGGACCGCGCAGGCACTGCCGGCGGGCTGAAAAACGGACTGCGGATCGCCAGGGGCCTGACACCGAGCACCTCGCCCCCCTCAATTACAGCATCCATACTCAGACGCCATCCACCAGGCCCATCACGCAGAACCAGCCCCGGAATAGCCTGACCGCGCGCCCGAAAATTACCCACCGCAGAGTGCGCCAACCGGCTCCAGAGCCGTGGGATCGAAGAGCCCCAATGAAGCCCCCAGGGCAGCATATCCAGCAGCATCCCTGCCACCTCTACCCCAAACATCAACTTATTGAAGGTCGATTGACGACTGACTTGCGCATTCGTATTGGCACCGCGCTGCGCAAGCTCTACCAAGCGAAAAACCTGCAAGTAGTACAGGGCTTGCAGCAGGGACGATCGACAAGGCACCAACTGCACATTCAAGGGCGGCAGACGCTCCAGTGGCTTCACGCCACTGAGGAAAAAAGTCGCCAGGCCCTCGGCGAAAAGCTGATATTTCAAACCCGACGAGACCAGGCTTTCAATCACTTGCTGGGACTTTACGCACAGTCGCTCCAGAAGATAGGCCCGCCACTGCGGCCTGCCGAGCAATGCTATCAGCTCGCTATCTCCGGCCAACTCCCGCAAGTCCAGGCCGTCGGGCGCATTGGGTGCATAAAGCACCCGCTCGGCATCTTCTGCGGTCGAGATCACGACCAACCCCTGCACCCACTGGCTCCCCCCGCGCTCAGGCTCGGCGTCAGGCACCCCTAACATCAGGATATTTGCCACGACCGCCCCCCCCTCCACCCGAGGCCGAGCAGCGGGCGCCCATGCCGCCAGCACCGCCTCCACCCATTGCTGCGCACGTTTTTTCGCAGGGTCAGCCGTTAATACCGTTTTATAGATGGCTGGATTGAGCCGTGCCGACTGGGCTGCATACTCCAACGTGGCAGCCTGGCCCGCCATCCATGCCTGTGCCAGCCGCTCGGCCTCCGCCGAGGTGGCAGGCGGCGCGAATGTTTTCTTTAGAACATCCTCGCAATAATGATGACCGGCATCGATTTCTTTTACCCAGCGCTCAATCGTCTCGCGCGACAGCCTAAGCGCCTCGCCACGCACGTCGAACACGCGTCGCCCGTCGGCATACGTCAGGGACGCCTCGATACTGACCCTCGACGTCCAGGCGATGCTCCCTTCCCACGGCTTGAGGTTCTTGAGGGTCAACTCAGTCAAGCCCATACGTTCGACGTACACGCTTTCAACAGGCGGCGTCACGCCCGGCTGGGACACATAGGTAACCCGAACAGCCTCGGTGCGCACGACGATGATCTTGTCCGGATCGATCTGCTCCACCGCAGAACCGGGCAAACCACGCGCCTCCAAAAAATCTCGCAGCCTGCCTCTGAGCTTCTGCCTGGCATATCCGTGCAACGACTCGAGGCCCTCAAGCAACGCTGCCAGAGCCTGGTTTTTTTCCTGCGCGACCAGCGCCGCCTCCTGCAAGCGCTCCCGATCCGTTGCCGCCAACGCCTTTTGCCAACCCGGCGCGGCCTGTTCTTCCAACAACAGGTTACGCACTACAAAAGCTGGCGCCGTATCCAACTGGGGTGCCAGGTCAATGACTCTGTCCACCGTTCCAGGGCGCAGGCGATTATCAGCCTCAAGTACCAGGCGCAGATCTCGCTGCTGTTTGCTCAGCAAGGCTTCAACCCCGTGGGCGACAAAATCGCCTTCTATTACCTCCGGGACGAGCGCAAGCCGCCCCGTCCAACGGCCGGTTTGCTGGCCACGCACATCGGCTGGCAGGCTACCGGCCAACAGGAGACCTTCGGGCGCACCCTCGTCAAGGCGCCGCCCCACCTCGGCATTAAGGCTGCCCAGGCTCGAAAATGCCTCAAATCCCTGGGCAACCGTCCACAACACCAGCGGCCCGCTGGGCGGGCTGACACTGTCCGGGCTAAGCATAAACGCCGTGGCAAATCGCTCCCCGCCGGTCAAGGTCAGACTGTAGATTCGGGGGCGTTGCGCAAGGGGAAACGCCAGCTCGCGGGCGACAGCAGTGGGGTATTTCAATACCTCGTCAATCAGTTGCCGATGGGACGAGGTCAAAGTGCCATCCATCGTGCGCAAGGCCGATTCGGTCGCCAGTATTTGCTTGCGCACCCGCGTCAGCAAATCGACGGGCGCGCCCTGGTCGCGCTGAGCCGTACTCCAAAATTCGCCCAGCAGCCCGGCAAATTGTTGTTTCAGCGTCATCACCAGGCTGCTCGGCGTGCCGACCTGCTGCAGCCTGTAACCTTCATCCAGGGTATTGGGTTCTACGTAAAACGCGCCGTCCGCATAGTCGTCAGTACCACCGCCCTCCCATAGCGTATCGAGCAGCGATTCCAGCGTCTGGGACGCATATGGCTGCCCATCGGTTCGAGAACGGGTGAAATAGATCTGCAAGGGGCTGATCTTCCCGCTGAAGCTGGGGAACAGTGTTTTCAACTGCTGTTGGAAAAACCCATCAAACCCGGGCGCGCCCGCAAGCAATTGCCCCGTCAAACGGTTTAGCTTGTTTATCTGCCGTATCAGGTTCTGTTGCTGGTCGCCCACGGCAATGCCAGCAGAGGGCACCACCGGCAACGTATCAGGGCGAAGCGGGCGCCGGAGCAGGTCCCCCGGCAAGCCTGTGGGCAGCGCCAGCACCTGCGCAACCCGGGTATCAATCCCCGACCGGACGGGCAAAAAAGCGGCGCGCGCATTGACCCGTTGCTGGGCCAGTTGCTCGTCCAGGACCTGCCCCAGCAGAGAACCCCGGGCATCCGGGAGCATCCCCACCAGCCCCCAATACGCGCGCCGCTCCCGGCGCAAGGCAAGCACTTGCTCGCGCTCAGGCTGCGCAAGGTTTACGAGGATTTCATCGCGCTCCCCCGCGATTGCCTGCCGCAAGCTGAGAGCGGCCAATATCGCAGAGTCGCTGGCAAACTCCTCCAGGCCGCGCTGCGGGGTATAAAGCAGCACCGGCCGACTTTTGGTCAGCCCTCCCCGCCACGCCAACACAAACGCAGCCGACAGATTGATATCCTGGCCTGCGCCTCTAAGCACCAGGCGAAACATTGCCACCTTGGGCGGGTCGCTCGCAGGCTGGGACTGCTCGGCAAGCAGGCTGCGCGCCAGGGCCCAGCCATCGGCCGTGAGCCCAACCGTCGGATCCGCCAGGTTATCGGCCCTGCGTAACGCCGCTTCTGCCGCCAGTTCACCCTGGCGATAACGCAGCCAGGTGTCACGCGAGGTCAACTCATTGCCTTGGCGAACAGGGTTGTACCAGAACCAGTCCAGGTGCTGGCGGAAATGCTCGAACAGCCCCTGAAGGTGCTGATTGAGCACCTCGACGAACGTTTCAGGATCAATATCGAGCAGGCTCTGGTGGCCCGTTGCAGGGTTGATCGCAGAAAAACCGTTTATGGATGAGTCGAGCGGGGCCGCGCCTGACACCAGGGCCTCCTGCATCGCCTGGGTCATCGAACGCGGCGTGACACCGGATGGCAGCTCCTCCAGCAGCCACACCGTATCAGGGTCGATTTCCAGCTCGGGAAATTGGCGATCAAGCGCCTGCTGGAACGCTTCGCCACTGATGCGCGCCAGCGACGGCTGGTGCCGCACCAGGCGTTCGCAGAATGCACTCTCGGCTTGCAGCTGTTGCAGATGCCAGTCCCGGCTGGGCACTGGAAGGACGCCCATCAACTCACGGTCGTCAATGAGCGGGTCAGGCATGGAAGCAGATGTAACGGTAGACATGAATAGGTGCCCCGAAGGTGATCATAGGCCACGGCCACATCGTCATGCTCGCGGACGCTGACGCCCACACTCAGAAATGCCGTGACATTGATCACCATCCTGCGAGAACCCCTCGCCCAGACGGCCTTACACTTGTACTACTGACCGCCTCAATGCAGACGCTTGCGGCACATCAACTTTGCCAATTTGGCCGTATCCGGGCGCTCGACGATGCCTTTTTCAGTCACGATCACGTCAATCAAGTCGGCCGGGGTCACGTCAAATACCGGGTTAAAAGCCGCTACATCGGCGGCAAAGCGCTGCCCGGCGACTTCCAGCAACTCGCCGGCATCCCGCTCTTCGAGGGCGACGTCATCGCCAGTAGCCATCATCAAGTCCAGGGTAGAGCTGGATGCCACCACCATGAAGCGCACGCCGTGGTGCATGGCACACACCGCCAACTGGTAGGTGCCGATCTTGCTGATCACATCGCCATTGGCCGCGATGCAGTCGGCGCCGACAATCACCCAGGTCACGCCCTTGGTCTTGAGGATATGTGCGCCGGCCGAGTCGGCATTCACCGTGACCGGGATACCCTCGCCCGCCAATTCCCAGGCGGTCAGCCGCGAGCCTTGCAGCCAGGGGCGAGTTTCGTTGGCATAAACCTGCTCGACCATGCCTTCCAGAAACGCCGCACGGATTACCCCGAGCGCAGTACCCACACCGCCGGTGGCCAATGCCCCCGCGTTGCCATGGGTCAGGATGGCCTGAGCATTGCCCTGGTGCTTGCGGATCAACTCGACGCCCAGTTGCGCCATGGTCAGGTTGGCTTCGCGGTCACTTTCATGGATCGCGATGGCTTCGGCCTCCAGCACCGCCAATGGGTCGGCGTGGTTCTTGAGGCGGTCGAGGCGGTCGCGCATGCGCTTGAGGGCCCAGAACAGGTTCGACGCGGTGGGCCTGGAGTCGGCCAGCAGCGCGTAGTCTTCTTCCCACGACGCCTGCCAGTCACCGCCCTCGGCGATGCGCTCGCGGGCGGCGAGCACCAGGCCGTAGGCGGCACTGATGCCGATCGCCGGCGCGCCGCGCACCACCATCGCGCGAATGGCTGCAGCCACCTCGTCGACCGTCGCGCATGTCACCCAGCTTTCCCGGGATGGCAGCGCACGCTGATCGAGCAGGTGCAGTGCGCCATCACGCCACTCTATGGCCTTCACTTTCTCTGCTGCCAACAGTCGATCGCGCATCCATCACCCCGTACTCATCAACAAAAGCCGCCGATTATAGCGATCCGCCCGCCAGGGCGCTCGGGTATACTTCGCCCTCTTTATATAACCGCCCCGGACGATGCTCGCTATGACACCACCTGCCGCCCCGCTCGACTTATTGCTGCTGCCAAGCTGGCTGGTACCGGTCGAACCTGCGGGCGTGGTGCTCAAGGCACATGGCCTGGGCATTCGCGATGGGCGCATCGCGTTTATCGGCCCGCGCGACCAGGCGCTGAAGCTGGCGGCCCATGAAGTGCGCGAGCTGCCGGGGGTGCTACTGAGCCCTGGCCTGGTGAATGCCCACGGCCACGCGGCCATGAGCCTGTTTCGCGGCCTGGCCGACGACCTGCCGCTGATGACCTGGCTGCAACAGCATATCTGGCCGGCCGAAGCCAAGTGGGTCGACGAGGCCTTCGTGCGCGACGGCACCGACCTGGCAATTGCCGAGCAAATCAAAGGCGGCATCAGTTGCTTCTCGGACATGTACTTCTTCCCCAAGGTCGCCAGCGAGCGCGTGCATAACAGTGGCATGCGTGCGCAGATTGCGATTCCGATCCTCGACTTCCCGATCCCCGGCGCGGCCACTGCCGACGAGGCAATCCGCCAGGGCGTGGAGTTGTTTGGCGACCTCAAGCATCACCCGCGGATCAAAATCGCCTTTGGCCCCCATGCGCCCTACACCGTCAGCGATGTAAACCTGGAAAAAGTCCGGGTCATCGCCGAGGAACTGGACGCCGCGATTCATATGCACGTCCACGAAACCGCCGGTGAAGTGCAGCAGTCCGTCGAACAGTACGGCGAGCGGCCCCTGGCCCGCCTTGCACGCCTGGGCTTGCTCGGCCCACGCTTGCAGGCCGTTCATATGACCCAAATCAGCGAAGAAGACCTGGCGTTGCTGGTAGAAAGCAACAGCAGTGTGATCCATTGCCCGGAATCCAACCTGAAACTGGCCAGTGGCTTCTGCCCGGTGGAACGCCTGTGGCAGGCCGGCGTCAATGTGGCAGTAGGCACCGACGGCGCGGCAAGCAACAATGACCTCGACCTGCTGGGCGAAACCCGCACCGCCGCGCTACTGGCCAAGGCCGTCGCCGGCTCGGCCAGCGCCCTGGATGCCCATCGCGCGCTGCGCATGGCCACCCTCAACGGCGCACGGGCCATGGGCCTGGAAACGGAAATCGGCTCGCTGGAAGTGGGCAAGGCTGCAGATATCGTGGCCTTCGACCTCTCGGGCCTGGCCCAGCAACCGATCTACGATCCGGTGTCACAGCTTATATATGCCACTGGGCGCGATTGTGTGAAACACCTTTGGGTCGGCGGCAAGCAACTGCTCGACGACCGGCAACTGACGCGCATGGATGAACAACAGCTGAGCGCCACGGCCATTGCCTGGGGCCGGCGCATCAGCGGACACCACGAATAACGCCGGCCCCGGATCGAAATTCCTGGCCAGGCAAAACGTTTTATCGGATTTAGAGGACTACCCATGAGTAACGTCGACCACGCCGAAATCGCCAAATTCGAAGCCCTGGCCCATCGCTGGTGGGACCGCGAAAGCGAGTTCAAGCCCCTGCACGACATCAACCCGCTGCGGGTCAACTGGATCGACGAGCGGGTCAACCTGGCCGGCAAGAAAGTCCTCGACGTGGGCTGCGGTGGCGGCATTCTCAGCGAAGCCATGGCCCAGCGCGGTGCCACGGTGATGGGTATCGACATGGGCGAAGCGCCCCTGGCCGTGGCCCAACTGCATCAACTGGAGTCGGGCGTGAGCGTCGAATACCGGCAGATCACCGCCGAAGCCCTGGCCGAAGAAATGCCCGAGCAGTTCGACGTGGTGACCTGCCTGGAGATGCTGGAGCACGTGCCCGACCCATCGTCGGTGATCCGTGCCTGCTTCCGAATGGTCAAGCCCGGCGGCCAGGTGTTCTTCTCCACCATCAACCGCAACCCGAAGGCCTACCTGTTCGCGATCATCGGTGCCGAATACATCATGAAGCTGCTGCCGCGCGGCACCCATGACTTCAAGAAGTTTATCCGTCCTTCCGAGCTGGGTGCCTGGAGCCGTCAGGCCGGGCTGACCGTCAAGGACATCATCGGCCTGACCTACAACCCCCTGACCAAGCACTACAAGCTGGCCAGCGACGTCGACGTCAACTACATGATCCAGACCCTGCGAGAGGAATAAGCCTGTGAAGTTGAAAGCGGTTCTTTTCGACATGGACGGTACGCTGCTCGATACCGCGCCGGACTTTATCGCCATCTGCCAGGCCATGCGCACCGAGCGCGGGCTTGCGCCGATCAACGACCAGCATATCCGCGATGAAATTTCCGGCGGCGCCCGGGCCATGGTCGCCGTGACGTTTTCCATGGACCCGGAGTCCCCAGGCTTTGAAGAGCTGCGCCTGGAGTTCCTCGAACGCTACGTCAAGGGCTGCGCGATCCATAGCAAGCTGTTTGATGGCATGGCCGAACTGCTGGAAGACATCGAGCGCTCCAAGCTGATCTGGGGCGTGGTGACCAACAAGCCATTGCGCTTTGCCGAGCCGATCATGGAGCAACTGGGCCTGGCCCAGCGCTCGGCGCTGCTGATCTGCCCGGACCACGTAAAAAACAGCAAACCCGACCCGGAGCCGCTGATCCTGGCCTGCAAGATGCTCGACCTGGACCCGGCCAGCGTGCTGTTCGTAGGCGACGACCTACGGGATATCGAATCGGGCCGCGACGCCGGGACCCGTACCGCCGCCGTCACCTATGGTTATATCCACCCCGACGACAACGCCCGCAACTGGGGCGCCGACGTTGTGGTCGATCACCCGCTGGAGCTGCGCAAGGTGCTCGATAGCGCACTCTGCAGCTGCTGACACTGAAACACTGAGATCAATGTGGGAGCTGGCTTGCCAGCGATAGCGGTGAATCAGCTGCCGCTTTATTGACTGACACTGCGCTATCGCGAGCAAGCCCGCCCCACATTCAGACTGAATTTTTGTTGAGGTCGATTATGTTTGATTACTCCGCACGCCCAGAATTGCTCAAGGACCGGGTCATCCTGGTCACCGGCGCCGGCCGCGGGATTGGTGCAGCGGCGGCCAAGACCTACGCCGCCCACGGTGCCACCGTGCTGTTGCTGGGCAAGACCGAGGCCAACCTGGCCCAGGTCTACGATGAAATCGAAGCCGCCGGCCACCCGCAGCCGGTGGTGATCCCGTTCAACCTGGAAACCGCCCTGCCCCATCAATACGACGAGCTGGCGGCGATGATCGAAAAAGAATTCGGCCATCTCGACGGGCTGCTGCACAACGCCTCGATCATTGGTCCGCGCACGCCGATCGAACAACTGTCGGGCGAGAACTTCATGCGCGTCATGCATATCAACGTCAACGCCATGTTTATGCTGACCGCCACCCTGCTGCCCCTGCTCAAGCTGTCCCAGGATGCTTCGGTGGTGTTCACCTCAAGCAGCGTCGGGCGCAAGGGCCGGGCCTACTGGGGCGCCTATGGCGTGTCGAAGTTCGCCACCGAAGGCCTGATGCAGACCCTGGCCGACGAACTCGACACCGTGGCGGCAGTGCGCGCCAACAGCATCAACCCCGGCGCTACCCGGACCAGCATGCGTGCCCAGGCTTACCCTGGGGAAAACCCGGCCAACAACCCGCTGCCGGAAGAGATCATGCCGGTGTACCTGTACCTGATGGGCCCGGACAGCTCGGGGATCAATGGGCAGGCGTTCGACGCGCAATAATCTTCGGACATGACATTACGCCATTGTGGGGCTTGTGTGGGAGCGGGCTTGCCCGCGATGGCCTTAGGTACAGGGATCTACACAACTCTTTTCTGGGGTTGTGTACATATCCGTTGCTGCGGTCATGGCGGCTATTGGTTCCGCTCTTACAGCGGGTCACTTTTGGAAAAGAGCCCCAAAAGTAACCAAAAAGGCTCTTGCCCCACCACTCGGCACCTCGCCTAGGCTCGGTGTGCCCGCCATCCGACATTGATTTGGGAGGCCGCCGCGATGGGCCATCCATGGCCCAGCGCGGCTAACCCGGCGTCCTGCCGGGTTACCCCCCAAATCAATATCGGATGACGGCCAGCGTGGTTTAACGGGGCGCCT